>NZ_JADDTS010000032.1:0-157881 GCF_015159675.1 Enterobacter cloacae complex sp. S2
TCAGCCCACAGGGAGAGGGAACAAACCCTAAAAACGGCAACGAAGTTGCCGTTTTGCTTTTATTTTGCCATCGCCTTCTCGTTCTTCGCGCGCAGCTTCTTCGCCCGACTCTCCAGCACCAGATAACAGATCGTTGCCAGCGCCAGCGGCAGGAAGTAGTAGATCATGCGGTACGCGAGCAGGGCAGCGATAATCGTCCCGTGAGACACATGCTCCCCCGCAAGCAGCGCGATAAACACCGCTTCCAGCACGCCGATCCCCGCCGGAATATGCACAATTACCCCGGCAATACTGCTTACCAGCAGCACGCCCAGCACGAAGAAGTAATTCACATCTTCGCCAATCAACAGCCAGATAATGGCTCCCATCGCCATCCAGTTGGCGCTGGAAACCACCATTTGCAGGACGGCAAACTTCCATGACGGCAGCACCAGCTTCTGTCCTTTAATGGTCATATGACGACGTTTGGCAAAGGCGCAGGCCCAAAGGTAGGCGGCGATGATCAGCAGCAGTACGATGCCCAGAATGCGCAGGGTGGCCTCATCGATGTACCAGTGCGCAGGCAGCTGCACCACGCCAATGGTGAAAATCACCCCGCCGAGCAGGATATACCCCAGCCAGTTGGTGGTGATACTCAGCGAGAAAATACGCGTGATGGTGCCGCCCGGTAAGCCAAGGCGGGAGTACAGGCGATAGCGCATACCAATCCCGCCCACCCAGGTGCTCAGCGTCAGGTTAAAGGCGTAGCAGATGAATGACACCAGCATAACCTGCCGTTTGGCAAGCTTATGCCCGCAGTAGGCGCGTCCCAACAGGTCATAGCAGCCGTACATCAGGTAGCTCACAATCACCAGGCCAACCGCCCCCAGCAGGACTGTCCGGTTGTAGTTGCGAATAACCTTCCACACCTCTTCCCAGTCGACCTTTTGGGCATACACCACCAGCAGGACCGCGACGGCAATGAAGAACAGCCAGGTCAGGATTTTTTTCGCCAGCCGCCAGCGAGGATGAGATTTCGACATCAGGTTTTCCCTCCATCTTCCGCCTCTACGCGGTCCTGGGTTTCCATTTCGGGTTGCACTGGCGGATCCACCAGCGCCAGTTTCGGCGTATGCGCGGGCAGCCAGCCCACCATGGCCGGGAAGTGGCGCAGGAAGTGGAACACCACCACACCGATGCCAACGTTCCACCAGCTGCGTTTCGGCACCATGGACTCATCCACACGCACGCAGTCTTTATTGATCAGACCCTGAAGGTTATCGCGCAGGGTCTGATTAAACTGGCGATCGTGGATGATCAGGTTCGCTTCCAGATTGAGCGATAAGCTCAGCGGATCGAGGTTGCTTGAGCCAACGGTCGCCCAGTGGTCATCCATCACGGCCACTTTGCCGTGCAGCGGGCGGCGGCGATATTCATAGATCTGCACGCCGCTTTTGACCAGATAGCGATAGAGCAGACGCGCGCCCACCTTCACAATCGGCATATCGGGCTCACCCTGGACGATGAGCTTCACGCTCACGCCGCGTCGGGCCGCGTTGCGCATGGCGTGCAAAATCCGGTAACCGGGGAAGAAATAGGCGTTGGCGATAATCACCTCGCGCTTCGCGTTCGCCAGCATCTTCAGGTAGTGACGTTCGATATCGTCCCGGTGCTCCTCGTTATCCCGCCAGACGAACAGCGCCTGCGCCTCGCCGGGCTTGCGGTTCTCTTCCGGGCGATGGCGGCGTCGCCACCAGCGGCGAGCGGCCTCTTTGCCGGGTAAGTTTTCCAGCACGAACAGCTGGATGTCCTGAACCACCGGCCCTTCGATACGGATCGCGTAGTCCTGTTTCGCTTCGGGACCATAATCCGACATATGCTCGGCGGAGTAGTTAATGCCGCCCACGAAGGCCACCGTTTCGTCCACCACCACAATTTTGCGGTGCATTCGGCGGAACAGGTTGGTGCGCATCCCGAACAGACGCGGGCCGGGATCGTAATAGCGGAATACCACCCCTGCGGCGGTGAGCTCGTTAACAAATTCGTCGCTGAGATCCGGCGAACCATATCCGTCGAGCAGGACCTCGATTTTTATACCGCGACGAGCGGCTTGCAGCAGCGCGCTGTGCAACTGCCTGCCCACGTCGTCTTCAAACCAGATAAACGTTTCCAGAAAGACTTTCTGCTGTGCGTGGCTAATCGCCTCAAAGACTGCCGGATAAAAGTTATCGCCATTTTCCAGCAGCGTAATACGGTTACCTTCCTGCCATGTGCATTTCATAAGTGGATCTCCGCGCTGAGTGGGGCATGGTCGGAGAGATGTCGCCAGTTGAGTAAAGCCAGCGCCGTCGGGCTGCTGGCGTGGGCATTTTTTACGTAGATGCGGTCAAGGCGCAGCAGGGGGAAGCGCACCGGAAACGTCCGCGCGGGACGACCGCGTGAGCGGGTAAAAATCTCCTCCAGCCCCGCATTCACCTTCAGAGGATGGTTGGCCCGCTGTCGCCAGTCGTTAAAATCACCGGCCACCACCACGGGCTCGCCCTCCGGCAGCGCATTGGTCCAGTCTGCCAGCATCTGTAGCTGAGCCTGACGGTGGGCCTCACGCAGGCCAAGATGAACGCAGCCCACATGAATGGGAAAATCGAGCGCCGGTGGCGTGATGCGGCAGTATAACAACCCGCGTTTTTCGCTCTCGCCAACGGAGACGTCCCGGTTCTCATAATGCTCGATAGGAAAACGCGACAGCACTGCGTTACCGTGATGCCCCTCCGGGTAGACCGCATTGCGCCCGTAGGCGTAATCGCTCCACATGGTATCCGCCAGAAACTCGTAATGGGGCGTGTCGGGCCAGTTTTCGAAATGCATCGGGTGCACTTCGTGCGCGCCCATGACCTCCTGGAGGCAGACAATATCGGCGCTGACGGTGCGTACCGCGTCGCGCAGCTCCGGTAAAATGAAGCGGCGGTTAAATGCTGTGAAGCCCTTATGAATATTTATCGTCAGCACCTTAAGCGAGAAATGCTGCGTTCTTTTGCTCATAAACACCTTCCTGGGTGACTATCCCGATGAAAATAAAGTGTAGTAGGCGTCACAAAAAGATGCGGCGTTACGGAATTTTCCGTAAAGTGCGGTAGTCTGAATTAGCAGAGAAAAATCCTTCAGGAGAGAAGCCATGAAGTGGCAACAACGCGTTCGTGTCGCAACCGGTTTGAGTTGCTGGCAGATAATGTTGCATTTACTGGTCGTGGCCGTACTGGTGATGGGCTGGATGAGCGGCACGCTGGTGCGTGTCGGCTTAGGGTTATGTGTGGTTTACGGCGTGACCGTGCTGTCGATGCTGTTTTTACAGCGTCACCACGACGCGCGCTGGCGTGAAGTGGGTGATGTGCTCGAAGAGCTCACCACCACCTGGTATTTTGGTGCGGCAATGATCGTCCTGTGGCTGTTGTCACGCGTGCTGCAAAACAACCTGCTGCTGGCCCTGGCGGGTCTGGCTATCCTCGCAGGGCCTGCGGTGGTGTCGTTGCTCACCAAAGAGAAAAAGCTACGCGATGTTTCGTCTAAACATCGCATAGGCCACTGAGCCCGTTGTGGCCGCGATGACCAGTAGCGGCCACAAACTTCCCCACACAATATCCAGACTCGCATCCTTCAGATAGATTTGCTTGGTGATATCCGTGAAGTGACGAATCGGGTTTATCCATGTCAGATCCTGTAACCACACCGGCATGTTCTCCACTGGCGACACGTACCCTGAAAGCAAAATCGCCGGCATCATAAAGACAAACACCCCGATAAACGCCTGCTGCTGCGTTGAGCAGAGCGCGGAAATCAGCAGCCCAAACCCCACCAGCGCCAGGCCGTAAATCACCATCGTGAAGTAAAACAGCGCCAGCGATCCGGCAAACGGGATCTGGTACGCCCATATTCCCACCCCCAGCACGATGGTGGCCTGGAACGTCGCGACAATCAGTGCCGGCACCGCCTTGCCGACAAATATCTGCCAGGTGGCGAGCGGCGAGACCAGCAGCTGATCCAGCGTACCTTGCTCACGTTCGCGTGCCACGGACAGCGAGGTGACAATCATCACGCCAATAGTGGTGATCATGGCGATTAACGACGGCACCACAAACCACTTGTAGTCCAGATTCGGGTTGTACCAGTTGCGCACCACCAGCTCGCTGTTGTTGGGTTTGGGTTTGCCCGCCATCAGCTCCTGCTGGTAGTCCTTCACTACCTGCTGCAAATAGTTCGCCGCTATCTGGGCGCTGTTGGAGTTACGTCCGTCGAGGATCAGCTGCATCGGCGCGGTCTGGAAGGTGTCCAGATTGCGGGAGAAATCCGCCGGGAAGCGCACCAGCAATAATGCTTTCTGCGTGTCGATGGTGGGCTGGATCGCCTGCGGGCTTTGCAGCAGCAGGACATGGGTAAAGGCTTTGGCGCGGGCGAAACGCTGTGTCAGCTCGACGGAATGCTTGCCATTGTCTTCGTTGTAAATGGCGATGGTGGCGTTGGTGACCTCCAGCGTGGCGGCAAACGGAAACAGTACAACCTGAAGCAGCACCGGCAGCACCAGGATGGCTCGGGTCTGCGGCTCGCGCAGCAAGGATTGCAGCTCTTTGCGGATCAATGTCCATAAACGGTGAAACATCGCGTCGTCCTCCTGTCGGGTGGCGCTTGCGCTTACCCGACCTACAAAATCCGATGGCTAATCTAATCTTCTTTTCGTTTTCATCCACGTCAGCCCGATAAACATCACCGCCGACGCCAGCAAAAACAGGGTGTTGATAATCAGCACTACCGGGATGTTCCCCGCCAGAAACAGGCTTTGCAGGGTGCTCACAAAGTAGCGTGCCGGAATGATGTACGTCACGGCGCGGATCACCGCCGGCATACTGTCAATCTGGAAGATAAAGCCGGAGAGCATAATCGACGGCAGGAAGGCGGCATTAAGCGCCACCTGCGCGGCGTTAAACTGGTTGCGGGTGATGGTGGAGATCAGCAGCCCCATTCCCAGCGTGCTGAGTAAAAACAGGCTGGTAATAAAGAACAGCACCACCAGCGAACCGCGGTACGGCACGCCAAGAATAAATACCGAGACCAGCATACAGAGCAGCATCGCCAGCATGCCGAGGAAGTAGTAGGGGATCAGCTTGCAGAGCAAAAGCTCGACGCGCGTCACTTCGGTGGAGAGCAGCGCCTCCATGGTGCCGCGCTCCCATTCGCGGGCGATCACCAGCGAGGTGAGGACCGCGCCAATCACCGTCATGATGATAGTGACTGCACCCGGGATAATAAAATGCTGGCTGATGGCGGCGGGGTTAAACCAGTAGCGCGTCTGCACGTCAATCAGCGGTTCAAACTTCTCCCCCCGGTCTTCGGCGCGCTGCATCTGCCAGAGCTGCCAGATCCCCTCCGCATAGCCCTGCACGAAGTTGGCGGTGTTCGGTTCGCTGCCGTCGGTGATCACCTGAATTGGCGCATCGGCGCCCGGGCGTGCCATGTTGGCGGCGAAATCGACCGGGATGACGATCAGACCGCGAATTTTACCGGCCTGCATTTTCTGGATCAGTTCCTGCCGGTTGTCGCTGATGGTGGCATCGATGTAGGGCGAGCCGGTCATGGCGTGGGTGAAGTCCAGCGCCTCTTCACTCTGCTGCTCCAGCAGGATCCCGACCCGCAGCTTGCTGGAATCGAGGTTAATCCCGTAGCCAAAAATAAACAGCAGCAGCAGGGGGATCACCACCGCAATCAGCCAGCTGCTGGGGTCACGCACAATCTGCCGCGTCTCTTTGACGCACAGGGCGCGCACCCGGCGCCAGGAGAGGGCGTTACTGCGCATGAGGATTCTCCTTATCCCAGTCGTGGATGAGGGTGATAAACGCCTGCTCCATGGTCGGGTCCGGCTGTGCGTCGTCGGCGGCCTGCGCTTTCAGGTCGTCCGGCGTGCCGTGGGCAATCAGCTTGCCGCGATAGACCAGCCCGATGCGGTCGCAGTACTCTGCCTCGTCCATAAAGTGGGTGGTGACCATCACGGTCACGCCTTTTTCCACCATGCTATTGATATGCAACCAGAATTCACGGCGGGTGAGGGGGTCCACGCCTGACGTAGGTTCATCAAGAAAGAGGATATCGGGCTCGTGCATCAACGAACAGGCCAGCGCCAGCCGCTGTTTGAAGCCAAGCGGCAGCGCGTCGGTAGCGTGTGAGGCGATATCGGTCAGGCCAAAGGCGTCGCACATGCGGCCGATTTTCTCGTTCTGCGCCCGTCCCCGCAGGCCGTAGACGCCGGAGAAAAATCGCAGATTTTGCTCCACCGTCAGGTTGCCGTAGAGCGAAAACTTCTGCGCCATATAGCCCAGATGCTGGCGCGCCTTGCCGGAGCTGACTTTGAGATCCATGTTCAGCACCAGCGCTTTGCCGGAGGTCGGTACCAGCAGGCCGCACATCATTTTAAAGGTGGTGGATTTCCCTGCACCGTTCGGCCCGAGCAGGCCAAATATCTCGCCGCGCTTCACGGCAAAATTGACGTTATCGGTGGCGGCGAAATCGCCAAATTTTTTGGTGAGCGATTTCGCTTCAATGACCGTTTCGCCCGGCGTGCCTACCACCGTGTGCAGAATGGCGCCAAGCGGTGATTCTGAGGTTCCCGCCCCGCCCAGCAGATCGATAAACGCATCTTCAAAGCGCGGCGCGGTCTCTGTCATGTCGATTTCAGGCATCCCCTGCGCACGCCGGATATCGTCGGCGGTGGCCTCTTTTTTGAGGATCACGCGCACCGAACGGCCCTGAATCATCCCGTCGCTCACCTGGGGCAGCTTCAGCACCCGTTGCAGCAGCTTGCGGTTGGATTCCTGCGCGCTGTGTAGCAGAAAACTGCGCCCGGCCATGGTTTGCGTCAGCTCGGTGGGCTCGCCCTGATAGAGCAGTTCGCCTTCGTTCATCAGCAGCACGTCACGGCACTGCTCTGCTTCATCAAGGTAAGAGGTACTCCAGAGGATCAGCATGCCGTCACCCGCCAGCTCGTGCACCATCTGCCACAGCTCGCGGCGGGAAATCGGGTCCACGCCGACGCCGGGTTCATCCAGCAACAGCACCTTCGGTTCGCCCACCAGCGTGCAGGCCAGCCCCAGCTTCTGCTTCATCCCGCCGGAAAGTTTGCCCGCCAGCCGATCGGTGAACGGGCCGAGGGAGGTAAACGCCAGCAGACGCTCGAAGGTTTTCTGCCGGGTTTCGCCGGTAACGCTGCGCAGATCGGCATACAGGTTGAGGTTTTCCATTACCGTCAGATCTTCATACAGACCAAACTTCTGCGGCATATAGCCGAGTATGCCGTGGAGCGCCGCGCCGTCTTTGATGGGATCGAGGCCAAGCACGCTGGCGCTGCCTTCATCCGGCTTCAGCAATCCCGCCAGCATCCGCATCAGCGTGGTTTTACCCGCGCCGTCCGGCCCCACCAGCCCGGTCACATAGCCTTTTTGAATCGTACAGTTCAGCGGCGCGACCGCCGGTTTAGCCATTCCCGGGAAGCGTTTGACCAGATTATTGAGCTGGATAACCGCATCATTCATGTTGTTCCCCGTCGTTTAAGGTCACGGTAACAGGCATGCCCTGACGCAGCGCGTCGTCCGCATCGGTGACGATGATGCGCAGGCGATACACCAGGTCGGTACGCAGATCCGGGGTTTCAACGGTTTTTGGCGTGAACTCGGCCGTTGGGGAGATGAAGCCCACTTTGCCGTGATACGGCTTGTCCGGGCGACCATCGGTGTAGAGCAGCAGTTCGCGGCCCGGCTGCATCTGGCCAAGATTCGGCTCATCAATGTAAGCGCGCACCCACACCGGACGGGTTAAGGAGAGCGTTAACACGGTGCTGCCCGCGCTGAGCATGCTGCCCGGCTCCACGGCGCGGGTCATCAGCGTACCGTCAGACGGGGCGATTAACGTGGTATCGTGCAGATCCAGCTCCGCCTGGGCTAACTGCGCCTGCGCCTGCTCAAGGCTGGCCTTCGCCTGGGCAATGTCCTGCGCGCGGTTACCGGTGCGGTACTGGCTTAACTTATCCTGGGCAGATTTCAGCGTCGCCTGCGCCTGGTCGCGGGATGAGCGCGCGTTTTCCAGGTCGTTGGCGGAAATAGTGCGGCTTTTCCATAAGCCTTGCTGACGGTTATAGAAATTCTGCGCATAGTCATAGGCGGCTTTTGCCTGCTTAACGGCAGCGGCCGCCTGGGCGATCTCTTCATCACGATAGCCCGCCAGCATCAGGTCGTACTGCGCCTGTGCGACGGCGACGCCCGCTTTTGCCTGCATCAACGCGTTTTCAAACGGGGCTTTGTCCAGCATCCCCAGCGTCTGCCCGGTTTTGATGGCATCGCCTTCGTCAACGCTCAGCGAGGCCAGCCGTCCGCCGACGCGGAAGCTCATGTTCACGGTGCGGATATCCACGTTGCCGTACAGCGTCAGGCCACGATCCTGCTGGCTCTGATACCACAGCCAGCCGCCTGTTCCCGCAGCAAGCAAGACAACAACCACCAGAATGATGGCGACAGGTTTTTTCATGACTTCTGGCTCCTTTGCGTTAAGCCTTGCAGGATCAGATCAACGTGACAGGTAATGACCTGGCTAATTTGCGCGGCTTTATCCTCATCGAATTGTGTCCAGCCCGTACGTAACAGGATGGTCTCACGCCCCAGACGGAAGGCGAGCACTTCGCCCAGCAGGGCGTGGGTATGCAAAATGGTGTCCGTATCGCTGGCGTCCCGTCCGGTATAGGCGGCAATAAGCCGGGTCAGATGGCTATGCATCGGGGCGATCACCTGATCGTGTACCAGCTGGTACGCGGCAGTGGGGGAGAGCTGCTCGCGGGAGATAAATTTGCTCAGGTTCAGCGTATCGTCGTGCGTCAGCAGGCGGATCATGTTGTGACAGGCGTTAAGGATCAGCTGGCGGATGGCAACCCGGTCCGGTTCTGGCTGGCTGAACAGCGCGGTGGCTTCTTCCACGTGCGGGCGAAAGCTGGTGCCGATAAAATCCGCGATCCACTGGGCGCAGGCGAGGTATAGATCCTCTTTTGAGCCAAAATAGTAGGTAATGGCCGCAATATTCTGCCCGGCCTGCGCGGCGATATCCCGCGTGGTGGCATGCAGACCATACTCGCCAAACTGCGCCAGCGCGACGGCGATAAGCTGACTTTTCGCCTGCTCGCCTTTGGTTGTCGTTGGGGTTGTATTCATAGCAGCATTAAAAATTAATCAATCGATTGATTAAGATTATGCCTGATTTGCGCAAACGTCGAGTCATCGCCGGGGATATTTTATGCGCCACGTCACAAAAGCTGCTACACTCCGCTCCTTCGCGACATTGTGGTTTTTGTCCTTCTATTCGTTATATCTCCCTGAAAACTACACCTGTGATGGTCGGGGCGGTTCGGAGTTTTTATGTCTTTTGATTCCCTTGGTCTGAACCCGGAAATTCTGCGCGCCATCGCAGAGCAGGGCTACGTTGAGCCAACCCCTATTCAGCAGCAGGCTATCCCGGCCGTTTTGCAGGGCCGTGACCTGATGGCAAGCGCGCAGACCGGTACCGGTAAGACCGCGGGCTTTACCCTTCCGCTGCTGGAGCTGCTGGTAAAAAACCAGCCACACGCCAAAGGCCGTCGTCCGGTGCGTGCGCTGATCCTCACCCCAACCCGCGAGCTGGCGGCCCAGATTGGTGAGAACGTGCGTGAATACAGCCGCTATCTCAACATTCGTTCGCTGGTAGTTTTCGGCGGGGTAAGCATTAACCCGCAGATGATGAAGCTGCGCGGCGGCGTGGACGTGCTGGTGGCAACGCCGGGGCGTCTGCTGGATCTCGAACACCAGAACGCGGTGAAGCTCGATAACATCGAAATTCTGGTGCTGGACGAAGCCGACCGTATGCTGGACATGGGCTTCATCCACGACATTCGCCGCGTGCTGGCGAAGCTGCCGACGCGTCGTCAGAACCTGCTCTTCTCCGCGACCTTCTCCGACGAGATCAAGGCGCTGGCGGAAAAGCTGCTGCATAACCCGCTGGAAGTGGAAGTCGCGCGCCGCAACACCGCCTCCGAGCAGGTGACGCAGCACGTGCACTTTGTAGATAAGAAGCGCAAGCGGGAACTGCTCTCCCAGATGATCGGCCAGGGCAACTGGCAGCAGGTGCTGGTGTTTACCCGCACCAAGCACGGCGCCAATCACCTGGCGGAACAGCTGAATAAAGATGGCATCCGCAGCGCGGCCATTCACGGCAACAAGAGCCAGGGCGCGCGTACCCGCGCGCTGGCAGACTTCAAGTCCGGCGACATACGCGTGCTGGTGGCAACCGACATCGCCGCACGCGGTCTGGATATCGAAGAGCTGCCGCACGTGGTGAACTACGAGCTGCCAAACGTGCCGGAAGATTACGTTCACCGTATCGGCCGTACCGGACGCGCGGCGGCAACCGGGGAAGCGCTCTCTCTGGTTTGCGTGGATGAGCACAAGCTGCTGCGCGACATCGAACGCCTGCTGAAGAAAGAGATCCCGCGCATTGAAACCCCGGGCTATGAAGTTGACCCGTCAATCAAAGCCGAGCCAATTCAGAACGGTCGTCAGGGTGGCGGGCGCGGTCAGGGCGGCGGTGGTCGCGGTCAGCAGCCGCGTCGTGCCGAAGGCGGCGCGCCGAAATCTTCGGGCAAACCGCCGCGTCGTAATAACGACAGCAAACCGGCCGGTGAAAACCCATGGCGTAGCGGCGAAGGTAAACCGGCAGGCGAGGGACAGCGCCGACGCCGCCCGCGTAAGCCTGCTAACCCGCAGTAATCTGGAAGCCCGGTCGTAAAGCCGGGCTTTTCTTTTTGCGGCAGCGGAGAGAAAGTGCCACAATAGTGGCTGTTTATACAGTATTTCAGGTTTTCCGATGGCTTTAACCGCTGCGCTCAAGGCGCAAATTGGCGCATGGTATAAGGCGCTACAACAGCAGATCCCCGATTTTATCCCCCGAGCCCCGCAGCGGCAGATGATTGCCGACGTGGCAAAAACGCTCGCCGGGGACGACGGGCGACATCTGGCGATTGAAGCCCCGACCGGCGTCGGGAAAACCCTGTCGTATCTTATTCCCGGCATTGCCATCGCGCGGGAAGAAGATAAAACGCTGGTGGTCAGTACCGCTAACGTGGCCTTGCAGGATCAGATCTTCAGCAAAGATTTGCCGCTGCTGCGCAAAATTATCCCCGATTTACGGTTTACCGCCGCCTTTGGTCGCGGGCGCTACGTCTGTCCGCGCAATCTGGCGGCACTGGCCAGCAGTGAACCCTCCCAACAGGATCTGCTCGCGTTTCTTGATGACGAGCTGACGCCAAACAACAAGGCGGAGCAGGAGCAGTGCGCAAAGCTGAAGGCCGATCTCGACGGCTACAAGTGGGACGGCCTGCGGGATCACACCAACCAGGCGATCGGCGACGACCTGTGGCGCAGGCTCAGCACCGATAAAGCAAGCTGCCTGAACCGTAACTGTCACTACTATCGCGAGTGCCCGTTCTTTGTCGCCCGGCGTGAGATTCAGGAAGCGGAGGTGGTTGTCGCCAACCACGCGCTGGTCATGGCTGCACTGGAGAGTGAAGCGGTCCTGCCGGAGCCCAAAAACCTGCTGCTGGTGCTCGATGAAGGCCATCATCTGCCCGACGTGGCGCGAGATGCGCTGGAGATGAGCGCGGAAATTACCGCCCCGTGGTTTCGCCTGCAACTGGATCTGTTCTGCAAACTGGTGGCAACCTGCATGGAGCAGTTCCGTCCGAAAACCACGCCGCCGCTGGCGGTTCCGGAGCGGTTGAGCGAGCACTGTGAAGAGGTGTACAGCCTCATCGCCTCGCTGAATAATATTCTTAACCTGTATCTCCCCGCCACCCAGGAGGCGGAACACCGCTTTGCGATGGGTGAGTTGCCGCAGGAAGTGATGGAGATTTGCCAGCAGCTGGCGAAGCACCTGGAAAAGCTGCGCGGGCTGGCGGAGATGTTCTTAAACGATCTCAGCGAGAAAACCGGTACTCACGACGTGGTGCGTTTGCACCGCATTCTGCTGCAAATGAATCGTGCGCTGGGGATGTTTGAAGCGCAGAGCAAACTCTGGCGGCTGGCTTCGATGGCGCAGGCGTCCGGCGCGCCGGTGACTAAGTGGGCCACCCGCGAAGTACGAGACGGGCAGGGACATCTCTTCTTCCACTGCGTGGGCATCCGCGTGGCCGATCAGCTGGAAAAGCTGATCTGGCGCAGCGTGCCGCACGTGGTAGTGACGTCAGCGACTCTGCGTTCCCTGAACAGCTTTTCAAGGTTGCAGGAGATGAGCGGCCTGAAAGAGAAAGCGGGCGACCGTTTTGTGGCCCTGGACTCGCCGTTCAACCACTGTGAGCAGGGCAAGCTGGTCATTCCGCGCATGAATTATGAGCCGCTTATCGATAACGAAGAGCAGCATATTGCGGAAATGGCGGCCTACTTCCGCGAGCAGGTTGAGAGTAAAAAATACCCCGGTATGCTGGTGCTGTTTGCCAGCGGTCGGGCGATGCAACGCTTCCTGGAGCACGTCACCGATCTGCGCTTACTCCTGCTGGTGCAGGGCGATCAGCCGCGCTATCGGCTGGTGGAAACCCACCGTAAACGCATTGATAACGGCGAGCGCAGCGTGCTGGTGGGGTTACAGTCCTTTGCGGAAGGGCTTGATTTGAAAGGCGACTACCTGACGCAGGTGCATATCCATAAAATCGCCTTCCCGCCCATCGACAGCCCGGTGGTGATCACCGAAGGCGAATGGCTGAAAAGCCTTAACCGTTATCCGTTTGAAGTACAAAGCCTGCCTGCAGCGTCGTTTAACCTGATTCAGCAGGTCGGGCGCTTGATCCGTAGCCATGGCTGCTGGGGCGAGGTGGTGATTTATGACAAACGACTGCTCACCAAAAACTACGGCCAGCGGCTGCTGAATGCGCTGCCGATCTTCCCGATTGAGCAGCCGGACGTGCCGGAAGTAAAAAAACGCCCGACAAAACTGGCTGCCGGGCGTCGAAAAAGCTTCCGTGCTAAGGGGCGCGGTCCTACTGGTAAGTGAAGGTCACCTGGATCACGCTGCTGAACGTGCCGGCAGAGATGGGCATCGAGGTGGCGTAATAGCGTGCGGCCAGCGGGAACGTGGCCGTGTGGTCTGACGGGTTTATGGCAGCGTTAAAGGCGGCCTGCGGGGCAATCAGTATCTTGTCCTGACGATCTGCCAGCTCCAGTGCCAGCCCCTTTGCGCTACCGAGATTGGCAAATTTGGTGGGATGGGTGCTGTCGGCCTGACCGTAGAAAAAGGCGGTGGCAAGCGCCAGCGTGGCCGGGCAGTGCGACACCGAAAGGGAAAAGTCCTTCCACTCGCCGGTATCGCCCACGTCTTTAAAACTACCCGATGCCGCCTGGCCTAAGTCCACCGTCAGGTTGCGGCTGGCACTGTCAATGACGCACGTGTTGGCGTAAATGTTACCCGTCATCTGGATCTGTATATCATCGGCGTGGGCCTGGGCGATCAGCCCCAGCGCGAGAATCAATGCGGTTTTTTTCATGACGTTCACTTATAAGCGAGGGTGATGGTTGCCACAGTATTGGCTGGCCCGGGGGTGACTACATTGCTGACCTGCTCGTAGCGAACCTCAAACGGGATCACCAGCGTTTCGTTGGCTACGGCCTGATTTTGGGTACTTACATAGGTACCGAAGGTGGCGAGATGGTCATCAAATAGCATTCTTACTCCGACGCCTGTAGCCATGCCGGTCTGCTGCGTGAGTTTGATCACCCCCTCAAATGCTGTGTCATATCCATTCGCGCTGGTGATTTTTAGCTCAGGCTGTACGGTTGTGTCACAGTTGACGGTGATATTAAATTTTTGAGCAGGGCTGGATAAAAAACCTACGCTGATGAAATCACTGACGGGAAAATCGCCCAAATTAACGGTGAGATTTTTCGGTAAAACGGAGCAGGTGACCTGATGAAGAATAACATTACCTGCATAGGCGATGTGGTTAGGGTTGCCGATCCCTTCATGGCCGAAAACGCCAATGCCAAATTCGGTTTGAGACTGCACCAGCGTACCGGATGTCACGGTGTCACTCGTTTTAACCAGCTCAAGCGTTATTTCAAAGCTAAAAGTCTGTGTTCCATCGGTAGAGACGTAGCCAACAGGCGTTCCACGTGAATCGCACTGCACGCCGCCAGCGCCGCTAATTCGCTGCCCGTGATCATTCATCAATGCTACGCCAATCCCCGGCACGCCGGATTCGTATACCCCCCTGAGCCCTGGCATTTCCGCTCCGGTGCCGTAGTAGCAGGAGACAATCTCCAGGCCGCTGTCGGTACTCTGATCGCAATGCCCGGCAACATGAACGCTCTGCTCTGTACCCGGGATAGTTGCGCCAACTGCCAGCGTCGTCGGGACAGAAATGGATGCCACGTTGATCATTTTGGGGAGATCCGGCGTGGTGCAGGTCGCCTTCGCATGCGGCATGAATAACGCAGCGGTTCCCAGAATCAGTAAGAAAAAGCACTGTTTAATCATTTGCATAATGTTTTGCCTTTAGGGGAGATCAGTGACACTGCGCGGCAGCGTTAATGATGCTGGTTTTCGCTTTCTCATCCGTGAGCACATAGTCAGCGACGCAATGCTCGTTTGCCTCCTGTCCCCAGGAAACGCGGAGATGCCCTTGCTGTGGCAGACCCGAGAGATAGGTCTGGCCATCATTCCCGACGATAAATTCGCTGTCCTTGTCCTCGGTGGTAACCGTTGCGCCGAACGGCAGCGGTTTACCGTTTTGCGTGAGCGTCATCAGGACGCGATTGCCCACGCGCGTCGTGAAGCTGGCGCGCACAATGGCTCCGCGGGTTGGCGTCACAATTTGTGCCGCATGGGTGACGTCGGCGTCCTCCGGCAGCGTTTCCGTATCCAGCGCAATAGTGTTGTGGCGATACGCGGTGACGAACGGTACGACGGTGTAGCCGCGGAAGTCGGTTTCAACGCCGGTCTGGTTAGTGATATGCGTGCCGTGCGTACCCGGGGCTTTCACGAGCGCAATGGTCTCACCGAGCGGCTGGCTTAGCGTGATGCCGTTTGCATGGGCAATCACGCCTCCCTGCAAGCCGACGTTCAGTGTTTGCTGATATTTATCCTGACTGACGCCACCGCTCACTTCACCGTATGTCGCTTTGTAGTCGGCGTTAACGCTGGTGGAGTTACCGCTGCCGGTGCTGCTCAGCCCCTCCTGGAGATTCCAGTTCAGGTTGTCTTCTTTCAGGGCCGTACCGTTCAGGCCGATGTTCTGCGTGGTGCCATCTTTCGTGTTGTTCAGGTTGTACGTGGCCCAGGTGTTATGCATCCAGCGCTCCAGCGGAACCGAAACGCTCAGCGAGAACTGGTTGTCGTTCGTCACCGCATTACCGTCCAGATCGCTGTCGTGGGTGTTTTTGTTCATGCTGTAGCTAAGGCTGTAGCTAACGCCGTGCCAGCTGTTGTTGTAGCTGACGCTCATGGAGGTCATGTCCTGGTTCTGGCTCCAGTAGGTTTCCTTCACCATGCTCAGCGTGACCGATCCCCAGCCTTCTGGTAGCGTCTGGTCGATGGTGGCTTCGGTACGGGCGCGGCGCTGCTGTGGCGCAGACCAGTTGTCGGCGCGGGTATACGACTCCATGGTGTCGTCCAGGGTGTAAAACCCCTTGCTGTTGTAGCGATAGCCCGCAAGCGAAAAGTTGGTGCCTGAACCGGCGAAATCTTTGCTGTAGCGTACGCGCCACGATTTGCCTGTGCTGGACTGCTGTTTTTTCAGCAGGGCTCTGGCGCGAGTCACGTCAATGGAGAACGCCCCTAAATCACCCATGTTTTTCCCGGCGCCTATCGCCTGCGACTGATAATGACTGCTCTGCTGTACGCCGCCGTAGGCCGTGAAGCCGTGGGGTAAACCATAGATGGCGCTCCCCTGAGCAAACGGGGTCTTTTCAACATCTTTATCATAAGAACGATAACGCCCGGCAGTTACGCTGTAGCGCAGGTTTTTTTCACGCTGCAATACCGGAACGGAGGCAAACGGCACCACGAAATGGCTTTCGCTGCCGTCAGTTTCTTTCACCGTGACCTGGAGGTCGCCGCTGCTGCCGGTGGGGTAGAGATCGTTAATTTCGAAGGCCCCCGGCGCGACCGTGTTCTGATAAATCACGTACCCGTTCTGGCGCACCATCACCAGCGCGTTGCTGTGGGCGGTGCCACGAATAATAGGCGAATAGCCTTTTTCGCTGTCGGGAAGCATGTCGTTATCGGATTTCAGCTCCACGCCGGTGTAAGGGACACTGTCAAAAACATCAGCAGGTGATGAGCTCTGGCCAACGGTGATATCGCTTTTCATCGCCACAATATCGCGTTGCGCATAGGTATAAACGGAGGTGAATTTCTGTTCCTCCTCATTGCCTGTGGTGCTGCGATTCCAGGTGGAATAGTTGCGAAGGCGCCATGCGCCAACGTTTAAACCCGGACGCAGGTTCACGTACTGGCTACTGCTATCCTCTTCACCCTGCTGGCGCGCATGGCTCTGGCTGGCGTTGACGCTGTAATTAAGCAGGCCCGCGTTGATCCCTTCGTCAAACTCTTTCGGGTCGATGTAACCGCGTGGCACCTGTCCGAGCGCCTTTTGCGGTATGCTCAGCAGCAGCTGCTGGTTGCGAACGTGAAAGATTGCAGATGAAGCAGGGATGACACCTAGATCGGCACACTGGCCTTTGGCCATGAGCTGAGGAAACTTTTGGGTCTTGATACCGAGGCTTTTTAATTCACCCATGCTAAAGCAAGGTTGTAACGTGTCGTTACCCTGCGAATCTTTCTCAAGCGTAAAGGTCACGTTGCGGGTATCAATTTTATTATTATTGATAAACACCGCGACCTCATATTTCCCCGGTGCCTGGCCGGGACCTTTTTCATAGACGGACAGATCGGTTTTACCCTGCTGGGGATTATCAATATCCAGCAAGGCGGGGTTAAAATAATCATCAGCCATAACCTGCTGCGCAAAGATGGCTATTGCCAGGCCACAGAGAATGACCAGCAATGAAGACATTCGGCAGGTGAACGGCTTTTTGTGGCTGTACATGATTATTTTATTACCGGAACAATTAATGAACGGATTTCGACCAGGAATGGCTGATGCTGCCGTAATCATTAATAATGGAATACGTCACGTTTGAGCCCCCGACATTACCCGGTATAGCAAAATGTGTTTCTGATTTCGGAACAGCCCAGGTCGCTTTTGTGACTTTCTGACCGTTAAGCGTGACGGTCTGGAAATTCATATAGAAAGGCGTAGGGTTATTCACCACCAGGTCGTTACCTTCGCGATGCCATTCAAGCTTATCCGCCACATCTTCTGGTCGGCCTTTTACCGAGGACGGGCGATACAGCAATTTAATGCGGGTATTAATGGCAATTTGCAGCGTATTTACTCCCTCAACGTGTTTTGAGGAAGGGATCGCTTTGATATTCAACCAGTACAGAGATTCCCTGTCTTCCGGTAAATTTCCGCCCGTGCGTACCACGCGCAGAACGTTATCTTCTTTTGCATCCAGACGGAAAAGCGGCGGGGTGATCAGGAATGGGGCTTTGGCCGGGTTTTTACCGCCAGAATCGACCCAGGACTGTACCAGATAATCCGTCGTATCCGGGTTTGACAGGCCAAGAGATGATTCCTTTTTATCTCCTTGATAGACCAGCCGGGTACCATTAATCACGACGCCCGCATGTGCAGAGGCTGATATCAGTAAAAGAGTGCTCAGTAAATAACCGTGGCGCATAAAGATTTCTCAATAAATAGAAGAGATATTAATGCCCGCAAAAGCATTAATATCTCAGGATTGATAAGATCAGTTATAAATAACGGTGAAAGTCGATACAGAGTTGGCAGGGCCTGCGGTAATGGCGGCCTGAGTTTGAATATAACGCGCACCGAATTCCAGGTCGTTAACTGCCGTGCCGGAGGCTAAAGGATATTGCTGCGAAGGCGTATACAGAGTGACAGGCTGCCCGGAAGCATCCATCAACTGAATGGCTACACCGGTTGCCGCATCGGTATCTGGCGTTAATGCCAGCGCGGCATTATTATCCGCATCCGGCGTACCGCCGAAGTTAATCGCAGCCGAGGTCACTGTTTCCGGACAATTGGTTAACTTAATATCAAACTTCGTTGATGTGCTGGTAGAGCCTGCGCCGGTAAATACCGTTTTAGACACCTTACCCAACTGAACGTTTAATGGATTACTTAATCCATTCACGACCTGGCAAGCAGAATCGATAATTTCACCGGTGAAATTAATCTGGCCTTCACCGTTAGTTGCCGCAAATGCGGATGCAGAACATCCCACCGTTGCGGCGATAAAAAAAACTAATGCAACCTTGTTCATAGTTAATCCTGATGTGATTCTGGTAAAAGCGTTGCCTGGACGTTTTTACCGTTGACCCTTAATGATTTTTCGATGTTTATTTAATCAAAAAAAGGGTCGCTGCGGATCTTTTGTCCCAATCACAAATAATGTAAATAGTGCTTGAGTTTAATTTTTTTATATGAAAACAGCAGGTTGATAATGATCACAAAACACTATCGGGTCTGTGTTCATCGGGCTATATTGTTAACAAGATAATGCAGTCAGGAGAAATGTCGTGGATTACCGCAAAATTATCAAAGAGGTAGGGCGTGGGAAAAACCACGCTCGCGATCTGGACCAGGAAACAGCCCGCGCGTTGTACACGCATATGCTGAATGGCGACGTGCCGGAACTGGAAATGGGCGGCATTTTGATTGCGCTGCGTATTAAAGGGGAAGGTGAGGCGGAGATGCGCGGCTTTTATGAGGCCATGCAGTCGCAGACCATGCGCTTAACCCCGCCCGTCACGAAGCCGATGCCAATTGTGATCCCGACCTACAACGGCGCGCGTAAGCAGGCAAACCTCACGCCGCTGCTGGCTATTCTGTTGCAGAAACTCGGTTTCCCGGTAGTAGTGCATGGCGTGAGCGAAGATCCGACGCGCGTGCTGACAGAAACCATCCTGGCGTTGTTAGGTATTGAACCGACCCTCCATGCCGGTCAGGCACAGGCAAAGCTGGAGGGGAATCAGCCGGTCTATATCCCCGTTAGCGCGCTCTGCCCACCGCTGGAAAAGCAGCTGGACATGCGCTGGCGCATGGGCGTACGTAACAGCGCTCACACCCTGGCGAAGCTGGCGACGCCGTTTGCCGAAGACGCCGCGCTGCGTCTTTCCAGCGTCTCCCATCCGGAATACGTGACGCGAGTCGGGCAATTCTTTGCCGAAATCGGTGGACGCGCGCTGCTGATGCACGGGACAGAAGGCGAGGTTTACGCCAACCCGCAGCGTTGTCCACAGCTGATGCTGATTGAGCCCGCCGGGACGCGGGTCGTTGTCGAACGTGGGGAAGAGAACAGAGATGCGATCCTGCCTGAGTCGAAAGATCCGCAGGTCACCGCGCGCTGGATTGTGCAGTGTCTGGCCGGGAAGGTGCCGGTTCCGCAGTCAATCAAGCTGCAAATGGCCTGCTGCCTGCTGGCTGCAGGGGAAGTCGAGTCCGTGGAAGCCGGGTTGCAGCGCGTGGCGCAGTCATTTTAAGCAAAAAAAAGCCCGTCCAGTGGCGGACGGGCAAACAAGGGTAACAACAACAGGGTCAATGAGGGTTGGAGCATCTCACCAGAGGGTATGGCGAGGGTGGAGCATAATTTGTTCGATTACTTGTAGATAACCGCAGTACCGCTCAGTTTGTTATTACCGTTAGTGGAAGTGATGGTGTATCCACTTGCGCCCGCGGCGGCAGCTTTTTCAGCCAGTTTTGCTTCCAGACCGTCCAGCGTGGTCGCGCCTTCAGCACTCACCACACCGATTTTGTTCAGATCCTGTGCCTGAGTAGAGGAGACTGGCTCTACGGCGAAAGCGCCGAAAGACAGAGCGGACAGGGCAACAGCGGCAACAGCATATTTGATGGTTTTCATAGGTCAATTCTCGCAGGTTATTCTGTTAAGGGGACGATGTTCCGTCGATGTGATAAGTATCACGCTTTTTAGTGGAAGATAAAATCGAAGAGAATTGACGTGGTTGGTCAAAAAAATTGAATGACAAATAACTTATTGATTATTATTAAAATCAGAAGCGCAATTGACACTTCTTGCGGATACGCTTTACAGACACAATCAGAAGGGCACGTTTTGCTACGCGCTTCGCTGAAAGTCGTGAGCGTAAAGTAAACTGTTGGTGCGGTTAACTACGGTAAAGGAAAGTCAACGTAACTGGCTGTCTTTCGATCCTCTACGATTATATCCTGAATGTGAAGCATTTTTTGAATCTTTCTCCTGCTGACAGGTGATGCAAAGCCGTACTCCGGGAATGGCTTTACGTCGTGCCTCAGGAATGGGATCCCCGCACTCTTCGCATTCCGTCAAACTTTCGCCGCGCGGAATTTCACCGCGAGCACGCGCAACCGCATCTTCAATGGTACTGTTGATCTGTTCGTTAACGGCGTCGTCATTCGCCCAGCCGGAAGCCATGATGTTCTCCTGAAAGGATCAAGTCATGCATTTTAATATGGGGTGAAAAAACGCACAGTCAAGGCGCAGACAGAGAGAACTGCATCTGCCGGACAGATGCAGTTTGGAAGGCGGTAAGTTATTTATAGATAGTCGCGGTACCGTACATATGGTTATCGCCACCGGCGGCGTTCACCACGAAGCCTTTAGCGCCTTCCTGACGGGCTTTTTCGGCCAGCTTGTCCTGAAGGTCATCAAGGTTGCTTGCCCGGCTGACAGAGACCGTCCCAGCCGCGCGTAGCTGGCTGGTGTCGGTACTGTCGGTCAGAGGTTGAACGGACAAGGCAGAGAATGATGCGCCTGCCAGCGCACCCGCAATAATAAAGGTCAGATACTTTTTCATAATCACATCCTCAGGGGAAACAACAGGTGATTCCTGTTAAGTTTAGAAGCCTGATGCGTGTGATTTAGCGCAAAAATTTGATGATGATCTGCTTATTTTTTGAACGATAAATTCTGACAATTTGTTGACAGATCATAGACATACAGGTTGCTGATTTTTGTCGTGTTTTTGTGCGACTCAGACAGATATTTACCCCCGCGCCGTCACAGGGTATCTTACGCGGCTGTTTAAAGGAGAATGCCATGACTTCCCACAAGCCGGGATTGCACCCGCGTAACCGCCACCGTAGCCGCTACGATATGAAAGCCCTGTGTCTGAGCTGCCCTGAATTGCAAGGTTTTATCGTTCAGACACCAGCCGGTGAAACGTCGGTAAACTTTGCCGATCCGCTGGCGGTTAAAACGCTGAACAAAGCGCTGCTGGCCCATTTTTATGGTGTGACGCACTGGGACATCCCTGATGGCTTTCTCTGCCCGCCGGTCCCGGGCCGTGCGGATTACGTCCATCATCTTGCCGATCTGCTGGCGGATGACCACGATGGCGTAGTGCCGAAACAGGCTACCGTCCTTGATATCGGTACGGGCGCGAACCTGATCTACCCCCTGATAGGCGCACATGAGTACCAGTGGCGATTTACCGGCAGCGAGATCGGTGATGAGGCCTTCGCCAGCGCGCAGGCCATTATCAACGCTAACCCGGGGTTAAGCCGGGCCATACGTCTGCGTCGTCAGAAGGATGCCGCTGCTATTTTCACCGGCATAATTCATAAGAACGAACAATATGATGCCACCCTGTGCAACCCGCCATTCCACGACTCCGCCGCCTCCGCGCGTGCGGGAAGTGAACGCAAGCGGCGTAACCTGGGCCAGGCCGAAGATGGCGCGCTGAACTTTGGCGGCCAGCAGCAGGAGCTGTGGTGCGAGGGCGGGGAAGTAGCCTTTATTCTGCGCATGATTGCCGAGAGTAAAGGCTTCGGTCGTCAGGTGAAATGGTTTACCACGCTGGTCTCTCGTGGCGATAACCTGCCGCCGCTTTACCGCGCGCTGACCGAAGCCGGCGCGGTGAAGGTGGTCAAAAAAGAGATGGCGCAGGGTCAGAAGCAGAGCCGCTTTATTGCCTGGTCCTTTATGGACGATAACAAACGTCGCAAATAGCACCCCATCGTTGGCCGGGTAAGGCGAAGCCGCCACCCGGCTCGGTTACAGCGTCGGCTCCTGCGGAGGGAGCGGCGAAGCGGGCGGCGACAATACCTGATACGTCTGCACCGGCGCTCTCACGTTCGCCAGATCGAAGTGTTTTTTCACCATGCTGTCGAGAGCAAAGCGCACCGTCCACTGTTTCAGCGGCTGGGTGGTGAACGACACGCGCAGGGTAAAGGCAGTGTTCGTCAGCCCGACGATGCCCGCAAACGACGGCTCACCAATTACCAGCCCGCGAATATCCTCCATCTCCATCAGTTCGCTCACCGCATCCCGCAGCGCCTGTTTCGCCTTATCTGCATCTTCGTGACGATCGACATCATAATTCGCCACCACCGAACCAATGCCGCGCACAAAGTTGGCAAAGGTGGTGATCGATGACCACGGAATAATGTGGTACGCCCCGGTATCCTGACGTACGCCGACGGAGCGAATGGACATCCTCTCCACCGTGCCGGTGAGCGGTCCAATGGTCACAAGATCCCCGGTGTTCATCCCGTTCTCAAACTGGATAAAAATGCCGGTGATAATATCCTTCACCAGCGTCTGCGAACCAAAGGAGATCGCCAGTCCCAGGGCACCGGCACCCGCCAGCAGTGGGGCGATATTTACGCCGATTTCCGACAACACAATCATGATGGTAATGGTGCTAATGATCACCGCCAGCGCGTTGCGGAACAGCGTCAGCAGCGTGCGGGCGCGGGCGCTCGGCAGCGGCCTGCCGTGGACATCCGACACCAGACGGTTTTCGATAAGGCTTGCCAGCAGCGTCCAGCCGACGGCGGAGAAGAACAGGATCAGCGCGATACGAATAAGAATATCGACGGTCTTTTCCCCGGCGCCGTTATGCAGCCAGTTCCAGAAATCAAACAGTCCCCACGCATTCAGCAGCAGCATAATTGCCACGCAGACCGTCAAAATACGCGCCACCTTCAGCGACACCGATGTCCAGCCATTTACCCGTTTTTGCAGCTCGGGGTAATTACGCTGAACCTGCGGCGACAGGGTGATCGTCTTCGACAGCCAGCGGGAGAGCAGGCCAGAAACAAAGGCCGCGATGCCGATAATCGCCAGGCTTTTGAACGTCGCCCCCATCATAAATTTCAGGCTGTTGCCCGGATCGAACAGCGAGAAGAAACACAGCACAATAAAATAGGCGCTGGCCAGCCAGTGCCACACCAGCGCAAAGGCGCGTATAAAGAGGCTGAAAAAGGAGAGGGAGCGATCGGCCAGGTGAAGCAGACTGTCGGTGATCGCTTTTTTATTGTGGAAGATGAGGTACAGCGCCCAGACGGTAATACAGAGCATGATCAGCACGTTCGCCAGGGCCCCGAACTGCACGTTAACCTGGTTGGAAATAATCGGGACGGCGACCAGCAGGCCATAGCCGATCAACCCGCTCAGCACGCTGAGCCGAACCGCCCAGTATTTGGCGCTCCGATCCGAAATGGCGAACGGGCGAAGTTCCGGCACGCGCGGACAGAATATTAACCGCAGGAGCGCCTTAAAGAACTCGATCAGGGCAAAGGCGTTCAGGAACAGCCCCTGCTGAAAGGCGATGGTTTTGTTCCCGGTATTAAGACGGTCGGCCAGCATCTGGCCGACAAACAGCGTCAGCGCCAGCAGCAGCAAATCGATGATAAAGGCCCCGGTAATCATTGCCGGAAGATGCAGCCAGCTGCTTTTATGCTGATTCTTTTTACGTCCCCAGTGGCCCATCTTCCGGTAAAGCGGCCAGACAGACAGGCGCAACAGCCAGTAAAAAATGAATACCGCGGCGGCCAGAATAGAAAACTGGGTCGCGGCTGCAGAAAAGGTGTGGGGATTAAAAGGCTTATGCGAGGTGCCAACAAGGTTGCGATAGAGCTGGGCAAAACGCGACGACAGGGCTTCCCCGTAGCGGCGACTGATATCGGTGACGTTTTCCAGTACCGTCTTTTCGTCTTCGACTTCCGGCGGCGCGATAGTCGGAACCGGATCCTGAGGCGGTGTGGCGGCCACTTTCCTCAACTGATCGATAAGCTCCTGCCGGGACGTGTCGTTCTCAAGCACGTCGGCAAGTGCGCTGTAAGCGGCTTTTTTCTTTTCAGCGTCGGGTTCTGGCGGCGCATTTTGCTGGGTGGCGGTGGCTCCGGTGGTGACGCCGGGAATGGTTACAGCAAGTGATGGCGCGCTAAACAGGGTAAACAGTAGCAACAGGATCCACGGCACGGCGTCCTCCGACAAAAATATCGTGCAAAATGATAAGTATAGAGCGCGCGGAGCGGAGGGGAGTTTTTGGGAACAATCCGGCATAAAAAAGCCGGGCATGCCCGGCTCTGTGTATGGCTATCAGGAGACGTGTTGCAGGAACTCCTGGAGGCGCTGGCTAGGTGGGTTCGCAATCAGCGCCTGCGGATTACCGTCTTCCGCGATGCGGCCCTTATCAATGAAGATCAGACGGGACGCCACTTTTTCGGCAAAGCCGATTTCGTGGGTAACGATCACCATCGTCATGCCTTCTTCTGCCAGATCCTGCATCACTTTCAGCACCTCGTGACGCAGCTCCGGGTCGAGTGCGGAGGTTGGCTCATCAAACAGCATCATCTTTGGCTTCACCGCCAGCGCACGGGCAATGGCCACGCGCTGCTGCTGGCCACCGGACAGCTCGGAAGGATAGTGGTGGGCACGCTCCGCCAGACCCACTTTCGCCAGCAGATCTTTTGCCAGCGTTTCTGCCGCCGCTTTGCTGGCCCCACGCACGCGCAAAGGACCGAACATCACGTTTTCCAGCGCCGTCAGGTGCGGGAACAGGTAGAACTGCTGGAACACCATGCCCGCTTCCTGGCGGATCAGGCGCTCGTCCACTTTCGGATCGTTCACCTTCAGACCATCGACGATCAAATCGCCGCTGGTGATCTCCTCGAGCTTGTTAATACAGCGCAGCAGGGTGGATTTTCCGGAACCCGACGGCCCGATGATCACCACCACTTCACCCTGCCTGATGTTCAAATCGATATTGTGCAGCACCTGGGTTGGACCAAAGTGCTTGGAAACATTTTTAAATTCAATCACAGGATTTTCATCCTTCTTTCAAGACGACGCAGAACAAAGCTCAGGACAAGCGTGATAATCAGGTAGACAACGGCGACCGCACTCCAGATTTCCAGGGCGCGGAAGTTACCCGCGATGATCTCCTGGCCCTGACGGGTCAGCTCGGCCACGCCGATAACAATAAACAGCGAGGTGTCTTTAATGCTGATGATCCACTGGTTGCCCAGCGGCGGCAGCATGCGGCGCAGCGCCAGCGGCAGGATCACGTGACGGATCGTTTCGCGACGGGAAAGACCTAACGCCAGGCCAGCTTCGCTGAAGCCTTTATGAATCGACAGCACCGCACCGCGGGTGATTTCCGCAATGTAGGCGCCGGAGTTAATCATAATGGTGACGACAGCTGCGCTGAACGGGTCAATGCGCAGATCGTTGAAGGCCATCGGCAGGGCGAAGTAGATAAACATGACCTGCACCACAATGGGGGTGCCACGGATCACTTCGATGAAAACCAGTGCGATGTGGTTTGCAATCCAGCCGCCGTAGGTGCGGGCGAAACCGGCCACCAGACCGATAATTAACCCGCCAACCAGACCGAGGACCGAAATCCACAAGGTCATTTTAGCGCCTTCAAGCAAGAGAGGAATGGCAGGCCAGATGGCGCTCCAGTCAAACTGCATGATGTATTCCTGTATACCGTGGTGAAAAACGAAAAACGTAGGCCCGGTAAGCGGTAGCGCCACCGGGCGTTACAAACCTGAAGTCAGGTGAAATTA
Organism: Enterobacter cloacae complex sp. S2; assembly: GCF_015159675.1. NCBI lineage: Bacteria > Pseudomonadati > Pseudomonadota > Gammaproteobacteria > Enterobacterales > Enterobacteriaceae > Enterobacter > Enterobacter cloacae complex sp. S2. The sequence goes on from NZ_JADDTS010000032.1 coordinate 25,964, forward strand.
TTTAGGCTCGGTACCGAACCATTTTTTGTAGATTTCGTTATAGGTGCCGTTCTCTTTCAGGGTTTTCAGCGCGCCGTTAACTTTATTACGCAGGTCGTCGCTGCCTTTCGGGAACGCAATACCGTACTGCTGAGCTTCCAGGGAATCACCTACCGCTTTGAACTTGCCGTTACCGGCGGTTTTGATGAAGTAAAGGATGTTAGGCGTGTCGTGCAGCACCGCGTCTGCGCGGTTGGTGCCCAGTTCCATGTAAGCGTTGTCGATGTTCGGGAACTGACGCAGGTCTTTGGTTTTGATATTGGCTTTCGCGTAATCAACGGAACCGGTGCCGCTCTTCACGGCGACCACTTTACCGTCGAGATCTTTCACGCTTTTCACGTCGTTGTTATCCGCTTTCACCATCACCAGCAGGCCGCTTTTGTAGTAGCCATCAGAGAAATCGATAGCTTTTTTACGTTCTTCGGTAATGGTGATGCCCGCCAGCGCCAGGTCAACGTTTTTGGTTTGCAGTGCCGGGATAATGCCGCTGAAATCCATTGGCTTCAGGGTGTAATCCAGTTTGAGTTCTTTTGCGACAGCGGCCCACAGATCAACGTCAAAACCAACGTATTTATCACCCTGTTTGAATTCAAACGGTACGAACGCCGTGTCAGTCGCCACAACCAGTTTGTCGGCAGCCTGCGAGGACACCGCAAACGCCAGGGTAAGTGCAGCCAGTGAAACTTTTAATACAGACTTCATAGCATTTCCTTTTATATCCACGGGGCGATCCCCTGCGAGAACCTCATGCACAATGAAAAAATCGTGCCAGTTTTACAAGCTGTTGTTTTGCAAAGGGGATAATGTCACGCATTGCACAAAAAGCGTGGCAATTCTGTCAGGTTGCACCAGAATGGAGCACCGTTTTGGTGCGCTTCGTTAAGGTCTTCTGACAGGGGGATATTTAGCGCAGAATCTGACGAAAAAACAATCTTCCGTTAACGGTTGTGTGAGGTGATTATTACATTTTATTCACTTTTGCGGCCGTTGCGGACAAAAGTGTGCACCATAAATGTGCAAAACCCCCGCCAGGGGCGAGGGTTATTCAGACAATCCGCAGGGATTATTCGATGTTTGACTCAATGAACCACAGGAACTGATCCAGGTCGCGTGACGCGGCAGTGAAGATATCAGCGGTGTCTTCATCTTTTGCTTCGCCAATCGCTTTACGAACATCGTTAGCGACAATCGCATAACGGTCTGCCAGCTCTTTCAGGTGATCCTGAACGGTATGGATATCCAGCGGATAGCTTTTCAGTGGCGTTTTGCTGTTGATCACCTGCGTGGTACCCAGAGCCACACCGCCCAGCTGTACGGCGCGTTCGGCCATGGTATCCAGATGAGTCACCAGTGCTGTGCGGAAGCCATCCAGCATTTCATGAACGGCAATAAAGTTTGCACCGCGCATATTCCAGTGGGCCTGTTTGGTGATCAGCGAAAGATCGATGAACTGGACCACCTGGCGATTCAGCAGCTCAATGGTCGCTTTTTTATCGCTATCCGATACATCGTTACGGGTATAAAGCAGATTAGACGCTTTCGTTTTCACCAGTTTAGCGGTACTCATAATCTCATATCCTCTTGATGTTTGTGTCCCAGGTAATTACGGGATTAAGTATAGCACCGGATTTTTTCTCTGCGGTTTGGCGCTGCCTATCGGTTTAATAGCGAAAGGATGGTTGAAGTTTTAACTTAATGATTTTAAAGTTTTTTATATAAATTGATGCAGATCAATCTTAATTCGTTAAGTGACAAGGTGGGCAGGTGAAATATTTTGGCAATATAAGAGAGTTTGTAAGAAATTATTTGAAGGGCTGACGAGGCCTATATTCTGCATGGCCGGTAAGCCATGCAGAATTTAAGGGCTAGTTGAGGTCAATCTTATGTACTTTTGGTTCCGGGCGCATGGTCAATGTAGAGCCCATTGACGCCGCGATAATGGAACAGAGCGCCAGCGTCTGCACCAGTGTCAGGGTTTCGCCGAGGAACATCATTCCAGAGATGGCAGCCAGCGCGGGCTCCATGCTCATGAGCGTACCAAAAATTCGCGTAGGCAGACGCGTCAGGGCGATCATCTCCAGAGAGTAGGGCAGCGCCGTGGAAAGAATGGCGACCGCCAGCCCAACCGGCAGGATTGACCACTGCCATATTGAGTCCGTTGCTTGTGCCATGCCGATCGGGACAAAGATAACCGCGGCAATCAGCGAGCCTAAGGCGACCGTCGCGGGGCCGTGCTCTTCGCCCGCACGCTGACCAGTGAGAATATACACCGCCCAGCACGCCCCTGCGCCCAGCGCCAGAGCGGCCCCTGTCAAATCGATTTGTGAAACGCTTTGGCCGAGCGGCAGCAGGAACCATAGCCCCAGCACGGCCAGTATGACCCAGATAAAGTCTACCGGGCGACGAGAAGAAAAGAGGGCAACCGCCAGCGGGCCGGTAAATTCAAGCGCGACCGCGATCCCCAGCGGGATAGTCTGAATAGAGAGGTAGAACATGTAGTTCATCCCTCCCAGCGCCAGCCCATAAAAAAGCAGAGGCAGTCGCTGCTCCTTTTTAAACCGTAGCCGCCAGGGTTTAAAGACAACCACGAGGATCAGGGTGCCTAATGCGATACGCAGCGCCGTGACGCCGGGCGCACCAATCAGCGGAAACAGCGATTTTGCCAGCGACGCGCCGCTTTGTATGGACATCATCGCGATAAGTATGACTGCCACCGGCATCCAGACCGACGATTTACGAGGTAAACCTGGCATCCTTTCTCCTGTCAATTTTTGTCAAAAGAGGTAAAAGTCGCAGTGTAATGGAAATAACCTGCAACGGTTGAGCTACTGTTGAAAAAAAATCCAGGGAAAATCCGTAAAATGAGAAAACGTTGCTGATTTTATCGCCTGAAAGATTAGGAATAATCTGGATGAACTAAATGGCGATGACGCGCACTATTAGCATTTACAGGTGAAAATCTGGAGTTATTTGAACGAGATAGCTGGTGCTGGAAATGTTCTGTTACAGGAAAGGTCGCATTAGACATCGTGAATGACAAAGAGTTTCACAGATTTTTTTGATATATTTAAAACTTACGGACTTACTTGAAGCACATTTGAGGTGGTTATGAAAAAAATTGCATGTCTTTCAGCACTGGCAGCTGTTCTGGCTGTTTCCGCAGGTACCGCTGTAGCGGCAACTTCTACTGTAACTGGTGGTTACGCTCAGAGCGATATGCAGGGCGTGATGAACAAAACCAACGGTTTCAACTTGAAGTACCGTTACGAGCAAGACAACAACCCGCTGGGTGTGATCGGTTCTTTCACTTACACCGAGAAAGATCGTACTGAAAATGGCTCTTACAATAAAGGTCAGTACTACGGCATCACCGCGGGTCCTGCTTACCGCCTGAATGACTGGGCAAGCATCTACGGTGTTGTAGGTGTTGGCTACGGTAAATTCCAGCAGACCGAAAACCAGGGTCTGAACCGTACTGCAAGCAACAGCGACTACGGTTTCTCCTATGGCGCAGGTATGCAGTTCAACCCGATCGAAAACGTTGCTCTGGACTTCTCCTATGAGCAGAGCCGTATCCGCAACGTTGACGTTGGCACCTGGATCGCGGGCGTAGGTTACCGCTTCTAATCACTTCGGTGAGCCAGTAAAAAATCCGCCCAATGTGGCGGATTTTTTTTGTTTGTACCCTCTCCCCGTGGGAGAGGGCCAGGGTGAAAGCATCAGCCTGCACGAGACGGCAGAGATCACTTACTCTTAATATCGAAAATATCCGTCCCCAGATGGTTATAGTCAACTTTCTGTAACCTGAAGTTGGTAATGTAAACTGGCGGGCCCTTCTTCCCGGAGATAAACGGGTAATCATTTTTTATCTCTTTCGTCTTAATCCCCGTCCACTGTGAGAAGAATTTCAGGAAATCGTTCGCGGAACGGCGCGCTTTGATGATGCGATGCGTTTTGTCATCACTCGACAGCACCATAAACGGTACCTGGAAGTTCTGCTGAAACTTGTCATCGTGGGCCAGATACTGCACCTCTTTACCGCGCTCCTTAAACGCCAGACCGTGGTCAGAGAAATAGACCATCGAGAAGCTATCGCCGCTGTTGCGCAGCTGCGCGTACAGCTTGCTGAGCAGATCGTCGGTTTGCGTCATGGTGTACAGATAACACGAGGTCTCTTTGGATTGCACAAACTCCGCATATTTTCCCCCGGTACGATCGCATGCCTGCGGGTGTGACCCCATCAGGTGCAGGACGATCAGCTGCGGCTGGGTGCGCTGAGTGGCAAAGACCTGCGCGGTCATTTTTAGCAACGCTTCATCTTTTGTGTTTTTATCGGCTTCGAAATCACCGCTTTTCAGGAACTGTACCTCGTCGGCACGCTTCGCGATGCTGGCAATGGCGGTATCATACTCGCCGATCTGCCCCTGGTTGGAGAACCACCACGTCTGAAAACCTGCCCGGTTGGCCAGGGTGACAAAATTATCCTGAAACTGCGGTTTTCCATCCACGACACGGTTGAGCGTCAGACCGAGAGATTTCTGCGTCGAGCCGCTGGCCGCCACGTAATCGGTAAACAGCGTACCGTTGACGGAGCTGGCAAACGGCGTGTTATCCCAGTGACCGCCAAACGCGCCGAGCGCATCGCGACGCGCGCTTTCACCGATCACCACCACATAGGTGTGATACTTCGGTTTCACCGCCAGCACGTTCCAGGTATCTTTCATGGTGGAAAGCTCGGCCATACGCGCCTGCTCGTCGAGCACTTCCTCGTTATTCACTACCACGTCTTTAACGAAGCGAAACACCGGATACCCGGTATCTTTAAGCTTAAACACGCCGCCCCAGGCCAGATTTTGTACCGGCGCAACAAAAAACGTCACTACGCTAAAGGCCAGGCACAGGCTTTCAATTTTACCCCATGTTTTTTTCCCGACCTGCTTACGGCGAACCGCAATCACGCCGAGAGCAAAAATGAAAAGGCCAACCACGTAGTTGTACCACGGGAAGATCGTCAGGATCTCTGTAGACTCTTCCATATTGGTGGAGTGGAGCGCCAGCAGGGTATTAAAGTTCGGCGCGCCATAGGCCTGGCCGAACGGGAAATAGGCGGCAGCCACCAGAGAACAGATCCCGATAAGCACTTTCTGCATGCGCGGTGCGCTTCGCCATAGCAGGTGAAGAATGCAGGTGAACCCGACGGCATAAAGCAGGCTAAAGGGGTAGCCAAGAGCAAAGTTAATCAACAGCGATTGCAAAAAATAAAATCCCGTCCACGGGCTTAGGGCCCGGCTGCGGGTAACAAGTGTATCAATCAGGGTTACGTTCATAGATCACTATCACGAAAACGCCATGTGCTCACCCTGGCGTCAAGGGTCAAAGCCTGCCGGACAGTGCGTGGAAAGGGAATGGAGGTCCGCTTCAGCGAGCCGCAAATTGTGCAGGGCTGCAAGAAGATAGTGCGAGCGTGAATCAAGGTCAACACTTGCTAAACAGATGTTTTGCGAAGGGGGCTGCAAATCCGCAAAAATAATCAGGAAAAAGCGAGTTTACAACGAAAGTGTGACAGGAAAATGAAGCGGCGTGCCGCGACGCCGCTTAGTGAGAAGATTTGTCGTCCTGATGCGGTTTGGCGTTAAACATATCGCACAGCATGTTCAACAGCATTAGACGCACTTTAAAAGGAGAGTGAGTAAACACGTTCATACACCTCTTGAATTCATTCATAAGACCTCCTGATTCATGATCCCTTCGATCCGTGAAGGGTGACTGCATTACATACAGATATAGCACAGGCTATATTGTATAGCTATGGCTAATTCGTTAATTTTTTGTGCTTGTAGAGCTATGGTTTACAATGTGCGCTCCGTTACAGGGCGCTGGAAGCGTCAACCCATTGAGGAAGCACAATGAACCGTCGCGCAGGTAAGCCAACTACAAAAAAAACGACGCAACTGGTGAACGTTGAAGAGCATGTGGAAGGCTTCCGTCAGGTGCGTGAGGCGCACCGCCGGGAGCTGATTGATGATTATGTCGAACTGATCTCCGATCTGATTCGTGAAGTTGGAGAAGCGCGCCAGGTGGACATGGCCGCACGCCTGGGGGTGTCGCAGCCAACCGTTGCCAAAATGTTAAAACGTCTGGCGTCGGTCGGGCTGATCGAGATGATCCCCTGGCGCGGGGTGTTTCTCACCGCTGAAGGCGAAAAGCTGGCGCAGGAGAGCCGCGAGCGCCATCAGATCGTCGAGAATTTTTTACTGGTGCTGGGCGTCAGCCCGGAAATTGCCCGTCGGGATGCCGAAGGTATGGAACACCACGTCAGCGAAGAGACGCTGGTGAAGTTCCGCGAATTTACGCTCAAATATGGCCCCGCCGCTGAATGAACATCCCCGGCTTGCAGGCCCTGAAACGCGATCGTTTTTTCCATCTTTTACTTATCACTGGCGTTGGGCTCAGCGTCTTTGTGCCCTTCACGCCGCACACCTGGCCGGCGGCCATAGACTGGCGCACCATTATTACCCTGAGCGGTTTGATGATGCTCACCAAAGGCGTGGAGCTGAGCGGCTATTTTGACGTGCTGGGGCGCAAAATGGTGCGCCGCTTCGCCACCGAGCGCAAGCTGGCTCTGTTCATGGTCTTTTCGGCGGCGCTGCTGTCGACGTTCCTCACTAATGACGTAGCGCTGTTTATCGTGGTGCCGCTTACGCTCACGCTGCGTAAGCTGTGCGAAATACCGGTTACCCGTCTGATTATCTTTGAAGCGCTGGCCGTCAATGCAGGCTCGCTGCTCACGCCGATCGGTAACCCGCAGAACATTCTGCTGTGGGGACGCTCCGGCCTGTCGTTTACCGCATTTACATGGCAGATGGCGCCGCTGGCGCTGGCGATCGTGGCGACGCTGCTGGTGGTGGGCTGGTTTGCTTTCCCGAATAAATCGTTGCAGTACCACAGCGGTACCACCGGCCCCCAGTGGCAGCCGCGTCTCGTCTGGAGCTGCCTGGGACTGTATATCGTTTTCATTACCGCGCTGGAGTTAAACCAGGCGCTGGCGGGCGCGCTGCTGGTGGCGTGTGGCTTCCTGTTCCTCGCCCGGCGGGTGCTGGTGAGTGTTGACTGGACGCTGCTGCTGGTGTTTATGGCGATGTTTATTGACGTGCATCTGCTGGTCCAGCTCCCGGTATTGCAGACCGTTCTTCATAGCGTCAGCGGTCTGTCGCAGCCGGGATTATGGCTGACGGCGATTGGTCTCTCGCAGGTGATCAGTAACGTGCCGTCTACCATTTTGCTGCTTAACTATGTTCCCCCAACGGTACTGCTGGCGTGGGCGGTCAACGTCGGCGGCTTTGGGCTGCTGCCCGGCTCGCTGGCCAACCTCATCGCCCTGCGGATGGCCAACGATCGCCGCATCTGGTGGCGCTTCCATTTATGGTCAATCCCGATGCTGCTCTGGTCTGCGGCGGTCGGTTTCGGACTATTCCTTCTCATATAGTGCGCAATTTGTCAGTTTTTCCTGGCAAATGTATAGCAACGTCCTAGCTTTAGTGAACGGCATAGTGTGATGCCGCTCACTGACAGGACCGTTGCTGAACTATGGCAGAAGATCAAAATCCACCTGCTGACGAGCAGGATCAAAACAATAACGAGCGCAAGCGCCCGGGCAAAAAACCGTTAATTATCCTTGGCATCGTGGTCATCGTGATGGTGATCGTGGCGCTGGTCTGGTGGTTTTTAACCCGTAACGAAGAGACCACCGACGACGCCTTCACCGACGGCGACGTAGTGACCATTGCCCCAAAAACGGCAGGCTACGTTACCGAACTTCGCGTGCGGGATAACCAGCGTGTAAAGAAAGGGGATGTGCTGGTGGTGATCGATCCGCGTGATACCACCGCCCAGCGCGATCAGGCTCAGGCCCAGCTTGGGCTGGCGGTTGCGCAGTTGCATCAGGCGCAGGCGCAGCTGGCGCTCTCGAAGGTGCAATATCCCGCCCAGCGCGATGAAGCCAAAGCCCAGGTACTGAAAGCCCAGGCGGATATGGCCAACGCTCAGGCGGAGTACCGCCGTCAGCGCGGCGTTGACCCCCGCGCGACCACACAACAAAGCATCGATGCCGCGAACGCTCAACTGCGGAGTGCCCAGGCGGGTCTGGCCAGCGCGCAGGCGCAGCTGGAGGTGGCGGAGCAGGTCCAGCTGCAAATCCGCCAGCAGGAGACTAACGTCGAAGCCCGCGAACGGCAGGTCGATCAGGCCAGAGCGCAGTTGGAAACCGCCAACCTGAACCTCTCTTATACCGAAGTCCGCGCCCCGTTCGACGGTTTTGTCACCAAACGCAACGTCCAGCCTGGTACGCTGGTGCAGGCAGGCACGGCACTGTTCTCGCTGGTTTCCCCGAACGTGTGGGTGGTGGCGAACTTCAAGGAGTCGCAGCTTGAACGTATGAAGCCGGGCGACAAAGTGACCGTGTCCGTCGATGCCTGGCCGGATATGGCGCTCGAAGGCCATATTGACAGCATCCAGCAGGGCAGCGGCTCGCGCTTCTCCGCCTTCCCGTCGGAAAACGCCACCGGTAACTTTGTGAAGATCGTTCAGCGCGTGCCGGTGAAAATCGTCATTGATAAGGGGCTGGATCCGAACAAACCGCTGCCGCTGGGGCTGTCGGTTGAACCGAAGGTCACCGTGGAATGACGGACAGCAGCCACGAAAACTGGAAGCCCGCCAGTAACCCGTGGGCGGTGGCGATTGTGGTCACCCTGGCGGTGTTTATGGAAATTCTGGACACCACCATCGTCAACGTGGCGCTGCCCCACGTCGCGGGGTCGCTCTCGGCCAGCTATGACGAATCTACCTGGGTGCTCACCAGCTACCTGGTGGCGAACGGCATCGTGCTGCCGATCTCGGCCTTCCTGAGCCGGCTGTTTGGCCGCAAGCAGTTCTTCCTGATCTGCATTGTGATGTTCACCATCTGCTCGTTCCTGTGCGGCATCGCCACCGAGCTTTGGCAAATCATCCTGTTCCGTGTGATGCAGGGTTTTTTTGGCGGCGGGTTGCAGCCCACGCAGCAATCGGTGCTGCTCGATTACTTCAAGCCGGAGGACAGGGGCAAAGCCTTTGGCCTTTCATCCATTGCCATTATCGTCGCGCCAGTACTTGGCCCGACGCTGGGAGGCTGGATCACCGATAACTACTCCTGGCGCTGGGTGTTCTTTATCAATATTCCGGTAGGGATTGTGACGGTGCTGGCCATCTATCAGCTGCTGGAAGATCCGCCGTGGGAGAAAAAGTCGGAAGAGAAGCTCACCGTCGACTGGACGGGGATCGGCCTGATCGCTCTCGGACTTGGCTGTTTGCAGGTGATGCTCGACCGGGGCGAAGATGATGACTGGTTCTATTCGAACTTTATCCGCACCTTCGCGGTACTGACGCTGGTCGGCATTATCGGCGCGATCTACTGGCTGATGTATGCCAAAAAGCCGGTGGTGGATCTGCACTGTATGAAGGATCGCAACTTTGCGATCTCCAGCCTGCTGATGGCGGGGATGGCGATGATCCTCTACGGCAGTTCGGTGGTTATTCCGCAACTGGCGCAGCAGGATTTGGGCTATACCGCCACCTGGTCCGGGCTGGTGCTGTCGCCCGGGGCGGTGCTGATTGTGCTGACTATTCCGCTGGTACTGAAGCTGATGCCGGTGGTGCAGACGCGCTGGATCATCGCCTTCGGCTTTACCTGCCTGGCGGTGTCCTTCTTCTGGTCCCGGACGCTGACACCGGATATCGATTTCGAAACGCTGGTGCTGTTCCGCAGCGCCCAGTCGATTGGACTCGGGTTCCTGTTTGTGCCCCTCACCACCATCGCCTTTATCTCGATCCCGAGGCGGCTTAACGCCGACGCGGCGGCGCTGTTTACCATGTTCCGCAACGTGGCCGGCTCGATTGGGATTTCGCTCTCGACGGCGGCGATCACCGAGCGCTCGCAGGCGCACAGCGCGCATCTGGCTTACCACGCTTCGCCGTTTAATGAGCAGTTCCAGCTGGCGATACGCGAAAGCGCCCAGGCGATCCAGAACTTCACCACTCAGGTGGGCGATCCGACCGGCATTGCCACCGGGCAGATGTACCAGACCATGATCGAGCAGTCGCGCTTTCTGGCCTACATCGACGTCTTCACCATTCTGAGCGCGGTGGCCTTCTTACTGATTCCGTTTTGTTTGTTGCTCTCGCCGGTTAAGAGCGAGGGGAGTGCAGGAGCACACTGATGATACACAGACGTTTACACCCCCTGATGATAATGATGCTGCTGGTGGGCTGCGCCGTCGGGCCGGACTACCAACAGCCTGCACCGCCCGCCACCACGCACTGGAACGATAAGGGCGACGGCGCGGTGAAATCGCAAACGTCCTCCGCCGCCACCAACCCGCGCTGGTGGAAAACCTTCGGCTCGCCGCAGCTCGACAGCCTGATTGAACGCGCCATCGCCGGAAATCTGACGCTACAGCAAACGGTATTGCGCATTGCCGGCGCGCGCGAACAGATTAACCAGGCCGGTGGGGCATTTTTCCCGTCGGTGAATGGCAATGTGCAGGCGACGCGCCAGCAGCTTGGGCTGGAAGGGGAGCTGAAATCCCACGGCGTGTATGACCAGTTGAATAATGTCGATCCGCAGCTGCGAAGCGCGTTAGGCCCGCTGACGCAGCCGATTAACCTCTATCAGGGCAGCTTCGACGCTCAGTGGGAAATCGACCTGTGGGGCAAGGTGCGCCGTCAGGTAGAAGCGGCCGAGGCGCAGCAGCGGGCGGCGATCGAGCAGCGTAACGATGCGCTGGTCTCGCTGGAAGCCGAAGTGGCGCGGGCGTGGCTACAGCTGCGAGGGGCGCAGAGCATCATTGCCACGCTTAATACGCAAATTGAAAGCGCGCAGCAGACGCTGGATCTGACCGAAAGCCGCCAGCGGGGCGGGCTGTCACCGCAGATGGACGTAGAAAACGCCCGGGCGCAGCTGGGCAATCTTGAAGCCCAATTGCCGCAGTATCAGGCGCAGGAACGCCAGGCGATGAACGGGCTGGCCATCCTGCTCGGCAAACCGCCGGGGGCGCTGGATGCCGAATTACAATCCGTGCAGCCGATGCCAGCGTTGCCGGATATTGTGCAAACCGGCATTCCGTCAACGCTGGCGCGTCGTCGCCCGGACGTGCGCGAAGCTGAGGCGAACCTCCATGCCGCTACGGCGCAAATTGGCGTCTCGGTAGCAGAACTGTTCCCAAGCTTCACCCTCTCCGGGCAGTTTGGCCTGCGTAACAGCGAATCCGGCTGGCTGACCGACTGGAGCAGCCACTTTTACAGCTTCGGTCCGCAGGTCTCCATCCCCATCTTCCAGGGCGGTCGGCTGGTCTCCAGCGTCAAGGTGGCCCGCGCACAGCAAGGGGCGGCGGTGCTGGACTATCGTCAGACGGTGCTGACGGCGCTCGGCGATGTTGAAAACGCGCTGGTGAGCTATCGCACTGACCAGCAGCGTGAGGCGGGCCTGGCGAAAACCATCGACGCGCTGCAAAACGCTTTTGATCTCGCCAGCGACAGCTACCGACAGGGGATCGCCAGTTTTATTGACGTGCTGGACGCCCAGCGTCAGCTCGCTCAGGCCGAACAGCAGCGGGCGCAGGCGCAGGTGCAGAGCGCGCTTGACCTGGTGGCGCTCTACAAAGCCCTCGGCGGCGGCTGGGAGCCGTATCAGCAGGTTCAGCTGCCAGACTACAGCGTCTTTGGCGATGCCCCGCGCGGATAGATTCAGAGGATTGGGCAAGAAACGGACAGGAACGCCACATTCGCGATGGCTGGGGGGCGGGTATAACTAACAGACACCCAATCGACATGCGAGGAAAGCGTTATGCGTTATCAAAAACTGGGCAATACCGGACTGTTTGTTTCTGAACTCTGCCTCGGCACCATGACCTTCGGCGGCGAGGGCGGCATGTGGGGCAAGATTGGCCAGCTAAGGCAAAACGAAGCCGAGCAGCTGGTGGGCCGCGCGCTGGACGCGGGCATCAACTTTATCGACACTGCCGACGTCTATTCGGAAGGACGCTCGGAGGAGATCCTCGGGCAGGCGCTGAAAAACCTGAACGTTCCACGTGAAAACGTGGTGGTCGCCACAAAGGTGTTTGGTGAAACGGGCACGGCGGGAGTGAACTCACGCGGCGGCTCGCGCTATCACATTATCGACAGCGTAAAGGAGAGCCTGCGCCGCCTGCAGCTCGATCATATCGATCTCTATCAGCTGCACGGTTTCGACCCCGCGACCCCCATTGAGGAGACGCTTTACGCACTGGATAACCTTGTACAGCACGGTCACGTGCGATACATCGGCGTCTCGAACTGGACTGCGTGGCAGATTGCCAAAGCGCTCGGTATTTCTGACCGTCTTGGGCTGGCGCGTTTCGCATCGTTGCAGGCGTATTACACCATTGCCGGACGTGACCTGGAGCGCGAGCTGGTGCCGATGATGCAGAGCGAAGGCGTCGGATTGATGGTCTGGAGCCCGCTGGCGGGCGGCCTGCTGAGCGGAAAATACGGTCGTGACGGGCAGAGCGAAACCGGAGGCCGCCGTCTGGAATTTGACTTCCCGCCGGTGAATAAAGATCGCGCCTTCGACTGCGTGGACGTAATGCGCGTCATTGCCGAGCGTAAGGGCGTCTCCGTGGCGCAAATCGCGCTGGCATGGCTGCTGCATCAAAAAGCGGTGACCAGCGTCATTATTGGTGCGAAACGCGTCGATCAGCTGGACGATAATATTGCCGCCACCGGGATCCGTTTAAGCGAAGATGAGCTTAAACAGCTTGATGCCGTCAGCGCGCTGCCGCGCGAATATCCAGGCTGGATGCTGGAGCGGCAGGGGGAATACCGTCGTAGTCAGCTCGCGCAGCAGTAACCTTCCTTTTCCCCGGTGGCGCTTCGCTTACCGGGGCTACTATCTCTGGTCTTTATTTCAACCCACCTCACAAAAAATGCTCCTTCTCTTTGCCTGATGTTTGATCTCGATCTATATGACTAGTCATGAAATTTAAATGACTAGTCATATAGGGAGCAATCATGAACAAATCACTGCCAGCCAACTTTTTATGGGGCAACTCGGTATCCAGCATGCAGACGGAAGGGGCATGGAATGAGGGCGGGAAGGGGATGTCGGTATATGACATTCGGGAAGCAGGAGAAAACATCTCCGACTGGAAAGTGGCGACCGACTCCTACCACCGCTACCGGGAAGATTTCGATCTGATGCAGGATCTGGGCATGAACTGCTACCGCTTCCAGATCTCCTGGAGCCGCGTCTGCCCGCAGGGTGACGGCGAGTTCAACGCCGAAGGTATCGCGTTTTACGACAGCTTTATTAACGATCTGCTCGCCCGCGGTATTGAGCCGATGGTCTGCCTCTACCACTTCGATATGCCGCTGGCGCTGGCGCAGGAGTACAACGGCTTCAACGACCGCCGGGTGATGGAGGCCTTTATCCGCTACGGCAAGAAGATGATCGACTGCTACGGCGATCGCGTGAAGTACTGGCTGACCTTCAACGAGCAGAACATTTTCCATATGCCGGAAGCTTTTCGCATTTCCGGTTACATGAAAGGCGAGCAAACCCTGCGCGAGCTGTATGAGCTTCAGCACCATGCGATGGTGGCGCACATGACTCTGACCGAATACCTGCACCAGACTAAGCCAGGCAAGCTGATGGGCGGCATGCTGGCGCACCAGTTGATTTATCCAGCCACCTGCAAACCGCGCGATATCTTCTGCGCCCAGCAGTACGACGAATTCCTCAACCAGAACCTGCTGCGCGTCTTCGCGGGACAGGGCTACAGCCCGGCGGTGATGGCGGTGGTGGAGCAGGAGGGCTTCGGTGATATCTACCGCGCAGACGATCTCGCGCTGTTTGCGCGCACGAAGAACGACTTTATGGCCTTCAGCTATTACGCCAGCAAAACGCTGGACAGCGATGCCATCCCTGAAGGCACGCCGGTGAACCATTACCTGCTGCATGGCGAGAAAAATAACCCGTACCTGAAAGCCACCGAGTGGAACTGGCAGATCGACCCGCTGGGCTTTCGCACCATCATCACCCGCTATGCCAACGACTGGCGGATGCCGGTATTCCCGATTGAAAACGGCATCGGCGTGATCGAGTCCTGGGACGGGGTAAACCCGATCGAGGACACCTACCGCATCGACTACCACCGGGCGCACATCGAGGCGATGAAAGCGGCAATATTCGAGGACGGGGCAGAGGTAATGGGCTACCTCGGCTGGGGCTTAATCGACATTCTCAGCTCGCAGGGTGACATGCGTAAGCGCTACGGCGTGGTCTACGTCAACCGTGAAAATCACGACCTGAAAGACCTTAAGCGTGTGCCGAAGAAGAGCTACGCGTGGTTAAAACAGGTTATCCATACTAACGGACGCGAGATGTAAGCCGTACGCTGCCGGGCCGTTTTTGTGACTGATTGATGGGAATACTCCGCTATGTCTGAAACAAAAATAACACCGCACATGCAGTCTTTTGTCGATAAATTTGTTGAGTTCTCGGCGCGCCTGGCAAACCAGGTACACCTGCGATCCCTGCGGGACGCTTTCGCCACGGTGATGCCGATTTTCATCCTCGCCGGTCTGGCGGTGCTGGTGAACAACGTCGTGTTTCCATGGGTGCTGGAAGGCGACACGCTCACGCAGTTTAAGGTGTGGGGCGAGGCGATTATCAACGGCACGCTGAACATCGCCGCGCTGCTGCTGGCACCGATGATCGCCTGGTCGCTGGCGCGCAACAAAGATTTCGACAATCCGGTCTCGGCAGTGGTTATCGCCGTCAGCAGCTTCATCATCATGATGCCGATGCGCTTACAGATTACGCCTGTCGGCAGCGACGCCACGGTGAACGTCACCCAGGTGCTGACGTTCGCCAATATCGGCTCCACCGGGATTTTCGCCGGGGTGCTGATTGGGCTGCTCTCAACCGAGCTGTTTATCGCCATTTCACGGCTGAAGGCGCTGCACATTTCGCTGGGGGAGAACGTGCCTCCGGCGGTGAGCAAATCCTTTACCGCGCTGATCCCGACAATCCTCACGCTCTCACTGTTTGCGGTGCTGGCGGCCATACTGGCGAACGTGCTGCATACGGATCTGATCCATCTCATTACGACATTCATTCAGCAGCCGCTGCGGCTGATCAACACCAGTCTGCCCGGGACGATCTTCATTTACAGCTTCGGTAACTTCCTGTTCACGCTCGGTATTCATCAGTCGGTAGTCAACAGCGTGGTGTTGGAGCCATTTCTGCTGATCAACACCAACGAGAACATGCTGGCCTTTGCCAACGGCCAGCCGATCCCACACATCATCAACAACATTTTTGTGCCGACCTTTGGCATGGTGGGCGGGACGGGCAGCACTATCTCATTGCTGATCGCTATCTTCATCTTCTCAAGACAGAAATCAGCGAAGCAGGTGGCGCGTCTGTCACTGGCGCCGGGTCTGTTCAACATCAACGAGCCGGTGATTTTCGGCCTGCCGATTGTCTTTAACCTGCCGCTGATGATCCCGTTTGTGCTGCTGCCCGCCATCGGGATTTACTTTGCGTGGCTCTGTACCACGCTGGGTCTGATGTCGCGCTGCGTGGTGATGATCCCGTGGACCACGCCGCCGATCCTCAGCGCCTGGCTGGCGACGGCGGGGGACTGGCGGGCGGTGGTGGTGCAGTTGGCAATCATCGTATTTGGTGTATTCTTCTACCTGCCTTTCCTCAAGGTGGCCGAGCGAGTGGCCTTGAAAAACAGCGGGACAGAAAACTAATTTAAGGAAGGAAGATGGCGGCGAAGTACATCACCATAGCGCGGGAAATTAAGAAACGCATTATTACCCAGCAGTACGCCGCCAATGAACCGTTGCCGGACCAGTTCGCGCTGGCGGCGGAATTCAGCACCAGCCGGATGACCATTCAGCAGGCGATGCGTCAGCTGATCGTAGAAGGGCTGGTCTATACCCGGCAGGGACAGGGCACGTTTATCCGCAAAAATTTCCTCCAGCTTTCTCAGTGGGATCTCTCCGGCAGCGACTACTTTGGGGCGACCAAAACCTGGGAACATTTAGGCACGGTGACGAGCCAGGTGGTGCACTTCGAACTTCGCTTCCCGAACGAGAAAGAGCAGGCCTCGCTGATGATAAATCCGGATACGCCGATCTATGACTTCATCCGTCTGCGTTTACTCAACGGTGAGCCAATGTCCCTGGACGCCACGGTGATGCCGCTCAATCTGGTGCCCGGGCTGAACAAAACCCATCTTGAAAGTTCGGTATTCCGGTATGTGCAGGAGATGCTGGGGCTGAAGATCATGGGATCGTATCGTGTGGTGCGGGCGCTGAAGCCCAGTGCGCTGGATATGCAGCATCTGGTCTGTGAGCCAACCGACCCGGTGCTGGAGGTGGAGCAGGTGATCTATCTGGAAGATGGTACGCCGCTGGAGTACGCCCATTGTCACTATCGCTATGACCATGGCGGCATCGTAATTGTGAATAACGGATAAAAAAAAGCGGGCCTCGAGGCCCGCTTTGTTCGTGCTCGCGATTAGTTCAAACGCACCGGCATACCGGAACGGTTCTGAATCGCCTGGTCAACGATGGTCGTGTCAACATCCGCCTGAGAGGTAACGGACTGCACCGCGCTGGTCAGCTTAATCGGTACGATTTCGTTGTTGTTGATCTGATCTTCGCTGGTGGACAGCGGGTTATGCACTTCAATGTAACGGCTGCCGTCCGGCTCTGACGTCGCTTTCACCGGTTCGTTAATGAACTGCACGCGCGTACCGACCGGCACGTTATCGAACAGGAATTTGATGTCTTCATTACGCAGACGTACGCAGCCGTGGCTTACGCGCAGGCCGATACCGAAGTTGGCGTTGGTACCGTGGATGGCATACAGACGACCAATGTACAGCGCGTACAGACCCATCGGGTTATCCGGGCCAGCAGGCACAACGGCCGGTAGCGGTTCACCGGCAGCAATGTACTCAGCGTGCATTTTGGCGGTCGGCGTCCAGGTTGGGCCCGCTTTCTTACGCTCCACTTTGGTGGTCCAGTTCAGCGGGGTGTCTTTACCCAGCTGACCGATACCGATAGGCAGCACGATCACGGTGTTGGTGCCTTTCGGGTAGTAATACAGACGCATTTCGGCGCTGTTAATCACGATACCTTCGTGCACGGTATCCGGCAGGATTAGCTGCTGTGGAATGTTGAGTACGGTACCCGCTTTCGGCAGATACGGGTCAACGCCCGGGTTCGCTTCCAGCATGTTAGACAGGCCGAGCTGATACTGCGCCGCGAAGTATTCCAGCGGCTGAGTGTTACCTTCCGGAACCGTCACCACCTGGTTTTCACCCACCAGACGGCTTCCGTCTGTCGGCAGGGGATACGTCACCGCAGACGCGGTCTTACAAAAACCTACTACGGCTAACGCCGCCGCAAAAAGCGTTGTTAATTTCATGTTCATGTTATGCGAGGTATCTAAGCCATTCTGGCGATGAGTTGAGAAGTCTGAATCTGTAATGGGAGCGCATTATATGTGCATTCCCGTTAACTGGGAATTCAGATGTGTACGAAATCACATTTTTTTCGATTTTGTTAAAGTTTAGTGGATTGCCGCAACACAGGATCTCAATTCGGAATTGTGGCATAATGCCGCGTTTATCACACTTTTCGCAGGAATCTCTCCGTGTTAGTTACCAGCAACGTCACTATGCAGTTTGGCAGTAAGCCGCTGTTCGAAAATATTTCCGTCAAATTTGGCGGCGGCAACCGTTACGGCCTGATTGGTGCCAACGGTAGCGGAAAATCCACCTTTATGAAGATCCTCGGCGGTGACCTGGAGCCGACGCTGGGCAACGTGTCGCTCGACCCGAACGAGCGTATCGGTAAGCTGCGTCAGGATCAGTTCGCCTTCGAAGAGTTCACCGTGCTCGACACCGTGATCATGGGGCATGCGGAGCTGTGGGAAGTGAAGCAGGAGCGCGATCGTATCTACGGTCTCGCTGAGATGAGCGAAGAAGACGGTTACAAAGTGGCCGACCTGGAAACGCAGTACGGCGAAATGGACGGTTATTCTGCGGAAGCGCGTGCGGGCGAACTGCTGCTGGGCGTCGGCATTCCTGTTGAACAGCATTATGGTCCGATGAGCGAAGTTGCGCCAGGCTGGAAGCTGCGTGTGCTGCTGGCGCAGGCGCTGTTCTCTAATCCAGACATCCTGCTGCTCGACGAACCGACCAACAACCTGGACATCGACACCATCCGCTGGCTGGAGCAGACGCTGAACGATCGCGACAGCACCATGATCATCATCTCGCACGACCGTCACTTCCTGAACATGGTGTGTACCCACATGGCGGATCTGGATTACGGCGAGCTGCGCGTTTATCCGGGCAACTACGATGAGTACATGACGGCGGCAACCCAGGCGCGTGAACGTCTGCTTGCCGACAACGCCAAGAAGAAAGCGCAGATTGCGGACCTGCAATCCTTCGTGAGCCGCTTCAGCGCCAACGCCTCTAAATCGCGCCAGGCAACGTCGCGTGCCCGTCAGATCGACAAAATCAAACTCGAAGAGGTAAAAGCCTCCAGCCGTCAGAACCCGTTCATCCGCTTCGAGCAGGACAAGAAGCTGTTCCGTAACGCGCTGGAAGTGGAAGCCCTCACCAAAGGCTTCGATGAAGGCCCGCTGTTCAAAAACTTCAACCTGCTGCTGGAAGTGGGCGAGAAGATTGCTATCCTGGGCGCCAACGGCGTGGGTAAATCTACCCTGCTGAAAACTCTGGTGGGCGAAATGCAACCGGATAACGGTACCGTGAAATGGTCTGAAAACGCGCAGATTGGTTACTACGCGCAGGACCATGAATATGAGTTCGAAAACGATCTGACCGTCTTCGACTGGATGAGCCAGTGGAAGCAGGAAGGCGACGACGAGCAGGCGGTACGCAGCATTCTGGGGCGTCTGCTGTTCAGCCAGGACGACATCAAAAAGCCCGCCAAAGTGCTCTCCGGTGGTGAAAAGGGCCGTATGCTGTTCGGCAAGCTGATGATGGAAAAACCGAATATCCTGGTGATGGACGAACCAACCAACCACCTGGATATGGAATCGATCGAATCCCTGAACATGGCGCTGGAGATGTATCAGGGCACCCTAATCTTCGTCTCTCACGACCGTGAGTTCGTCAGCTCCCTGGCGACCCGCGTGATCGAAATCACGCCAGAGCGCGTGGTGGACTTCACCGGTAACTACGAAGATTACCTGCGCAGTAAAGGTATCGAGAGTTAAAAAAATAGCCGGGTGGCGGCTTCGCCTTACCCGGCCTACGTTCTATCCCCTCTCCCTGTGGGAGAGGGTTAGGGTGAGGGCATCAGGCCGCACTAAACCACCCACTCGCCTCCTTCAACCCCGTTCACCCGCAGCGTACGTTTTTCCCCCGTCGGTAACGACACCTTCAGTGCCTTCCATGCCGGACGATAGTCGCCGCGCGCATTCACCTTCAGGTTGATACTTGCGCCGTCGCACACCATCTCCCATTCCACCCACAGCGCATTGCCGTTCAGGTAGCCCCAGCTTTCGCCGTCATCCTCAAACAGCAGCCCGGAGGTGGTGCCGACGCCTTTCACCGGGAACAGTTTTAGCTCGCGGGTATCGTCTTTATCGGCGCTCACGTGACGGATGCGTTCGCTGAGCGGCAAACCGGCCCCTGCGCGCACCAGAAGCGGCAGCTTTTCCAGCGGCGCATCAAGGACGATCGATTGCCCGCCCGCATACCACGCGTGGGTGTAAAAATCGTACCAGCCGGTTTCGTTATCCGGCAGCCAGACGCGGCGCTCGCGCTGCCCGGCTTCGACGACGCTGGCCACCAGCAGGTCACGGCCCAGCAGGAAGTCGTCGCACTCTTCAAAGGTCTGCGCATCGTGCTCATGATCGAGGAAGGTCGGGCGCAGCATCGGCTCGTCGTCGGCGTGCGCCTGCCAGAGCAGGGTGTAGAGGTACGGCAGCAGGCGATAGCGCAGTTCAATGGCGCTACGAATCGCAGGGGTCACGCCCGGGTACATCCACGGTTCGTTCACGGTGCGATCGTCATTCCACGAGTGGATGGTAAAGCGCGGATGCATCACGCCGTTCTGTACCCAGCGCACGAACAGCTCCGCATCCGGCTTGTCGCCGGAGAAACCGCCGACGTCGTGACCGACGTTGAACAGTCCGGACAGGCTCATGCCCAGGCCCATGCGGATGTTATAGCGCAGGGTGTCCCAGTTGGTACGGTTGTCGCCGCTCCAGGTCTGAACGTAGCGCTGCATTCCGGCACAGCCGGAGCGGGAGATCAGATACGGACGTTTATCCGGCGCAAAGCGCTGCTGTGCTTCCAGCGAGGCGCGCATCATCAGCAGCGGCATCACCGGGCGAATATGCTTGATGGCGATCTCCTGGCCGAAGCCATAGCAGCGCGCTTCCCCTTCCCACACTTCATACTCGTTGTTGTCGTTCCAGGTGGAGTCGATGCCCATCTCCAGCAGCTGCGTGGTCACGCCGTTCTGCCACCACTGCACCGTCTGCGGGTTGGTGAAGTCGAGATGCGATCCTTCGTCATCCCAGAAGCTGGAACGTTCAGGCGCATCGGTTTCTGAATCGCGAATGAACAGGCCGCGTTCCGCCACTTCGCCGTAGCGGGGATGATCCTGCAACAGACACGGCTTGATGTTTGCCGCAAGCCGCAGCCCCGCGTCGTGGAACGCCTGGCTCATCACCTTCGGCTGCGGCACTTTGTCGTAGTTCCAGTTAAAGACGTAGCGCTTGCCGTTAATCGAGGTATAGCCGGAGGAGAGCTGGAACGAGTCGCACGGAATGGCATGCTCATCGCACAGGCGGATGAAGTTCATCAGCTGGTCCTGCGCGTCCGGCGCGTCGGTGTAGTGCATGGTTGAGCCGCTGTAGCCCAGGCTCCACTTCGGTCCGAACAGCGTTTTCCCCGTCAGGCGCACGAAGGCTTTCGTCACGTCCAGCACGCGCTTGCCGGTGAAGAGGTAGTAGTCAATATCGCCCGCTTCCGCCTGCCAGCGGCGGTAGGCGGTGTGATAGTTGTCGATCTCGTTACCCAGATCCAGCCAGCAGCTGCTCAGGTTATCGTAGAACAGGCCGTAGCTCACGTCATCGCGACGGGTGAGGGTGAACGGGATGTGCTTGTACAGCGGATCGGTGCTGGCGGCGTTATAGCCCATCGCGTCCAGGTTACGCATCTCATAGCGTTTGCCGTTGCGCTGTAAATCCCCCGCTTTCTCACCCAGACCGTAAAAACGTTCATCATTGCGACGGCTGAGATAGTGCGCCACGCCGTCACCGTGGGCGTTCAGCAGGTAGGCGCTGGTCGGGCGGTCATTGACCAACGGCTGCCACTCGCCCGCCTCATTGCGGTAGTGCCACTCCAGCCACAGGGGCTGGTGGACGGTGACGCGCAGTTGTTCGGTCGCTACGGTTAACGCATCGCCCTGCTGCGTCAGTGTCCAGGCCGGGCAGGTGAAGCCGCTGACATCGTCGCGACGGCGGCCTTCCCACGGTACGTCTTGTTCCGGCGCGATGCTCCAGGTGCGGTCCAGCGCCAGCTGGCCTTTACGCTTGATCAGCACGCGGAACAGATTCTCTTCCAGCACATACAGGCACAGACGGTGCTGGTTATCCACCAGCAGTTCCAGATGATTCGCTGACTGCGTATCGATGGTCCAGTTTTTCAGGGTTTTCATATGCAATACATCCACTATCAGGCGCGCTTGGCGCGACGTTCAGCAATAAATGCCACCAGGAAGAAAGCGCCAATCAGGTCAAAGAAGCCCATGGCGATAAAGAGCGGGTTGAAGCCGATTTTGTCGGCGGTCACCCCAATCAAAAGGGAGAACAGGAAGCTGGCGATCCACGCCGCCGAGCCGCGCATGCCGTTAACCGTCGCCATCTGGCCCTTGTCGAACGACTCCACGACCAGCGCGCTCAGCATGCAGGAGATGATCTGGTGGCCGAAACCGCCGATGGAGATCAGCACGATGGTGATATACGGGTCGCGGGTCACGGCCACAACGGCCAGAGAAATCATCAAAAACGCGCCGGTCACTGAACTTGCCACCACCGAGTTGACGCGGGTGCAGCCGAACCAGCGGGTATAAAGCCGGGTGAGGTAGCCGCTCGCCACGCTGCCGAGGTCGGCGGCGAGGAACGGCAGCCAGGCGAACATCGCGATCTGTTTCAAATCCATGCCGTGCTCTTTGGCGAGGTAAAGCGGCACCCAGAAGCTCAGCACCGCCCAGGCGGGTTCCGCCATAAAGGCCGGAATGGCGATACCGTAGAACCGTTTGTTCTTCGAGACGGTTTTCAGCGCGGTCAGAAAGGGCAGCCTGACCGGTGCGGGTTCGTTATCCTGTTTGATAAACGCCAGCTCGTCGCGGCTCAGGTTCGGGTGCTGCTCCGGGTTGTGATAGAAGATCCACCACAGGATCACCCACAGCAGCGCCAGCACGCCGGTAAACATAAACGCACCCTGCCAGCCGAACGACGCATGAGCGAAGTAAATGATTGGCGGAGCCAGCATCGCACCGATGGAGAAGCCCACGCCCGCCCAACCGGCGGCAACAGGACGCTCTGATTTCGGGAACCATTCACCGATGGTTTTGGCGTTCGCTGGCGTGGCGGCGGCTTCGGACGCGCCCATAAAGAAGCGCAGGATCGCGAGATGCAGCCAGCTCCCGGCACCTGCGTGGAAGATACACATCAGCGCCCAAATCCCGGCGCAGACCATAAAGCCAATCTTGAGGCCGATAACGTCAATCAGCCAGCCGCAAAGGGGCTGGAAAATGGTATAGGCGATCTGGAACGCGCCGACGATCCACGAGTATTGCTCGGTGGTGATACCAAGGCTCTCTTTCAGCTCGGGGGCGAGAATACCTAACGAGTTACGGGTAATGTAGTTTACGGTCACGCCAAGAAGAAACAGCACCAGTACGTACCAGCGCAGATTCTTAATGACGCGACGGGTTTTGCTTGTCGCAACGGTGTTGTTGATGTCCTGACTCATTTTCTTCTCCACAAGACGGACGGTAAGGGACAAAGGTTCAGGTGTCACACAGCGTCAGGCGTTTGAAAGTTATCTGTTTTAGAGTGCTAAGCTGCTATACAACTAGTATGGAAGTTGTGTGACAGGTTCACCTTAAGAGAGAAATTGAGCAGGAAATAGTGGATTTTGTGCAAACTTTCTCATAACAGAGGTTTAATTTTCGGCATTATGGCCTTCTCGCAAGTTATTACCTGATAAAGATGTTGTGAAAATTTTTTCATTTCACATCCGGAGCCAGATCACAAAATGGATAAAAGGCTTAAAATCACCGAAATCGCCGCCCGTACCCGGCTCTCCATCAGCACCGTTTCCCGCGTGCTGGCGGGAAAGGCAAACACCAGCGAAAAAGCACGGGCAACGGTGCTGGCATGCGCGCGGGAGCTGGGGGTAATGGAGGGCATGGCGGCGGGGCGTCTGTTGCTTAACAGCCTGATGGTGTTTGCCCCGCAGCGGGCGTTTGACGAGCGGTCTGACATCTTTTACTACCGCGTCATCCAGAGCGTGAGCAAAGGACTGGCTTCGCACGAGGTTCGCCTGCGCTATTGTGCGCTGGAGGAGAACGACAGCGATGCCCAGCTGTTTCTGGCCCGCATGAACGAAGCGGACACCCAGGCGGCGATCCTCCTCGGTATCGACGATCAGCATATCCACGATCTGGCGGTAGACGTGGGCAAACCCTGCATGCTGATTAACTGCCGGGACCGCCACATGCGCCTGCCCGCCGTCGCGCCGGATCACCGCGCCATTGGCGAGCGGGCGGCGGAGTACCTGTTCGAGATGGGGCACCGGGAGGTGATGAATGT
The DNA here is from genome assembly GCF_015159675.1 of Enterobacter cloacae complex sp. S2. Taxonomy (NCBI): domain Bacteria; kingdom Pseudomonadati; phylum Pseudomonadota; class Gammaproteobacteria; order Enterobacterales; family Enterobacteriaceae; genus Enterobacter; species Enterobacter cloacae complex sp. S2. The sequence continues at coordinate 49,959 of NZ_JADDTS010000032.1, forward strand.
GCTGTGTCTGCGTCGCTATACCATGGAGCTGCGCCTGGCGGGGATCCGCGACGCGTGGCACGGCCATAACCTCAGGTTCAGCGACCGGCGCGATCTGCTGATGGTGCCAAGCTTCAGCGCCAAAGAGACGGAGCAACTGGTGAGTGAGTGGCTTCACCAGCAAAAAGGGAAAGATCTGCCGACGGCGTTCCTGGTGGGCGGCGACTTTATGGCGGCGGGGACCATCAGCGCCCTGCAAAAACACGGTCTGCGCGTGCCGCAGGATGTCTCGGTGATGAGCATCGACGGCTTTAATCTCGCGGCGATTCAGGATGTGCCTCTGACGGCGGTGCATGTCCCGCGCGATGAGCTGGGAACAGAAGCGGTATATATGCTCCAGCAGCGGCTGATGCGCCCGGACGCGCCGGTCGGAACATTGCTGCTAAACGGCACGCTGGCCGTGCGGGAATCGGTACGGCGGATACGTCAGGGAAAACGACGCACCGCCGTTGAGCGGGAAGGGCTTTACGACAGTTAAGCCATGCCCAGCGCGCGCTTGCCGTGGATGTTCAGATCGTTCACGGTGAAACGGTCCTGCCAGCTTTTCTCATAATCCTCGCGCGGGAAATCTCCCGGTGACGCGCCGGTTTCCAGCGCTTCCTTAATCTTTTTCGCGTAGGCGAGGTTTTTCTCGCACATCGGCGCGGCAGGAATATACATCACGTTGCCCCAGCCCTGTTGGTTTTCCACCGGCGCGACCGAGTGGATCACATCGCAGTGCCACCAGACAGAATCACCGGCTTCCAGCGCGGGAATGCTGGTCAACGATTCGATGAGCAGCGGATGCCACTTCTCAGAAATCGGCAGCACGCGCCCCGGCGCCACGCCGCACAGTTCGTCTTCCGGCACGTCGTCCAGCAGCGGACGCAGCAGAATGTAAGCCATCGCTTCCGGGATCGGCACCACGTGCAGCAGCCCCTGGCCGGGGATCATGTCCGACAGTGCCGTCCAGCCCTGGAAGGTGCGGAACACGGAGCATTTGGTGGTGTTATCCACCGTGTACTCTTCCACCTCGGTACGGTGCGCAGCATTCCACGGATCGTATTTCTCAACGTTGCCGTCAAACACGCGGGCAAAGACCTGCTGATAAGCGGGCAGCAGCCAGCGCTCCAGCGCGCCGGAATCGGTGTGTGCGCCAAGTCCTTTCGAGGTTGTTCCTGGTGGGCGGCGGCGAATACGGTCCGGATAAATTACGCTCACGTCCGGGTCGAACCACTGCTTACCGTTGCTCTCAAATGTCCATAAACGATTCAGGAACGACTGTACCTGTGCCATCTCTTCACTCTGGCGCGCCTGCATTTGCGCCTGAGACCAGTAGATCGGATAAATCTCCGGGCGAGAGGCCGTTAAGGTGCCGAAGAAGTTATCGCCGGGTCCTTTGTAAACCTCGTCAAACTTATTCAGATCGAGGTAGTCGAGCATCGATTGATCCCATGCCAGCGCCTGCTCGCGCGGGAAGTGGCTTTTGATCACCGCGCAGCCGCGACGTTTAACCGCTTCGCGCTGTTCGGCGGTGATCGTACCGTTTTTCACATCCGTAAAGGGGATTACCGGCCATACGGATTCACCTTTATATTTAAGGGCATTAATTTCCGCCACGCGGGCGGCGATTTTGTCGCTAAGCCGGTCGAACACTGCCTGCACGTCACCGATCTGGGCCCGTAGCGCGCGTTTCATCTGACGAATTGCCGCTTTGTGGTCCGCTGGCAACGTTTCGCTGGTAAAGGTCATAACTGCCTCGTATCTTTCATTCGAAAGTAAAAGTGTCTACAAGTGATACTTTAAGTTAAAAATAAGTTAATGCAAGTTTAAAACCTTGACGGGCGCCACAGGATGGAAAAAGAGTGAAGGGGCCGGAGTGAGGCTCCGGCAGGTAGGGGATCAGACGTCGAACGGGGAGTGGGCGTCGAGCACGGCCTGAATCACATTCAGCGCGCCCTGATGGTTGTTATCGTCAGTAGTGTAACGGCTGACCGCTTGAATGCTTTCCGCCGCATTGCCCATCGCAAATGAATATTTCACCAGCTTCAGCATTTCCGCATCGTTGCCGCTGTCGCCAATGCCCACGCACGCCTGCGGGGAGACTTTCCAGCGTTTCAGCAGACGACTGATGCCGTTGGCTTTGTGCAGGCCCGGGATAATCAAATCGACAAAACCGAAGCCGCTGGTAACCGGCTTCATGATGCCGTCCAGGGAGACATGCAGTTTATCGACCAGATTCGGGATATCGCTGTCCGGCAGGTTCAGGGAGAATTTAAACAGCACGTCTTCAATGTCGCGGTAATCGCTGATGGGTTTTAAGCGATGGTAGTGTTTCGACATCAGCTTCACGAACGCTTCTGGAGCCTTATCGCTGACGTACGCGCTCTCCAGCCCGCAGGCCACAAAGTTCAGCCCTTTGTCTTTCAGCAACTCGCCAATGACGATCTGCGACTCATGACGCGTTAGCTCACCGTGGAAAATCTGTTCGCCGTGGTCGAACACCAGCGCGCCGTTTTCCGCGACGAAGGAGATCTGATCTTTCAGCTCCGGGAAAAAGGAGATGAGCTGGTAATACTGGTTGCCGCTGGCGACAACAAATTCGATGTTACGGGCTTTAAGCTGCTCAAACTGTGCCTGGAAGCGGTCACGATCGTACTGCTTGGCATCATCAAGGAAAGTTCCGTCCATATCGGTGACGATAACTTTTACGGTCATACTGTGCTCCTGGGTCACTGCGTTTTGAAACATTCTAATAACAAGGTGACGGGGAGCACAAATTTAATTTCGAATGAAAGTCAGAAAGCCGGGTGGCGGCTTCGCCTTACCCGGCCTACGGGGAGACAATGTAGGCCCGGTAAGCGAAGCGCCACCGGGCGTTTTTTTACAGTGTATGCTCGGTACGGGCAATAATATCGTCCTGCGCATCCGGTGACAGGGCGGTGAAGAACGCCGAGTAACCCGCGACGCGCACCACCAGGTCACGATACTGATCAGGGTGTTTCTTCGCTTCCAGCAGCGTTTCGCGCGAGACAATGTTGTACTGAATATGCCAGCCTTTATGCACCTCGAAGAAGGTGCGCAGCAGCACCATCAGCTTCTGGCGATCGCTGTCGTTTTCCAGCGTCGACGGGTTCAGCTTCTGGTTAAGCAGCACGCCGCCGAGGATCGCTTCCGTCGGCAGTTTACCCACGGAGCCAATCACCGCCGTCGGGCCGAGGTGGTCGGTACCGGAGGCCGGGCTTGCCCCTTCCGCCAGCGGGGTGTGCGCTTTACGTCCGTCCGGCGTCGCCATGGTTGCTGCGCCAAACGGCACGTTTGCGGAGATAGACGACGTGCCCGCGTAGTAGTTACCCCCAATTGGGCCACGGCCGTAGCGTGGGTTGTGATACTGCTTCAGTTCTTTAATGTAGGTTTCGTAGGCACGGGTCAGCAGCAGGTCCACGCTGTCGTCGTCGTTGCCGTACTTCGGCGCGCCGTTGATCAGGCGCTGGCGCAGCTGCTCGTGGGTCAGCCCCTCGAAGTCATCCGCCAGCGCCGCCGCCAGCTGTTGCTGACCGATAACGCCCTGGTCAAACACCAGCTTCTTCACCGCGGCCAGGCTGTTACCGAGGTTGGCGATCCCCACCTGAAGGCCGGAAACCCAGTCGTACTTCGCGCCGCCCTGCTTAATGCTTTTCGCGCGTTCGATGCAGTCGTCCACCAGCGCCGAGCAGAGAATGTCGTGGACGTTCTCTTCCAGCATGGTGTCCACCACGTACTCGATCTCAATGGATTTGCGGGTGTAGTAGCGGATCTGGTTATCCCACGCCGCCATCACTTCGTCGAAATTGCCGAAATTACCGGCCGAAAGCGCTTTTTCCTGCGGCAGGAATACCTGGCCGCTGGTGGCATCGCGACCGCCTTCCAGCGCTGCCAGCATCACGCGAGCGAAGTTGATAAAGCTCATGCCGGTGCAGCGATAGCCCCACTTTCCGCCGACGGCGGTTTCGATGCAGCCAATCGCCGCATAGTCATAGGCATCGTCCCGTTCCACGCCGAGCTTGATAAATTCCGGGATGACGATTTCATCGTTGTTAAACGCCGGCATCCCGAAGCCGCAGCGGATCACCTGCACGCAGGCGTCGAGGAAGTCGTTGCTCATGCCAGCGTGGTAGCGCACGCTCAGGTTTGGCTGGGTGGAGCGCAGACGGCCGCAGGATTCCAGAATTGCGTAGGAGAGCGGGTTGACCGCGTCCATTGGCTCGCCGTTGACCAGCTTCTGGCCGCCAATGGTGACGTTCTGATACAGCGGGCTGCCCGCAGAGGCTTTGGAGTGCGAGCCGGAGCGGATTTTGTTCACCTCCAGCAGCTTCAGCCAGCAGCTGTGCAGCAGCTCGATGGCGTGCTCGCGATCCAGGCTCTGGTCCAGCTCCACGTCGCGGCGATAGTACGGGTAAAGGTACTGGTCCATACGGGCAAAGGAGACGGAGTGACCGTTGGACTCAATTTGCAGGATCAGCTGAATGAAGTAGCACAGCTGTAGCGCCTGCCAGAAGGTTTTTGGCGGCTGGTGGGCGATGATGTCGCAGTTTTCCGCCATCGCCAGCAGCTCGTCGCGGCGGCTGTCGCGGGTTTCGCTGGCGGCCATCTCACGAGCCAGATCGGCGAAGCGCCTGATGTGCAGGCTTACGGCTTCCAGCACGATATCAATGGCTTTCAGGAACTGATCGCCGTGCAGATCGTCCAGTACCGTCAGGTTGATGCGCGAGCGGCGCTCGGCTACTTTCGCGCGCAGGCCGTTGAGCCCTTTCTCCAGCACCAGCGGAAAATTCACCGCCAGGTGTGCGTCACCGGAGGTCATGTTACCTTCCGCTTTGATGATGCCGGTTTCCAGCAGGCCCTTCTGCTCGTCGGTAAACATACCGTAGCAGCGATCCTGTACCGTCTGGCCGCGCCACCACGGGCAGATTTCATGCAGAACGCGTTTATTCTCTTCGCTCACCGCAAAGCCTGCACCTGGACGGTCCGCCAGATCGTCAATCTCTTTCTCAATCCAGGAGACGGTATATTCTGGGAAGATCGGCGCGGCACGCACTTCGCTGGCCTGGTTACCGATAATCAGCTCGTCGTGCTTGATCCAGATGGTACGTTTTGCCAGGTGGTGGGCGAGGGCCAGCGCGCGACGTACCGGGATCGGCTTGTCCAGATGCTGCTGATACATTTCGGTATAGTGCTGCGCGCGTTCGGTACAGACCGGCGGCTTAACGATATGCACCAGAGCCGTTTTGTGCGCCTTGATGCGCTCGCTGAGGGTGTTGAGATTCAGGGTGGTCATAAGTTTATCCTCGTAAGGTCGCGGTTAACCCTTTCTGGCAGGCATACTGCTGCGCGAAGTCCAGCAGGGCAGGGTTATCCAGCGGTTTGTCAGGGGCAGAGTAGGGTTGGCCGAGCAGGGTGTATTTGTTCATGCCCAGCGTGTGATACGGCAGAAAATGAATATCATCGACGCCGAGTTCATCGGCGGCGAAGTTGGTAATGGCGGTAACCGACGCTTCATCGGCGTTAAAGCCCTGGATCAGCGGCACGCGGATGGTGATCTTCTTCCCGACGGTAGCCAGGCGCTTCAGGTTGTCCAGGATCCGCTTAGCAGAGCCATCGGTCCACTGCTTGAACACCTCGCCGTCGACATGTTTCAGGTCCGCCAGGAACAGATCGACATACGGCAGTGAAGGCTCGATATAATGCCAGGGCACGTGAAGGCAGGTTTCAACCGCGGTATGAATGCCTTGTTCATGGCTGGCTTTAAACAGGGCGTGCGCCAGGTCAGGATTCATAAACGGCTCGCCGCCGGAAAGGGTGATCCCGCCGCCGCTGCGGTCGTAGAAGGGCTTGTCGCGCAGCACGGTGGCCATAATCTCCTCCACCTGCTTCTCTTCACCGCAGACGGTAAGCGCCTGCGTCGGGCAGCAGTCGGTGAGGGCAGTGAGCGTCTTTTCACTTAATTTTTCACGATGGATGATCAACCCGTTCAGCGCACGTTCAACACACCCTGGCGCGGCCTGCTGACACAGGTCACAGCCGTCCAGACACAGACGGGCGTCAAACAGGACGTCCCGCGTGCGGGAGCGGCTTTCCGGGTTCTGGCACCAGCGACAGCCCAGCGAGCAGCCTTTCAGGAACACCACGGTTCGAATACCGGGGCCGTCGTGGGTGGAGTAACGCTGTATGTTGAAGATCATTTTTTTGCCCTCTGATTACATATGAAGATTAAAATACTTTCGAATGAAAGTTATCTTGATGTGGGTCAATTCATGAGCAGGTTTTCTCGTGATAGGGTAAATGCAGGCTAATTTTGAGGGTGACATCATGGAACTTTATCTCGACACATCTGACGTTGCGGCAGTCAAAAAGCTGGCGCGTATCTTCCCGCTGGCGGGCGTGACCACTAACCCAAGCATTGTGGCGGCGGGTAAAACCCCCCTGGAAGAGTTGCTGCCCGCGCTGCACGACGCGCTGGGCGGCAAGGGCCGGCTGTTCGCCCAGGTGATGGCGAAGACCGCCGAGGGGATGGTGGAAGACGCACGTAAGCTGCGCGCGATAATCAATGACCTGGTGGTGAAAGTGCCCGTGACCGCTGAAGGGCTGGCGGCGATCAAAATGCTGAAAGCAGAAGGGATCCCGACCCTGGGTACCGCGGTATACGGCGCAGCGCAGGGGATGCTCTCCGCGCTGGCGGGTGCTGAGTATGTAGCCCCTTACGTGAACCGCGTGGACGCGCAGGGCGGGGACGGGATCCAGACCGTGATTGAACTGCAACAATTGCTGACGCTGCACGCACCGCAGTCAAAAGTGCTCGCCGCGAGCTTTAAAACGCCGCGCCAGGCGCTGGACTGCCTGCTGGCAGGGTGCGAGTCCATCACGCTGCCGCTGGACGTGGCGCAGCAGTTTATTACCTCTCCGGCAGTAGATGCGGCAATTGTGAAGTTTGAGCAGGACTGGCAGGGGGCGTTTGGGCGGACGTCTATTTGATGCTGTTGCCGGGTGGCGCTAGCGCTTACCCGGCCTACGATTTTCTCCCTCTCCCTGTGGGAGAGGGCCGGGGTGAGGGCATCAGGCCGCAGCAGGGTTTAACCTCCGCACACCTCACACCCCGGATTACGCATCAGCTTCATCTCGCGGAACTGACAGGTCATCGCGTCATACATCACGATTTTGCCCGCGGCGGGCGTGCCGTAATGCGCCAGCACCTTAATCGCCTCCATCGCCTGCAAGGAACCAATCACCCCAACCAGCGGCGCCATCACGCCCGCCTCGACGCAGGTCAGCGCATTCTCGCCAAACAGACGGCTCAGGCAGCGGTAGCAGGGCTCTCCCTCAGCGTAGGTGAAAACGCTGATTTGCCCCTCCATGCGGATGGCCGCGCCGGAAATTAGCGGCGTTTTATGGGCAAAGCAGCCCGCATTGAGCTGGTTACGAATGGCGACGTTATCGGTGCAGTCCAGCACCAGGTCATGCCGAGCAATCTGCGCAAACAGCGCGTCGTCATCCAGCATCGCGTCAATCAGGGTGAACTGAACGTTGGGGTTAATTCGCGCCAGCGCCGTGCGCGCAGATTCCACTTTCGGCTGACCAACCGTCGCGTCGCTGTGTAGCGTCTGGCGTTGCAGGTTCGACACCGACACGGTATCGAAATCCAGTAACGTCATGCGGCCGACGCCCGCCGCAGCCAGGTATTGCGCCGCCGCGCAGCCCAGCCCGCCAAGGCCGACAACCAGCACGCTGGCCGCCTTGAGCGCTTCCTGACCCTCGAAATCAAACCCGCGCAGCACGATCTGGCGGTTGTAGCGCATCATCTCCGGGTCGCTCAGTTCCACCGTCATGTCAGCCTCCGAACAGGTGGTTAAAGCGTTCCACTTCAACCCATTCGCCCGCCTCAACGTGGCCGCGATCGCGCTCCAGCACGATAAAGCAGTTACCCTGGCTGAAGGAGCTAAAGATGTGCGAACCCTGATGCCCGGTGGTGCTCACCTCCAGCTCGCCATCGGCGTTGCGCGCCAGAATGCCGCGCTGGAAATCGAGACGGCCCGGAGATTTTTTGAGGCGCGTTGCCGCCCGCACGCGCACACGTTCCGGCAGCGGGTCGGCATTGTTGCCTGAGAGCTTCGCCAGCAGCGGGATCACCAGCTGGTAGAAGGTCAGCGCGGCAGAGACAGGGTTACCCGGCAGGCCACAGAACCAGCTGTGCGGAAGTTTGCCAAACGCGAACGGTTTGCCCGGTTTAATCGCCAGCTTCCAGAAGGCGATTTCACCCAGCTCTTCAAGCAGGGTTTTGGTGTAATCCGCTTCGCCAACCGAAACGCCGCCGGAGCTGAGCACCACGTCGGCAGAGGCGTCCGCGTCGATAAACGCCGTGCGCAGTTTCTCCGGATCGTCAGGAATGATGCCGAGGTTAATCACCTCGCAGCCCAGTTGCTCAAGCATCAGGTGCACCGCCAGACGGTTGGTGTCGTAAATCTGCCCCTCGTTCAGCGGCTGACCCGGAAGCTGTAGCTCGTCTCCCGTGGAGAACACCGCCACGCGTACCTTGCGGACAACGTCAATCTCCGCGATGCCAAGCGATGCCAGCACCGGCAGTTCGGCGACCGTCAGTTTTTGCCCGGCGGCAAAGACCGTTGCGCCGAGGGTAATGTCTTCCCCGATGTGGCGGATATTCTGTCCCGCTTTGACGCTGGCGGTAAAACGCACGCCGTCGTCCGTTAGTTCGGTCTCTTCCTGCATCACCACGGCTTCACAGCCCTTTGGCACCGGCGCGCCGGTCATAATGCGCACGCAGGTGCCCGCTGGCCACTCACCGTTGAACGGCTGCCCGGCAAAGGCTTTACCTGCCACCGGCAGCGGCTGACCCGTTTGCAAATCCGCCAGACGTACGGCATAGCCGTCCATCGCCGCGTTATCGAACCCCGGCACGTTCAGCGGCGAGACGATATCGCGCGCGGCAATACGGCCAAAACAGCGCACAAGCGGCAGCGTCTCAACGTCGTGCAGGGGAGTAATACGATCAAGCATCTGCGAGAGTGCCGTCTCAAGCGGCATCAGTCCGGCGGTAAAATCCATGGTGGGCTCCTGCGGAGTAACAACGAAAGCGCTCATTATGGCAGAAAAGTGCGGCTAACTGTATGACCCGATGGGTGTAAGCTTTACATCACAGTTGCGTCTTTCTATATTCAAAAATCATCTGAAGATTCGTCGACGATAATGATATTTATAGAAAAAGCAGCCAGCCAGGCTGATGGGTGATGCGAAATGAGTAAAGCGGTTATCGCAATTCATGGCGGTGCCGGGGCAATCACCCGTGCACAGCTCAGTCCCGAGCAGGAGAAGCGTTATATTGATGCGCTGAACGCCATTGTGGAAACAGGCCAGCGCATGCTGGAAGCGGGCAAAAGCGCGCTGGACGTGGTGACCGAAGCGGTGCGCCTGCTGGAGGAGTGTCCGCTGTTTAATGCCGGTATTGGCTCGGTCTTTACGCGCGATGAAACGCATGAACTGGATGCCTGCGTGATGGACGGTATCACCCTGAAAGCGGGGGCGGTGGCGGGCGTCAGCCGACTGCGCAATCCCGTGCTGGCCGCGCGTCTGGTGATGGATCAAAGCCCGCATGTGCTGCTGACCGGGGCGGGGGCGGAGAAATTTGCCGTCGAGCACGGGATGGATACGGTCTCGCCCGATCTTTTTTCCACCGAGGAGCGTTACCGGCAGTTGCTGGAGGCCCGTACAGCGGGGATGACGCAGCTGGACCATGCCGCGCCGCTCGATGAACGCAGCAAAATGGGCACGGTAGGCGCGGTGGCGCTGGATAAAGCCGGTAACCTCGCCGCCGCGACGTCGACAGGCGGTATGACCAACAAGCTTCCCGGACGCGTCGGCGACAGTCCGCTGCCGGGGGCCGGGTGTTACGCTAATAACGCCACGGCGGCTGTGTCATGCACCGGAACCGGCGAAGTGTTTATCCGCGCGCTGGCGGCCTACGACATTACCGCGCTAATGGATTACGGCGGATTAAGCTTGAGTGAGGCCTGCGAGCGGGTAGTGATGGAGAAACTGCCGGCGCTGGGCGGGATTGGCGGCTTAATTGCGGTGGATCGGGAGGGCAACGTGGCTCTGCCGTTCAACAGTGAAGGGATGTACCGGGCGTGGGGGTATGCCGGCGATGCGCCCAGCACAGGCATTTATCGTGAATAAGGGGGCATTGCGTGCCGCACCGTGAAGAGCTGGACAGCTGCGAAGTGCTGGCTGTCCACCAACTGAATATTGCGTTTCAGGAAGAGCGGCAGTTCATCCCCGCAGTACAGAATTTATCGTTTTCGCTCAGGCGCGGCGAGACGCTGGCGATTGTTGGCGAATCAGGTTCCGGTAAATCCGTTACCGCGCTGGCGCTGATGCGTCTGCTTGAGCAGACGGGCGGGCAGGTCACCAGCGAGCGGATGCTGTTGCGCCGTCGCAACCGTCAGGTTATCGATCTCAACGAGCTGAGCGCGTCCCGGATGCAGGGGGTGCGCGGGGCAGATATTGCGATGATTTTTCAGGAGCCGATGACCTCCCTGAACCCGGTCTTCCCGGTGGGCGAGCAGATTGCCGAATCTATCCGCCTGCATCAGGGACTGAGCGGTGATGAGGCGCTCAACGAAGCTAAACGGATGCTGGAGCTGGTACGTATCCCTGAGGCGCACGCGATTTTGTCCCGCTATCCGCATCAGCTTTCCGGTGGCATGCGCCAGCGGGTGATGATTGCGATGGCGCTGTCGTGCCGTCCGGCGGTGCTCATTGCGGACGAACCCACCACGGCGCTGGATGTCACCATTCAGGCCCAGATCCTGCAACTGATTAAGGTGTTGCAGCAGGAGATGGAGATGGGGGTGATATTCATCACCCACGATATGGGGGTGGTGGCGGATATTGCCGATCGGGTGCTGGTTATGCATCAGGGCAATGCCGTGGAAACCGGCTCGGTGGAGCAGGTCTTTCATACGCCGGTGCATCCTTATACTAAAGCGCTGCTGGCGGCGGTCCCGCGTCTGGGGGCCATGAATGGCAGTGATTTTCCGCGCCGTTTTCCGCTGTTCTCTCAGACCGAACAGGGCCAGCAGGAAGACGAAACCGAGCAGAACACGGTGGTTTCCGGCAGGCCGATCCTTGAAGTGCGTGAACTGGTGACCCGTTTCCCGCTGCGCAGCGGGATCCTTAACCGCGTGAAGCGCGAAGTGCATGCGGTTGAATACGTCAGTTTTGATCTCTGGCCGGGCGAAACGCTGGCGCTGGTGGGGGAGTCCGGCTGCGGTAAATCCACCACCGGGCGGGCGCTGCTCAGGCTGGTTGAGTCGCAGGAGGGGAGCATCACCTTCAACGGTGAGCGCATCGATACACTCCCCAATGGTAAATTGCAGGCGGTGCGCCGGGATATTCAGTTTATTTTTCAGGATCCTTATGCGTCGCTCGATCCGCGCCATACGGTGGGGTACTCGATTATGGAGCCGCTGCGGGTGCACAACCTGCTCGACGGTGAAGCCGCGCAGCGCCGCGTCGCGTGGCTGCTGGAGCGCGTGGGCCTGAAACCGGAGCATGCCTGGCGTTATCCGCACGAATTTTCTGGCGGTCAGCGACAGCGTATCTGCATAGCCCGGGCATTGGCCCTGAATCCGAAAGTGGTGATTGCGGATGAGTCCGTGTCAGCGCTGGATGTCTCCATCCGCGCGCAAATCATCAATCTCCTGCTCGATTTACAGCGGGATTTGGGCATTGCGTTTCTGTTTATCTCTCACGATATGGCGGTGGTTGAGCGGATCAGCCATCGCGTGGCGGTGATGTACATGGGGCAAATTGTTGAAATTGGCCCCCGTCGGGCGGTATTTGAAAACCCGCAGCATCCGTACACCCGCAAGCTGATGGCCGCCGTACCGGTTGCCGATCCTGAGCATCGTCACGCCCAGCGCGTGCTGTTGCAGGACGAAATGCCGAGCAATATTCGTAAACGGGGCGAAACCCTGGAGCGCGTGGCGCTGCGTGAGGTGGGTCCCGGTCATTTTGTCGCACCACCGCGTCAGGGCAATGCATTCTCGCGGTTATAACTTACAACAGTCAGGAGAACACAATGGTTCCTTTTGTTGCTCGTAAATGGCTGCTGGCCGCGAGCGTGACGGCTGCGCTGGCCGCCGCCCCCGCGTTCGCAGCGAAAGACGTGGTGGTGGCTGTGGGGTCTAACTTCACGACGCTGGATCCGTATGACGCTAACGACACCCTTTCTCAGGCGGTGGCAAAATCCTTCTACCAGGGGCTGTTCGGCCTGGACCGCGAGATGAAGCTGAAAAACGTGCTGGCGGAAGGCTATACCGTGTCGGACGACGGGCTGGTCTATACCGTTAAGCTCCGTACCGGCGTGAAGTTCCAGGACGGCACCGACTTCAACGCCGAGGCGGTTAAGGTCAACCTGGACCGAGCCAGCAATCCGGAAAACGGTCTTAAGCGCTACAACCTGTATAAAAATATCGCCCAAACCGAGGTGGTTGATCCGGCGACGGTGAAGATCACCCTCAAAGAGCCGTTCTCGGCGTTTATCAATATCCTGGCGCATCCCGCGACGGTGATGATTTCCCCTGCGGCGTTGAAGAAATACGGCAAAGAGATTGGCTTCCACCCGGTGGGGACCGGACCGTACGAACTGCTTACCTGGAACCAGACCGATTATGTGAAGGTAAAGAAATTCGCCGGATACTGGCAGCCGGGGCTGCCGAAGCTGGATACCCTCACCTGGCGGCCGGTCGTGGACAACAATACCCGCGCCGCGATGCTGCAAACCGGCGAAGCGCAGTTTGCCTTCCCGATCCCCTACGAACAGGCAGCGCTGCTGGCGAAAAACAGCAAGCTGGAGCTGGTGGCCAGCCCGTCGATTATGCAGCGCTACATCAGCATGAACGTCACGCAGAAACCGTTTGATAACCCGAAGGTGCGCGAAGCCATCAACTACGCCATTAACCGCCAGGCACTGGTGAAGGTGGCCTTTGCCGGCTACGCCACCCCGGCGACGGGCGTGATGCCGCCAACCATTGAGTACGCGCAGAGCTATCAGCCGTGGCCGTACGATCCGGCGAAAGCGCGGGAACTGCTGAAAGAGGCGGGCTATCCGAACGGCTTTAGCACCACGCTGTGGTCGTCGCATAACCACAGTACCGCGCAGAAGGTGCTGCAATTTACCCAGCAGCAGCTGGCGCAGGTGGGCATTAAAGCCAGGGTCACGGCGATGGATGCCGGACAGCGCGCGGCGGAAGTGGAAGGCAAAGGACAGAAAGAGAGCGGCGTGCGGATGTTCTACACCGGCTGGACGGCTTCAACCGGTGAAGCGGACTGGTCCCTGTCGCCGCTGTTTGCTTCCCAGAACTGGCCGCCAACGCTGTTCAATACCGCGTTCTACAGTAATCCGCAGGTGGATAAGGATCTGGCCGATGCCCTGAAAACCACCAAACCGGAAGAGAAAGCGCGCCTGTACAAAGAGGCGCAGGACATTATCTGGAAAGAGTCGCCGTGGGTGCCGCTGGTGGTGGAAAAACTGGTCTCAGCCCACAATAAAGCGCTGACCGGTTTTTACATCATGCCGGATACGGGCTTTAGCTTTGACGACGCGGATCTAAAATAAAACTCATGCTGAATTATGTGTGTAAACGCCTGCTGGGGCTTATCCCGACGCTGCTGATTGTGGCCGTGCTGGTGTTTTTGTTTGTCCACATGCTGCCCGGCGATCCGGCGCGTTTGATTGCCGGACCGGAAGCGGATGCCACGGTTATAGAACTGGTGCGTAAACAGCTCGGTCTTGACCAGCCGCTGTATCGGCAATTTCTGCGCTACATTGGCAATGTCCTTCAGGGCGATTTCGGCATCTCGATGGTGTCGCGTCGTCCGGTGTCGGAGGAGATTGCCAGCCGCTTTATGCCCACCTTCTGGTTAACGATTGCCAGTATGAGCTGGGCGGTTGTGTTTGGCCTGGGCGCGGGGATTGTCGCCGCCGTCTGGCGCAACCGCTGGCCGGATAAGCTCGGTATGGCGCTGGCGGTCACCGGTATCTCTTTCCCGGCGTTTGCGCTGGGTATGCTGCTGATGCAGATTTTCTCCGTCGAGCTGGGCTGGTTGCCCACCGTCGGGGCCGACACCTGGAAGCACTACATTCTGCCCTCTATGACGCTTGGCGCAGCCGTTGCGGCAGTGATGGCCCGCTTCACCCGCGCCTCCTTTGTCGACGTGCTGAGCGAAGATTACATTCGCACCGCGCGGGCAAAAGGGGTGAGTGAGAAATGGGTCATTCTGAAGCATGGTTTTCGTAATGCGATGATCCCGGTGGTCACGATGATGGGGCTACAGTTCGGCTTCCTGCTGGGCGGCTCTATCGTGGTTGAGAAGGTCTTTAACTGGCCGGGGCTGGGGCGCCTGCTGGTCGACTCGGTCGATATGCGTGACTACCCGGTTATTCAGGCTGAAGTTCTGCTTTTCTCGCTGGAGTTTATTCTTATCAACTTAGTGGTGGATGTGCTGTACGCCGCCATTAACCCGGCCATCAGGTATAAGTAAGATGCGATTACTGAACTGGCGTCGCCAGGCCATTTTAAACGCTATGCCGGGGATCAGGCCGGACCATATTCGCACCCCGTGGGTTGAGTTCTGGCGTCGATTCCGTCGTCAGCCCGTCGCTATGGTCGCCGGGTTGTTTGTGTTACTGCTGATCCTGGTGGCGATTATCGCCCCCTGGATAGCCCCGTTTGATGCGGAAAATTACTTCGATTACGACCGGCTGAACGATGGACCGTCGATGATGCACTGGTTTGGCGTGGACTCGCTCGGGCGCGATATTTTCAGCCGCGTGCTGGTAGGGGCGCAGATCTCGCTGGCGGCCGGGGTCTTTGCTGTGCTGATGGGCGCAGCAATTGGCACCGTGCTGGGGCTGGTGGCCGGGTATTACGAAGGCTGGTGGGACCGCATCATCATGCGTATCTGCGACGTGCTGTTTGCCTTTCCCGGTATTCTGCTGGCGATTGCCGTGGTGGCGGTGATGGGCAGCGGCATGGCGAACGTCATCATCGCCGTGGCGGTATTCACGATTCCCGCTTTCGCGCGCCTGGTACGTGGCAACACGCTGGTGCTGAAGCAGCAGACCTTTATCGAGTCGGCCCGCAGCATGGGAGCCAGCGATACCACAATCCTGTTCAGCCATATTCTGCCGGGAACGGTCTCGTCTATCGTGGTCTATTTCACCATGCGCATAGGCGTGTCGATTATCTCGGCGGCCAGCCTGTCGTTTCTGGGGTTAGGCGCACAGCCGCCGACGCCGGAGTGGGGCGCGATGCTGAACGAGGCGCGGGCGGATATGGTGATCGCCCCGCACGTGGCGATCTTCCCGAGCCTGGCGATTTTCCTGACCGTGCTGGCGTTTAACCTGCTGGGGGATGGGCTGCGCGACGCGCTGGATCCGAGGATTAAGGGGTAGGTTTTTGCAGGAACTTACCCCTCACCCTAACCCTCTCCCCTGAGGGGAGAGGGGACTGCTCGGTGCGGTCTGTTCCCCCTCGCCACTTTGGGGAGAGGGCCGGGGTGAGGGGTTAAAGATTAAACCCGGCTGCCCCACAAATCATACTCGTCGGCGTTTTCAACCTTCACGCGAATAATATCGCCCGGCTTGACGTTGGTTTCCCCGTTCAGGTACACCGCGCCGTCGATTTCAGGCGCATCCGCCATGCTGCGGCCAATCGCGCCTTCTTCGTCCACTTCGTCGATAATGACCAGAATTTCGCGGCCCACTTTCTCCTGCAAGCGTTCAGCAGAGATCTGCTGTTGCAGCTGCATAAAGCGGTTCCAGCGTTCCTCTTTGACCTCTTCCGGTACCTGGTCCGCCAGCTCGTTGGCCGTTGCGCCTTCAACCGGGCTGTACTTGAAGCAGCCCACGCGATCCAGACGCGCTTCTTTCAGGAAGTCGAGCAGCATCTGGAAATCTTCTTCGGTTTCACCCGGGAAGCCAACGATGAAGGTGGAGCGCAGGGTCAGATCCGGGCAGATCTCGCGCCACTGCTTGATGCGCGCCAGCTGGCGGTCAACGGATCCAGGACGCTTCATCAGCTTCAGAATGCGCGGGCTGGCGTGCTGTAACGGGATATCCAGATACGGCAGTATTTTGCCTTCCGCCATCAACGGAATCACGTCGTCAACGTGCGGGTAAGGGTAGACGTAGTGCAGACGCGTCCAGATCCCGAGCTTAGCAAGCTGCTCGCACAGGCCAACCATGCTGGTTTTTACCGGCTCGCCGTTATGGAAGCCGGAGCGGTGTTTGACGTCCACGCCGTAGGCGGAGGTGTCCTGGGAGATGACCAGTAACTCCTTCACGCCCGCGTCGGCCAGGCGTTTGGCTTCTGCCAGCACCTCGCCAATCGGACGGCTCACCAAATCGCCACGCATCGACGGGATGATGCAGAAGGTGCAGCGATGGTTGCAGCCTTCGGAAATTTTCAGGTAAGCATAGTGGCGCGGCGTCAGCTTCACGCCCTGTTCCGGCACCAGGCTCAGGAACGGGTTGTGCTTTGGCTTTGGTACGTAGTGATGAACATGTTCCAGCACCTGCTCGTAGCTGTGCGGGCCGGTGATCTCCAGTACCTTCGGGTGCACTTCGCGGATCTGATCCACCTTCGCGCCCAGGCAGCCGGTGACAATCACTTTGCCATTTTCCGTCAGGGCTTCACCAATGGCTTCCAGTGACTCCTGGACCGCGCTGTCGATGAACCCACAGGTGTTGACGATCACCATGTCGGCGTTGTCGTAGCTTGGCACCACGTCATAGCCTTCAGTGCGAAGTTCAGTCAGGATGCGTTCGGAATCCACCAGGTTCTTCGGGCAGCCCAGGGAGACAAAGCCGATTTTCGGCGGGTGCGTAACATTGCTCATAGGTTAAAAATTCATCAATTATGGAGTTATCAGGGCGGGATTTTACAGCGTATCGCGGGGGATTTATACACTCTTGATGGCGCAGTTGAGGCGGGCAATCGTTGTAACATTGTAAAGAATGTTAATCAGTTATCGTTTATTGATCTCAGGCATCACATTGTACAAAAAATGACCTTATTATTAATAGGGTAACATGGCTGACAGAGGAGGAAATAGCATGTCCGTTGACAGACTGAAACGCGATCTGCTTAACAAGCTTATCAACGCCCGAATCGACCTGGCTGCATATCTGCAACTCCGCAAGGCGAAAGGGTATATGTCAGTCAGCGAAAGCGAAAATCTGCGTGAAAATTTCTTTGAACTTTGCAATTTCATGCGTGAAAAAGCACCCATCCTGAAAGCGCACTGCGCTGAAAACGAATTAGTGGCGCTGCGCCGCGCCGCCGAGGTGCTTTCCATCGCAGGGGTCTGTTTGATGAACGGACGTCACGACTGCCCGAATTTTATTGCCGTTAACGCGGAGAAGCTTGAAAACTGCCTGACCACGCTCGCGCTTTGCATCATGTGTCTGAACAAGCCGGAAACGCTTGCCCGACACTGAACCTGGGGGAGGCAACTCCCCCTTTTGATTAAGCTTTTGTAAAAGTGTTAACGCACCCGGGAACAGTGGCTAATCTTTAAGCCATATGCCGATAAAGGAGTGCGTTATGCCTCGATCCTCGCTGCTTTTCCTCCCTGTACTGTTATTCCCGCTTTCGCTGCTTGCGGCGCCCGAGACGGTTAAGATCGACGTGCTACAGACAAAACTGGATCACCCCTGGTCGCTGGCGTTTCTGCCTGATAATAAGGGGCTGCTGATCACGCTAAAAGACGGGCAGCTTAAGCACTGGCAGGCAGGGAAAGGGCTCTCCGATCCGATTGTCGGCGTGCCGAAGGTCTGGGCGAGCGGCCAGGGCGGATTGCTGGACGTGGTGCTGGCCCCGGATTTTGAACAATCACGGCGGATCTGGCTCAGCTTCGCCGAGGCGGGTGATGATGGAAAAGCGGGCACCGCGGTGGGCTACGGGCGGTTGAGCGATGACCTCTCGCGCATTGAGGGCTTCCAGGTGGTGTTCCGACAGATGCCGAAGCTCTCTACTGGCAACCACTTTGGCGGACGGCTGGTGTTCGACGGCAAAGGCCATCTCTTTATTGGCTTAGGTGAAAACAACCAGCGCCCGACGGCGCAGGATCTGGATAAGCTTCAGGGCAAGGTGGTGCGCCTGACGGAGGACGGGAAAGTGCCGCCGGATAACCCGTTTGTGAACACCGCCGGTGCACGGCCTGAAATCTGGTCTTACGGCATTCGCAACCCGCAGGGGATGGCGATGAACCCGTGGAGCGACGCGCTGTGGCTTAATGAACACGGCCCTCGCGGCGGGGATGAGATCAACATTCCTGAAAAAGGCAAAAACTACGGCTGGCCGATGGCGACACACGGGATCAACTACAGCGGCCTGAAAATCCCGGAAGCGAAAGGCGAGCACGTTGAGGGCACTGAAAAACCGCTGTTTGTCTGGAAAGTGTCGCCCGCCGTCAGCGGCATGGCGTTCTACAACAGCGACGTCTTCCCGCAGTGGAAAAACAAGCTGTTTATCGGCGCGCTGAAGGAGAAAGACGTCATCGTGCTGAGCGTGAAGGGCAATACCGTGACGGAGGACGGGCGCATTCTTGGGGATAAAGATCAGCGAATTCGCGATGTGCGCGTCGGGCCGGATGGTTATCTGTACGTGCTGACCGACGAGACGGACGGGCAGCTTTGGAAAGTCAGCCCGTCCGGGTCGTAATCAGGTCACCGGGATCATCACCACGTTGCGATACGCCGGGCGCTCGCTGAGCTGCTGGATCCAGCGCTGAAGGTGAGGGCGCGGGGTCCAGCTGAGACCCATGTTAGTGAGGTTCCAGACGAAAGGGGCGACGGCGATATCGCCCACGCCGAACGTGTCGCCGGAGAACCAGGTATGCTTCGCCAGTTCGTCGTTCATCATCACAAACAACGACTCGCACGCGTCCTGGGCGGCATGAATGGCGGGATAATCACGATCGGCTTCCGGCGTACGGATAAGCCCCATCAGGATCACGCGGTGCGTTGGGGAAAGCGTCTGGTTTGCCCAGTCCATCCATTTTTCGCCCTGCGCGCGCTGGGCTGGATTTTCTACCCACAGCCGACCCTGGCCGTACTGCGCGGCGAGGTATCGCACGATGGTGTTAGACTCCCACAGCGTGGCGTCTGTCTCGTCATCGCGCAGTAGCGGCACCAGTCCGTTTGGGTTCATCGCCAGGTAGTCCGCGTCTTTATTCACGCCAAACTCCAGGCCTGCCATAACCTGCTTGAACGGTAAATCCAGCTCTTCCAGCGTCCAGAGCACTTTTTTCACGTTGGTCGAATTGTTCCTGCCCCACAGCGTAATCATATTTACTCCCGATGAGATGTGAATCCGAGTCAGCTTTTCGCCATGGTGAGATAAACCTAACAATTACGCAACAGATGCTAAAAAAAACACCGCAATCAAAGCGTATCTGAATGTTATTGCATAAACTTTAAAAACTTTACCTGGAACAGGTTTCTTTGAAGGCTGTAGTGCGCTATTACTCATCGCTTCTTGCGACACGGTGATTGTGACGTGATTTTTAGAATGGACACTCGGGTGGCATTTATGACGCAAAAAACTTCCTCTCTGCGCAGCCTGGCGGCAGGCTCGGCGCTGCTTTTCCTTTTTGCCCCAACGCTCCATGCGGCGGAACAGACAGCGCCCGAAGCGCCGCCTGTTGATGCGCGCGCCTGGATCCTGATGGATTACGCCAGCGGGAAAGTGCTGGCGGAAGGTAACGCCGACGAAAAACTCGACCCGGCGAGCCTGACGAAAATTATGACCAGCTATGTGGTCGGCCAGGCGTTGAAAGCGGGCAAGATCAAGCTGAATGACATGGTCACCGTTGGGAAAGATGCCTGGGCGACCGGTAATCCGGCGCTGCGCGGCTCGTCCGTGATGTTCCTGAAGCCTGGCGACCAGGTCTCCGTGTCCGATCTGAATAAAGGGGTCATTATTCAGTCGGGAAATGATGCCTGTATTGCGCTGGCCGATTACGTCGCGGGCAGTCAGGACTCATTTATTGGGCTGATGAATGGCTACGCGAAAAAACTGGGTCTGACCAATACCACTTTTAAAACTGTTCACGGCCTGGATGCGCCGGGTCAGTTCAGTACCGCGCGCGATATGGCGTTGCTGGGCAAAGCGCTGATCCATGACGTGCCGGATGAGTACGCTATCCATAAAGAGAAAGAATTTACCTTCAACAATATCCGCCAGCCTAACCGTAACCGTCTACTGTGGAGTAGTAACGTTAACGTGGACGGCATGAAAACTGGTACAACTGCCGGGGCCGGATACAACCTGGTGGCTTCTGCGACGCAGGGCGATATGCGCCTGATCTCAGTGGTGCTGGGAACGAAAACCGACCGAATTCGTTTTAACGAATCCGAAAAACTGCTGACCTGGGGTTTCCGCTTCTTTGAAACCGTCACGCCGATTAAGCCGGACGCCACCTTCGTCAGCCAGCGTGTCTGGTTTGGTGATAAAAGTGAAGTGAACCTGGGAGCAGGTGAAGCGGGTTCCGTCACCATTCCACGCGGTCAGCTGAAAAACCTGAAAGCCAGCTATACCCTGACCGAGCCACAGCTCACCGCACCGTTGAAAAAAGGTCAGGTGGTCGGGACGATAGATTTCCAGCTTAACGGCAAATCTATTGAGCAGCGTCCGATGGTGGTAATGGAAGCGGTGGAAGAGGGCGGCTTCTTCAGCCGGATGTGGGACTTTGTGTTAATGAAATTCCACGGCTGGTTTGGCAGCTGGTTCAGCTAAGTTTTTGCCGGGTGGCGGCTTCGCCTTACCCGGCCTGTAACGGCTCGAACGTAGGCCGGGTAAGCGCAGCGCCACCCGGCATAACCTCAATACATCAACTTCACCTGCTGCGCTTTCGCGTATGCCACCAGCTCGTCATCCGGGCGGCAATCACTGACGATGGCGTCAAAGCGCGACAGTTCTCCCATCCTTGCCGGACGGACCTTGCCAAATTTACTGTGATCAACCACCAGCACATGCTGCTGCGCGGCGTTGAGCGCCCACTGTTTCACCGGTAACTCTTCAAGATTAAAACAGGTTGCCCCCTGTTTCACATTCACGCCCGCCGCAGAGTAAAAGGCGATATCAGGGCATACATTGCTCAGCGTGTCCTGAATATTCAGCGGCTTGAAGATGGCGTTGCTGGCATGAAACTCGCCGCCACACAAAATCACCCGGCATGCTGGTTTCTCCTGCAAAGCCAGGAAGGTATTTAGCGAATAACAGACGGCGGTAAAGGGAACGGTGCTGTCGATGGCCTCGATGATCCACGGGGTTGTCGTACCGCAGTCAAAAAACAGCGTTTGATGCGGCTGCACCAGCGAGGCGGCGAGCCGCGCGGCTTTGCGCTTCTCTTCCACCAGGCGTGTTTTTTGATCGCTTAACAGATAATGGCTGGCGCTACGCGGCTCCAGAACAATATACCCGCCAAGCAGCACAACGGGGGCGCTGTCGCTGTTCAGATCGCGACGAATGGTCATTTCAGACACGCCAAGCAGGGAAGCGGCTTCCTTAAGATGCAGCTTATCGCTGCGCTTCAGCGCCTGAAGCAGCTGAGCAATGCGGTCATCGCGACGTGTTTCCATAGATCCTCGGGCTAAAAAAGTGAGCCCCCGCAGGGCGGGGGCTCAAGTGTAACCTGACGGACCGGGGTTAGTCACGTATCCAGCCTTTGCGGATCGGAAGGGCAAACAGAACGCGATAGGCCTGTGATAATCCACGATAAAGCGCCGGGCCAAAGAGGCTCCACAGGATGGCTGCGCTGACGCAGCCCATCAGCCCCACCAGGAAACCGCCGACCATATCCAGCGGCCAGTGCACCCCCAGGTAGACGCGGGACCAGGCGATGGCGACTGCCACGCCCATCAGCACTACGCCGGACCACAGGCGATGCCAGAACAGGAAGGCCAGCGCAAAGGTGAAGATCACCGTGCCGTGATCGCTCGGGAACGAGTCATCCGGCGCATGGTGCAGGAAGTTGTAGCCGACGCGATCGACAAACGGACGATCGTGCGGGAAGGCGTGACCCAGCACGTAGCTTGCCAGCACGCTCACGCCAATTGCCATTGCCATTTTGATCACCAGATGGCGCTGGGCGATGACCTGTGTACGAGGTCCCCATAACCAGAGGATCACCGCCAGCGCCGGTACAATGCTAATCAGATCTTTCGCAATGAAGGTGGCGAGATCGATCATCCATTCCGGTGACGACGGCGTGGCGTTGAGCAGGTAAAACAGTTCGTAGTTCAGATTTTCTAACATAATCTCGTTACTCTTTAGCAAACCGGGCGGAAACCAGCCCGTAAACCAGCACCTGGGAAAACCAGACCCACCACCCGGCCCACAGGTTGTGAGAGAAAAAATGCGCGCCGCGCATGACCTGCCCGAAGCCCATCACCAGCCCCATAACAACGCCTGACGCGACAAAGGACCATGCCAGGCGCGGACGTTCACGCCAGAAGGCAAAAAACAGCCCCATCACCATAAACCCGCTGGAGGCGTGGCCGCCGGGAAAGCAGCGTCCCGGTCCGCTGTCTGCCGGAACGGCGCTGAACAGGGGATACGAAACGGACCTGCCGCCATATTCCACCAGATCCCACGGACAGCTGTGGTGGCTTATGCTTTTCAGCACCCCTACTACCAGCGCACCCAGCCCCATCAGAAGCGCGGCCGTTACCAGTCGGGCATTGCGTTTGTAAGCGCCGTAAATCAGCGATGCGGCAGCGATAACAATGGTCACATATTTCGCCAGCCGATGGTTCAGCAGATCCAGCAGCGGGTTTTGCTGTAGCGGAAAATGATGCGTCGCTGCGTCATACCAGAAACCGGTTATCCATCGGTCAAGCGATTCATCGCGCGAAAGCCAGGTAAAAAGCACCGCAAGGGCAATAAGTACGAAAAGTTGATAACCATAAAAGCGGGCAGGCAAACGGTAAAGACGTTTTGTCTTATTTGTCGGTAACTTAGATAATTCTGAAGGGCTGACGGCGTGTGTCATAGTTTCGGTCAATAACGTGAAATAGCACTATCATAGGGAGGGCAACTTAAGGAAACCTTAAACAACAACGATAAGTGCGTTATTTCTGTTTTTTCACGTTAATTTGCTATCTCAGACAGCGGCAATTCATTACACTCATCGCGATTTTTTCATACTAAAGAGATTGCATGATAAACCGTTCTTCTTCCGGTAATCGTCTGGGTCGTCAGGCGTTACTTTTTCCTCTGTGTCTGGTGCTTTACGAATTCTCTACCTACATCGGCAACGACATGATCCAGCCCGGCATGCTGGCTGTGGTTGAGCAGTACAACGCAGGTATTGAGTGGGTACCGACATCCATGACCGCCTATCTGGCGGGCGGCATGTTTTTACAGTGGCTGTTAGGGCCGCTGTCGGATCGTATTGGCCGCCGTCCGGTGATGCTGACGGGCGTAGTGTGGTTTATCGTCACCTGTCTCGCCACGCTGCTGGCGCAGAGTATTGAGCAGTTCACGCTGCTGCGTTTCCTTCAGGGCGTGAGCCTGTGCTTTATTGGCGCCGTGGGCTATGCCGCTATTCAGGAGTCGTTTGAGGAGGCGGTGTGTATCAAAATTACCGCGCTGATGGCAAACGTGGCGCTGATTGCACCGCTTCTTGGGCCGCTGGTGGGAGCCGCATGGGTTCACGTCGCGCCGTGGGAGGGGATGTTCGTCCTCTTTGCCGCGCTTGCGGCTATCTCTTTCTTTGGCCTGCACCGTGCGATGCCGGAAACCGCCACCCGCCTGGGCGAAAAGCTCTCGCTTAAAGAGCTGGGGCGGGATTATAAGGCAGTGCTGAAAAACGGTCGTTTTGTCGCGGGCGCGCTGGCGACGGGCTTTGTCAGCCTGCCACTGCTGGCGTGGATTGCCCAGTCGCCGGTCATTATCATCAGCGGCGAACAGCTTAGCAGCTATGAGTATGGCCTGTTACAGGTGCCGATTTTTGGCGCGCTGATTATCGGTAACCTGGTGCTGGCGCGTCTGACGTCACGCCGTACCGTGCGTTCGCTGATTATTTTGGGCGGCTGGCCCATAGCGGCAGGGCTGATTATCGCGGCGGTGGCGACCGTAGCCTCGTCTCATGCGTACCTGTGGATGACGGCGGGGCTGAGTGTTTACGCGTTTGGTATCGGCGTGGCGAATGCTGGCCTGGTGCGCCTGACGCTGTTCGCCAGTGAAATGAGTAAAGGCACGGTGTCTGCCGCGATGGGGATGCTGCAAATGCTGATTTTCACCGTCGGTATTGAGGTGAGCAAACATGCCTATGCTTTCGGCGGTAACGGGCTGTTCAGCCTGTTCAACCTCGCAAACGGTGTGCTGTGGGTAGGGCTGATGGTGGTGTTCCTGAAGGACAAACGCGTCGGAAATGCCCTGCAACCGTAATCCTTATTCCCTCTCCCCGCTGGGCGAGCTCGGGACAGTTCCCTCTCCCTGTGGGCTGAGGGATCCCCAGTAATTTGAAAGCAAAAGCGATAACGTTGCCTCAGAATAACTGAGGGCTTTCAGCGATGCCTCGGTCCGGCTGTAAATCGCTGAGGCGTTTCCTGTAGGCCGGGGCGAGGCGCAGGGATGCGCCGAGAGGGCGGGCTTTACAGGGATGTTACCTCCGCCCGTCCCCGATAAGCCGGAAGGAATAAGCCGAAGGCACCGCGAAGCGGCGATTTTCCGCCGGAAGCCCGGGTCGCCAGGGTGGTGGCGACTGAGCCACCCTGGCACGTTCACCGGTCATGTCGTGGCAGAGTAGCAAGGAACATAAAGTGAACGGAATGACCACCAGAGCCGTATGTTCCCCCTCACCCCAGCCCTCTCCCTCAAGGGAGAGGGGGCCATCTGTGCAGGCATTATTTTGTGGGGGACCCTCAGCCCTGTGGGAGAGGGTTAGGGTGAAGGCACCAGAGCGCACGGAATCAATTAAACGGCGCCTTCCCCTCCAGCACCATATCAATCACGTCCAGCACCCCTTCGTCATTATTGTTCGGCGCTTCATAGCGGGCCACAGCTTTTATATGCGGTCTGGCGTTGGCCATCGCGAAGCCAAACCCAGCCTGGCGCAGCATCTCCACGTCGTTACCGCTGTCGCCAAAGGCCACCACTTCACTGTCCTCAATGCCCCAGCGCGCTTGCAGGATCCGCAGGCCGTTAGCTTTGTGCACGCCAGGGATTATCAGGTCGATACTGCCGTGACCCGTGGTCACCGGCACCATGATGTCGCCAAGCTTCTCATGCAGCAGCGCCTGAATGCGCGGTATTTCGTCGTCAGAGACGTTAAGCCCGAACTTGAAGAAAATATCGTTGAGGTTGTCAAAGCTGCTGACGCTTTCAAGGCGGTGATAGTATTTCGCCGCAATCTCTTTGAAGAGGTCGTTATACGTTTTCAGCGTGTAGGCACTGTTTTTTCCGCAGGCAATTATCTCAATGCCGGGCACGTCGTTTAACAGGGTGGCGACGGTCAGAAAATGCTCTTTCGACAGTTCGCCGTTAAACACGTCTTCGCCCGCATCCACCACCCAGCCGCCGTTTTCGGCGACGAAGGCGATTTCATGGGCGATCTCGGGGAAAAATGAGATCAGCTGGTAGTACTGGTTTCCGCTGGCGACCACAAAACGGATGCCTTGCGCTTTCATGCGCGCGTACTGCGCCAGAAAACGCGCGCGATTATAGGTTTTCGCATCGCTCAGGAAGGAGCCATCCATGTCGACTGCAATCAGTTTAACGCTCATATCCCTTCTCCATTGTCGTTTGTTCTGCTTCCGGTTTTGCCACCGCACGCGCCACCAGGGCGGCAATAATCACTAACCCTAACACCACCAGCATGGCGCTGCGCAACCCGTAGTGCTCACCGAGGAATCCAAGCAACGGTGGCCCCACCAGGAAGGCAAGGTAGCCCGTGGTCGCCACAACGCTCACGCGCGTCGGCGCATCGGGGCCGGTATCGCTGGCAGCGGAAATGGTCAGCGGGAAGCCAAGGGAGGCGCCCAGCCCCCACAGGATCACCGACACACCGGCAATCCAGTCCACATCCACAAAGATGATCATCGCGATGCCCAGCCCACCCAGCAGGGCGCTGGCACGGACGACCGCCACGCGGCTGTAACGGTCGATAAACCAGCCGCCGGTAAAGCGTCCGACGGTCATGCCGAGCGTAAATCCAGCGTAGATCAGCGAGCCGGAGGTGGGGCTAAATCCGTGCCCGTCCACCATCAGCAACGGTAGCCAGTCGTTGGCGGAGCCTTCAGCAAATGCCATCGCCAGCACCACCACGCCAATCAGCATTAGCTGGAAATCACGATAGAAGGGCAACCCTTTTGCCGCAGACTTCTGTTCGTCCGAGGCGTGTTGTCCTGTGCCTGCGGGAATAGCCCTGATGCCGGTGAGGATCGGGATAATACAGACCAGCGCCGCCAGCAAAATGTGCACATTGGCCGCAATGCCCAGCGCCGTCAGCGCCATCCCCACGCCCGCGCCCGCCAGCGTGCCGAGACTGTAAAAGCCATGCATCATGGGCAGCACCGTTTTGTTCATCGCCTGTTCGACGGCGGCCCCCTCAACGTTAATGGCCACTTCAGCCGCACCAAAGCTGCCGCCAAATACCATCAGCCCAAGGGCAAACATCAGCGGCGAGGCGAACCACAGCGCCACGCTCAAAGCGAACATTCCCACCACGGCGCAGCACATGGTGGTACGGATCACCGCGCGCGTGCCAAAGCGCTTCACCAGCCAGGCCGAGCAGAGGATGCCGCTCATCGAGCCAATCGACAGGCCAAACAGCACGATCCCCATCTCCGCCGTCGAGACGGATAGCGTATCGCGGATTGCCGGGGTGCGCGTTGCCCAGGAAGCCATCAGCAGCCCGGGGATGAAGAAGAACATAAACAGCGCCCACATGCGCAGATGCAGGGCTTTGCGAGGAGAAGTTAGCGTCATTGGGATCAGCACCAGAAGTACAACAATAGCGACAACACTAGCAACTTTGTGTACATTTGTACATAAACCGGATGAGGATTTTATGAGCAGACCACCAAACGACCCTAACCGCCGCGAGAAGATACTCCAGGCGACGTTGGACACCATTGCTGAGCACGGTATTCATGCCGTCACGCATCGCAAAATTGCCACCTGTGCAGGCGTACCGCTGGGGTCGATGACCTACTATTTCGACGGGATGGAGTCGCTTCTGGAGGAGGCGTTCACGTGGTTTACGCAGCAGATGTCTCAGCAGTACCGGGATTTCTTCGCGGGGGTGACCGGGCGGGAGAGGGCGTGCGAGGCCATTACCACGCTGATCCACAGTTCAGCCGTGACCACGCCACACAATATGGCGCTGATGTATCAGCTGTACGCTTTTATGCACCGCAGCGCCGCGCTGAAAACGGTGATGCAGGACTGGATGAAGATGAGCCAGACTACGCTTGAGCAGTGGTTTGATCCGGCCACCGCCCGTGCGCTGGATGCGTTTATCGAGGGGATGACGCTGCATTTTGTAACCGACCGGTCGCCGTTAACCCGGGAGGAGATCCGGGCGATAGTGGGACGGATTGCAGGCGAGGATACCGTCTGATAGCGCTCGCCCCGGCCACGCCTGATGTCAGGAGATTTTTTTCCCGCTGGCGTCAACGACGACTTCGCCATCTTCCTTCGTAAATGCCCCTTTTTGCGCGTCCGGAAGGATGTCGAGAACGACTTCAGAAGGGCGGCACAGACGTGTACCCAGCGGCGTCACCACAATCGGACGGTTAATCAGAATGGGGTATAGCAGCATGAAATCAATAAGCTGGTCATCGGTGAAATTTCCCCCGGCAAGGCCCAGTTGCTCGTAAGGCTCGACGTTTTTGCGCAGCAGATCGCACACGGGAATCCCCATGTCTGCAATCAGCCTGGTCAGTTCATCACGCGACGATGGGTTCTCAAGATAGAGAATAATTTCGGGTTCCGTACCGCTGTTGCGGATCATCTCCAGCGTATTGCGCGACGTGCCGCAGGCCGGGTTGTGGTAGATAGTGATGTTGCTCATATCCGTTACTCATTACAGTGTGAAGGAGAGACGTAGCGCCAGCGCGGCGAGCGTCACAAACAGAACTGGCAGCGTCATTATGATGCCCGTCCTGAAATAGTAGCCCCAGGTAATGGTCATGTTTTTCTGTGCCAGCACATGAAGCCATAGCAGGGTAGCCAGGCTACCGATGGGGGTGATTTTCGGCCCCAGATCGCAGCCAATCACGTTCGCGTAAATCATCGCCTCCTTAATCAAGCCTGTTGCCGCACTACCCTCAATGGAGAGCGCGCCGATCAATACCGTTGGCATATTGTTCATTATGGATGACAGAAAGGCGGTGATAAATCCGGTTCCCAGCGTAGTGGCCCAGAGTCCATGTCCGGCTAAGCGATCAAGAACGCCTGAAAGAGACTCCGTCAGCCCGGCATTACGCAGGCCATACACCACCAGATACATCCCCAGCGAAAAGATAACGATCTGCCAGGGTGCGCCGCGCAGCACTTTCCCGGTGTTGATGGCGTGCCCGCGTTTCGCAACGGCAAATAAAATCAGCGCGCCAGTTGTTGCGATAGCGCTGACCGGGATACCCAGAGGTTCAAGCACAAAGAAACCGACGAGCAGTAGCAGCAGCACGATCCAGCCCGTTCTGAACGTCGGCAGGTCATGAATGGCCCGTGCGGGCTCGCGGAGTTTTGCCAGGTCATATTCCGGCGGTATTTCCTTGCGGAAGAACAGATGCAGCATTACCAGCGTCGCGGCAATTGCGGCGATATCAACCGGGATCATCACCGAGGCGTATTCGCTAAAGCCCAGCTTAAAGAAGTCCGCTGAGACGATGTTGACCAGGTTGGAGACAATCAGCGGCAGGCTGGCGGTATCGGCAATAAATCCCGCCGCCATCACGAACGCCAGCGTGGCCTGCTTGCTGAACCCCAGCGCCAGCAGCATGGCGATAACGATAGGCGTCAGGATCAATGCCGCGCCGTCATTGGCGAACAGCGCCGCCACGGCCGCACCCAGCAGCACGATCCAGGTAAACAGCAACCGCCCGCGACCGTTTCCCCAGCGAGCAACGTGCAGCGCCGCCCACTCGAAAAAACCGGACTCATCCAGCAGCAAACTGATAACGATTACCGCGATAAACGTGGCCGTCGCATTCCAGACGATGTTCCAGACCACCGGAATATCGTTAACGTGGATCACACCGCTCGCCAGCGCCAGCGCGGCGCCAATGGTGGCACTCCAGCCGATACTGAGCCCTTTGGGCTGCCAGATAACCAGTACCAGCGTAAACAGAAAAATAGCCCCTGCCAGAAACATCTTTTACTCCGTTATATCTGTTTTTGTGAATGTGTTGTGGTCAGCACGAGCCCGGGAGGCGGTTTTTCAGCTTCATACGTGTCTCTTCTCGCAGGCAGTTCCAGCTGTTATCGATAACGGTTGCCGCCCACGCGGGCATGTTGGGAGAGAGACGGTAGTAGATCCATTTACCCTCACGACGATCGATGACCAGTCCGGCCTCACGCAGTAAGGCCATATGGCGGGAGACTTTCGGCTGCGGCTCGTTGGTAGCGGAGCAGAGATCGCAGACGCACAGCTCGCCCGCCTCACGCAGAAGCATGACGATGGAGAGCCGCGTTTCGTCGGAGAGGGTTTTGAAGAGCTGAACGGGGTGAAGCATCTGGCGATCCTGCGTGGTTTTTATCATATACATTAAATCATATATGTTTGTGGCGAGTGAGGGAAGGGCAATAAGGGCAAATAAATGTCCTCAGTGAAGTACCATTACGTTGAGCCGTCGTCTTTGAGCCACAGACAGGGCGGGATTAGAAGATTAATGATTCCTGGTTTTGTTGAATATCTTCAATGTTATGAGACAGACGATCGTTGCAGATGTTAACAGAATCAAAATATCAATATTTGTATATGTTTCGTACATTGTCTCCGCATTAATATCACCATAGATGAAGCCGCAAATAGCAGTCGCAACGTCGTGGTTAATATAAGCTGTTGAAGGACCCAGCGTGCGTCCTAGCAGAAAGCTAATTAACGCAAACCAGACGGCCTTAAGTAGTCTTGAGCCCCATTTACAGGCAAGGGTAGTGATATCCACCGTCAATAACCTCAATACAGCCGCGAGCCATATGTGAACGCATACATGGAACCTGAATAAGCTCTGTGTTCATAAGAGCGTTACGGATTAATGCTAATCGGAGTTATGGGCGATTGATATACACCCTTCTGACACTGTACCGGGATGGAGTCTGAACAGCCCGCGATAGACGTGATCAATCCATGTTCCATCGTCGATTCCCCAGTCATCCTTATATAAAGCAAACCACTCATCACGGCCAAATTCCGCACCGGATCTTATTTTGTTCCATTGGTTAAGATAAAAAATAATTTTATGTGAGATTTGGAGGATCGTTTGGGTTTCTTGTTTTAACGGCGCAACCGGGCGACAGGGCAGAGCTGGCACGGTACAAGGGGAATTTAAGGATTTCTGGGAAACTGAAAAATTACGTCTGGAAGCGCCCGTGAGCTTTGGTTATTCTTTGTTCGGGTTCAGAACAATACGTATGAGATATGGATATTAAACAGGTTGCATTAGGGATTCTCGATGGGATCTCCTCCATACCGAACACAGCTTACATGGGCGTTGTAAGAAGCTGGGAGGGAAGCGGGCTTGCCGGGGATAGCGCTAAACAAAGAAACCAGGCTGAGACGGAGCGTTTTTTCTATATGCTCAAGAGCCTGGGTAATGCTGAGTCACCATTACGCAGACTGATAACTATCGTTTTCACGTCGTTCTATCAGAAACTCAATGATGATGGTAAAGAGGCCGTAAACAATAAATTGGGTTACGGAGCCGGGAGCGTTGGTGGGCGAGCAGCAGGGCAAATAGCTTTGGCACAGACAACCGCAAGTCTGATGTTGAATCGTCTGGCGATTGATCAGGCGTACAAGCATTTTATTCGGTTCAGCGCTTCAGCAGCGTTAAACGTCGTGATGTTTCAGGGAATCATTGAAGAATCAGCCAGAGCGTCAAGACGGATGAAAGCCAAATATCCCTCTACATACGCCAGGGTGTCAAAAGAGAGTCTGGATATGGTCTACTTTCTCGTTGAACAGCAGTTAGAGCCTTACCTGGTGTTCATTGAAGGACACCCTATTGATTGCAAAGGAATACAGAATGAAATTTGTAAAATCGTTAATGTCCCACGCAATTGAGGGAACTATCACCTTTCTGGCTGTGTTTTTTGCTATGGGGTCATTCTTCTGGTTTGAAAGTACATGGATGAAATTCACCGGGTGTTTTGGGGCGTTGATAGTTGGCTATGTGCTTTCATACGGAGCCGCAAAAATTAGAGGCGGGTGAGCTTTATCGCTCGATTTTGTCGAATCAAACCTGACATACAAAAAATCCGTCGCATAATGTCGCCAATAACCCGAAACTATGCAATTGATTGAATTTAAAAGCTATTTTTTAGGGAAACAAAAAACCCATCAACCTTGAACCAAAAATGGCGGGGTTGATGGGCTCCACAAATTGGGGACATCAAAGAAAAGCAGTGGCACTAGTTATGACTGCACCCTGCGTAAAAAGTTCTGCGCGTAACGAAAATTTTTCAGCCACACGCAATCTTGAGATTTATCCGAGTCCTGGCCAGATAATGATGATCAGCGTACCTGCCAGCGTCAGCAGCACGTTTGCGATGGCGTAGGTGCCTGCATAGCCCAGCGCCGGGATGTTGCTGCGCGCGGTGTCGCTGATGATCTCCATTGCCGGTGCGCAGGTGCGCGCGCCCATCATCGCGCCGAAGAGCAGGGCGCGGTTCATGCGGAGCACGTAGGCGCCGAACAGGAAGCAGATGACTACCGGTACCAGGCTGACGATAAGTCCGGAAACCAACATTTGCCAGCCGACCGCACCCAGGCCATTGCCAATGCCGCTCCCGGCGCTTAAGCCGACACCCGCCATAAAGACCATCAGACCGAACTCTTTCACCATGTTCAGCGCTCCCTGAGGGATGTAGCCGAAGGTGGGATGGTTCGCTCGCAGGAAGCCCAGCATGATCCCGGCGAACAGCAGACCGGCAGCGTTACCGATGCCGAAGCTAAAGTTACTGAACTGGAAGGTGATCATTCCGATCATCAGGCCAACAATGAAGAAGGCGCAGAAGGCTAACAGGTCCGTCACCTGACTGTGAATCGAGATAAAGCCGATACGGTCGGCAACGGTTTTAACACGTCGGGCATCGCCGCTGACCTGCAACACATCGCCTTTATTAAGCACCACGTTATCGTCGATAGGCATTTCAATCTGGCTGCGGATCACGCGGTTGAGGAAACAGCCGTGGTCGGTCAGCTTCAACTGCGCCAGACGGCGGCCCACGGCGTTGTGGTTCTTCACCACAATCTCTTCGGTGACGATACGCATGTCCAGCAGGTCGCGGTCGAACACTTCTTTCCCGTTGCGGAAGCTCGGATCGAGACGCGCGTGGGCGTCCGGGTAGCCAACCAGAGCGATGTCATCGCCCATCTGGAGCACCGCGTCACCGTCCGGGTTTGCCAGAATGCCGTTACGACGGATACGTTCGATGTAGCAGCCGGTCTGACGGTAGATCCCCAGCTCGCGCAGGTTTTTCCCGTCGGTCCAGGCAACCAGCTCTGGCCCGACGCGGTAGGCGCGGATCACCGGCAGGTATACTTTACGTTTGGAGTCCGTATCCAGACCACGCTCTCGGGCAATGGTCTGGGCGCTGGTCTGGAGATCCTGGTGCTGAAGTTTTGGCAGATAGCGCGCGCCCACAATCAGGCTCACCAGACCAATCAGATAGGTCAGGGCATAGCCCAGGCTCAGGTTATCCAGCGCGGCGGAAAGCTGCGTGCCTGCCATGCCAGAATGACGAAGCGTATCCCCCGCGCCAACAAGCACCGGCGTGGAGGTCATTGAGCCTGCCAGCATGCCGGCCGTTAAGCCGATGTCCCAGCCAAACAGTTTGCCCAGCCCTAACGCAATCAGCAGGGCGCTGCCGACCATCACCAGCGCCAGCATCAGATAATTTTTGCCGTCTCGGAAGAAAATGGAAAAAAAGTTCGGACCGGCTTCCACGCCAACGCAGAAAATAAACAGCATGAAACCTAAGTTAAGCGCGTCCGTGTTAATACTGAAATGTTGCTGACCTAATAACAGGGAGACGACTAAAACGCCAATGGAATTACCAAGTTGAACTGAACCCAGGCGCAATTTACCCAGACAAAGGCCCAGTGCCAGTACCACAAATAATAACAGGATGTAATTCCCATTTAACAAGTCTGCGACGTTTATATTCACGGAGGCTAACTTCTTGTTTACCAGTAAGTTGTTGAATGAAAGGACTATTTGGGCTACTGTTTTCAGAGTCAGGGAATCACTTTGCACCTCCCTGCTTCCTGATAAATACCCTAAACACTAGCAGGCGGTTAGTTTAATCGTAATAGCTACCGACAGCCACCTATTATCGCACGACTTGTGTGCGTGCTTTGGCAAGGATTGCCGCAATGCTTTATCTGACTGGGCGTCCACCGGACGATTTTTGTATTTGATAGAGATAAGTCAGGAGGATAGTTTGAACTTTAAACGAAACTGGGTTGGCGTAATCAGCTGCTTTTTGCTGTTTACGGTCGTTTGCATGTCGCTTGCTTTTAATGTGAAGGGCGCCTTCAGAGCGTCCGGTCATCCCGAGCTGGGCCTGTTGTTCTTCATCCTGCCGGGGGTAGTGGCCAGTTTTCTCTCGCGCAAAGGCGAGGTGGTAATGCCGCTGCTGGGGGCCATCCTTGCGGCGCCCCTCTGCCTGCTTCTGATGCGCGTGCTGTTTCTCTCGTCGAGAAGCGTCTGGCAGGAAGTGGCGTGGCTACTAAGTGGCGTTTTCTGGTGTGCGCTGGGGGCGCTCTGTTTCTTATTTATGCGCAGCCTGCTGCAACAGCGGAAGCATCATAAATAAAAACGCCCTCAGGGTGAGGGCGTCTTAGCATTACTGAGCGGCAAACAGGCCCAGGTGCTCTTTGGCGTACGCTTCGAAATCGGTGCAGCCGCCGATGTGTTTCTGATCGAGGAAGATTTGCGGCACGGTTTCAACCGGTTTACCCACGGTTTTTTCCAGATCGGCTTTGCTGATGCCTTCCGCGTGGATATCCACGTAACGGAAGTTGAAATCATCACGTTCTTCAGTCAGTTTCTCAGCCAGCTCTTTCGCGCGCACACAGTAAGGGCATCCTGGACGACCAAAAATTACTGCAAACATTTCTCTCTCCTCAAAAAACAAGCCTGACGGCGAATAATCCCTATAGTGCACGATAACCTGCCGTCATGGAAAGAAGGTTTCACCTGTCACTTTGATACAGTCAGGCTATGTTTCGCCAATTACATCAGGTGGATCATTGCCTATACTGGCTGCCATACGTTTTACGCAATACAAAGAGAGACAAAATGACGCCAACCATTGACCTGCTTCGTTCCCACCGTTCCATTCGCCATTTCACCGATGAGCCGATCACCCAGGCGCAGCGGGACGCGATCATCGACAGCGCAAGAGGCACCTCCAGCTCCAGCTTTTTGCAGTGCAGCTCCATTATCCGCATCACCGATCCGGCGATGCGTGAGCAGCTGGTAACGCTGACGGGCGGACAAAAGCACGTTGCCCAGGCGGCTGAGTTCTGGGTGTTCTGCGCCGATTTTAACCGTCACCTGCAAATCTGTCCTGAGGCGGAGCTGGGGCTGGCGGAACAGCTGCTACTGGGCGTGGTGGATACGGCATTGATGGCGCAAAACGCGTTCACGGCGGCGGAATCGCTGGGGCTTGGCGGCGTCTATATCGGCGGGCTGCGTAATAACATCGAAAGCGTGACGCAACTGCTGAAGCTGCCGAAACACGTGTTGCCGCTGTTTGGTCTGTGCCTCGGCTGGCCGGCGGATAACCCGGATCTGAAGCCGCGTATTCCTGCTGCGATGCTGGTGCATGAAAACCACTACCAGCCGGTCGATCAGGACGTTCTGCATCAATACGATGAAGAGCTGGCGAACTACTATCTGACGCGCGACAGCAACAACCGCCGCGATACCTGGAGCGACCATATTCGTCGCACCATCATTAAAGAAAACCGCCCGTTCATTCTTGATTACCTGCACAAACAGGGCTGGGCAACGCGATAGTCCCTTCCTCCTGCGCCTCGTGTATGATAGGCAGGCTTTTCCCATGTCTTTAGAGAGGTGCAGGGTGAAAATTGCCATATTGTCCCGGGATGGAACGCTCTATTCATGTAAACGCCTGCGAGAAGCGGCGGCGAAACGCGGACATCAGGTTGAGATCCTCGATCCGATGTCCTGCTATATGAACATCGACCCTGCGGCGTCGTCGATTCATTACAAAGGCCGCAAACTCCCGCATTTTGATGCGGTAATTCCCCGCATTGGCTCCCAGATCACCTATTACGGCACGGCCGCGCTGCGCCAGTTTGAAATGCTGGGAAGCTATCCGCTCAATGAGTCCGTGGCGATCTCACGCGCCCGCGATAAGCTGCGCTCGCTGCAACTGCTGGCGCGCCAGGGGATCGATTTGCCCGTCACCGGGATTGCTCACTCCCCGGACGACACCAGCGATTTAATCGACATGGTGGGTGGTGCGCCGTTGGTCATTAAGCTGGTGGAAGGCACGCAGGGTATTGGGGTGGTACTGGCGGAGACGCGTCAGGCGGCGGAAAGCGTGATTGACGCCTTTCGCGGTCTGAATGCCCATATTCTGGTGCAGGAGTATATTAAAGAGGCCAAAGGGTGCGACATCCGCTGCTTTGTGGTGGGCGATGAAGTGGTGGCCGCCATAGAGCGGCAGGCGAAAGAGGGCGACTTCCGCTCTAACCTGCACCGCGGCGGTATCGCGCGGGTGGCCCTTATCAGCGAGCGCGAGCGCGAGATTGCGGTGAAAGCGGCGCAGACGCTGGGCCTGGATGTGGCGGGGGTCGATCTGCTGCGTGCCGACCGCGGGCCGCTGGTGATGGAAGTTAACGCCTCGCCGGGGCTGGAAGGGGTGGAAAAAACCACAGGCGTCGATATTGCAGGTAAAATGATCGCATGGATTGAACGCCATGCGACGCCGGGATTTTGCCTGAAAACGGGCGGTTAAATGGATCGGCGCGCACTTTTTGCGTAAGCTGGACAACGTTTTTATTTAAGAGGCTGCACAGCGATGGATTTACAGGTCGTACCTACACTGGATACGTTACGTCAATGGCTCGATGATGCCGGTATTACTTTTTTCGAATGCGACTCCTGCCAGGCGCTGCATCTGCCTCACATGCAAAATTTCGATGGTATTTTTGATGCCAAAATCGATCTGATTAACGACGTGATCCTGTTCTCGGCGCTGGCTGAAGTGAAGCCTTCAGCGCTGCTTGCACTGGCATCCGATCTGTCAGCGATTAACGCCAGTTCTTTGACGGTGAAAGCGTTTCTCGACATACAGGATGATAATCTGCCGAAGCTGGTGGTTTGCCAGTCTTTATTCTCCGGCGCGGGGCTCTCCTTCAAACAGTTCGCCTGGTTTATGCGCCTGAGCGAAGAGCAAATTTCCATGGTAATGATGGAAGCCAACGCACATCACCTGCTGTATAGCGCGGAAGATGATGCCGAGAATAATGATGCATCTTCCAATTTTCTCCACTAAGCCTGTCTGACTTTTGCGCAGTCGCTACCAGAGCGGCTGCATAACACCGCTTTTTCTGCTGCTTTTAACCTTTCTTTAAAGAATTTTTCACCTCCTCTCAGGCCGTTTCGGCTTATCACGTAGACATAATCTGCATAAAAAATTGATAAAAGGCGTTTTTTCGTCTGGGCTATAGCCGGAGACACGGGCTACAGTTATTCTTGCGGTGCTTAAAAAAGCGAGCGGAACCTGCCGGGAAGAGGGGTGTATTTTATTTCGGGCAGAGCGACAAACTATGCATGAATATTGCATATCTTCAGGCTGCACAGTTTTGGTTCGTTTGTTAACGAGCTTTCAGAAGGAATAACAATATGATCGCCTTGAATAAAAAATGGTTATCGGGTCTGGTTGCGGGTGCTCTGATGGCCGTCTCTGCCGGCACGCTCGCTGCGGAACAAAAAACGCTGCACGTCTATAACTGGTCTGACTATATTGCGCCGGACACCGTCGCGAATTTTGAAAAAGAGACCGGCATTAAGGTTGTCTACGACGTATTCGATTCCAACGAAGTACTGGAAGGCAAACTGATGGCGGGCAGTACCGGTTTCGACCTGGTGGTGCCCTCTGCAAGCTTCCTGGAGCGTCAGCTGACCGCCGGTGTCTTCCAGCCGCTGGACAAGAACAAGTTATCGAACTGGAAAAACCTCGATCCGGAAGTGCTGAAGCTGGTGGCGAAGCATGATCCGGACAACAAATACGCCATGCCTTACCTGTGGGCGACCACCGGTATTGGCTTTAACGTGGATAAAGTCAAAGCGGCGCTGGGCCCGGACGTCAAGCTGGACAGCTGGGACGTGGTGCTGAAGCCGGAAAACCTCGAGAAGCTGAAAAGCTGCGGCGTCTCTTTCCTCGATGCGCCGGAAGAGATTTTCGCCACCGTGCTTAACTATCTCGGCAAAGATCCAAACAGCAGCAAGGCCGACGACTACACCGGTCCGGCGACCGACCTGCTATTGAAGCTGCGTCCGAATATTCGCTACTTCCACTCCTCTCAGTACATCAACGACCTGGCTAACGGGGATATCTGCGTGGCCATCGGCTGGGCGGGTGACGTCTGGCAGGCAGCGAACCGTGCGAAAGAGGCGAAAAACGGCGTGAATGTTTCCTACTTCATTCCGAAGGAGGGGGCGCTGGCGTTCTTCGACGTCTTCGCGATGCCGGCTGATGCGAAAAACAAAGAGGAAGCGTATCAGTTCCTCAACTACCTGATGCGTCCGGAAGTGATTGCCCACATCAGCGACCACGTCTACTACGCCAACGGTAACAAGGCCTCCGTGCCGCTGGTGAGCGAAGAAATCCGCAATAATCCGGCGATCTACCCGCCAGCCGATGTGTTTGCCAAGCTCTTCACCCTGAAAGTGCAGGAATCGAAAATTGACCGTGTGCGTACCCGCGCGTGGACCAAGGTGAAAAGCGGTAAGTAACGGCGTTTGATATCGTTGCCCGGTGGCGCTGTCGCTTACCGGGCCGACAAATCCCGTAGGCCGGGCAAGCGTTAGCGCCGCCCGGCGATGCGCACCCTGACGGTGCGTTTGCACCAGTGTTGATCTATGCCGGAGAGCACCCCGTGAATGACGCGATCCCCCGCCCGCAGGCGAAAGTCCGTAAAGCGCTGACCCCGCTTCTTGAAATTCGTAACCTCACCAAATCCTTCGACGGCCAGCATGCCGTGGACGATGTCAGCCTGACGATCTACAAAGGTGAAATATTTGCTTTGCTCGGCGCATCCGGCTGCGGTAAATCGACCCTGCTGCGTATGCTGGCCGGGTTTGAACAACCTACCGCCGGGCAGATCGTGCTGGATGGGGTAGACCTCTCCAGCGTGCCGCCGTACCAGCGGCCCATTAACATGATGTTCCAGTCCTATGCCCTGTTCCCGCACATGACCGTCGAGCAGAACATCGCCTTCGGCCTGAAGCAGGACAAACTGCCGAAAGCCGAAATCACCGCGCGCGTGGCGGAGATGCTGAGCCTGGTGCACATGCAGGAGTTCGCGAAGCGTAAGCCGCATCAGCTTTCCGGCGGCCAGCGTCAGCGCGTGGCGCTGGCAAGAAGTCTGGCCAAACGGCCGAAATTACTCCTGCTCGACGAGCCGATGGGCGCGCTGGATAAAAAGCTGCGCGACCGGATGCAGCTGGAAGTGGTGGATATCCTTGAGCGCGTAGGGGTGACCTGCGTGATGGTGACGCACGACCAGGAAGAGGCGATGACCATGGCCGGGCGCATTGCGATCATGAATCGCGGTAAGTTCGTGCAGATAGGCGAGCCGGAGGAGATTTACGAACACCCGACAACCCGCTACAGCGCGGAGTTCATCGGCTCGGTAAACGTCTTCGAAGGGCTGTTGAAGGAACGCCAGGACGACGGTCTGGTGATTGAATCGCCGGGGCTGGTGCACCCGCTTAAGGTTGATTCTGATAATTCCGTGGTGGACAACGTGCCGGTTTACGTTGCCCTGCGCCCGGAAAAAATCATGCTTTGCGATGAGCCGCCCGCCGATGGCTATAACTTTGCCGTGGGCGAAGTGGTACACATCGCCTATCTCGGCGATCTGTCGATTTACCATGTCCGCCTGAAAAGCGGCCAGATGCTCAGCGCCCAGTTACAGAACGAACACCGGTATCGCAAGGGACAGCCAACCTGGGGCGACGAAGTGAGCCTGTGCTGGGATGCGGACAGTTGCGTAGTCCTGACGGTATAAGGAGCGGTCATGAGCACACTTGAACCTCCAGCCCGCGTCAAAAAACCGGGCGGTTTCTCGCACTGGCTGGCGCGCGTGCAGATGGCGCATGGCCGCAAGCTGGTCATCGCCATGCCCTATATCTGGCTGATCCTGCTGTTTCTGCTGCCGTTCCTGATCGTCTTTAAGATCAGCCTGGCGGAGATGGCGCGGGCGATCCCGCCGTATACCGATCTGTGGGAGTGGGCCGACGGGCAACTGACGCTGACCTTAAACCTTGGGAATTTCCTGCAACTGACTGAGGATCCGCTCTATTTCGAAGCCTATTTACAGTCGTTACAGGTTGCGGCGATCTCAACGATCTGCTGCTTGTTGATGGGCTACCCGCTGGCGTGGGCAGTGGCGCACAGCAAGCCGTCGACGCGAAATATTTTACTGCTGTTGGTCATTTTACCGTCGTGGACATCTTTCCTGATCCGCGTGTACGCGTGGATGGGGATCCTGAAGAATAACGGCATACTGAATAACTTCCTGCTGTGGCTTGGGGTGATCGACCAGCCGCTGACGATCCTGCATACCAACCTTGCGGTGTATATCGGGATTGTCTATGCCTATCTGCCGTTTATGGTGCTGCCAATCTATACGGCGCTGACGCGAATCGATTACTCGCTGGTGGAAGCCTCGCTGGATCTCGGCGCACGCCCGTTGAAGACGTTCTTCAGCGTCATTGTGCCGCTCACAAAAGGCGGGATCATCGCCGGATCGATGCTGGTGTTTATCCCGGCGGTCGGGGAGTTTGTGATCCCCGAACTGCTCGGCGGCCCGGACAGCATCATGATTGGCCGCGTGCTGTGGCAGGAGTTCTTCAATAACCGCGACTGGCCGGTGGCCTCGGCGGTGGCGATTGTCATGTTACTGCTGCTGATCGTGCCGATCATGTGGTTCCACAAACATCAGCAGAAACAGATGGGAGACCACGGATGAACAACTTACCGGTAGTACGCTCCCCGTGGCGAATTCTGATCCTGATTATCGGCTTTACCTTCCTGTACGCGCCGATGCTGATGCTGGTGATCTACTCGTTCAACAGCTCTAAGCTGGTCACCGTCTGGGCGGGCTGGTCGACGCGCTGGTACAGCGAGCTGTTCCACGATGATGCGATGATGAGTGCGGTGGGGCTGAGCCTGACCATTGCGGCGCTGGCGGCGACGATGGCCTGCGTGCTGGGCACTATTGCCGCGCTGGTGATGGTGCGCTTCGGCCGTTTTCGCGGAGCAAATGGTTTTGCGTTTATGATCACCGCCCCGCTGGTCATGCCGGACGTCATCACCGGTCTGTCGCTGCTCCTGCTGTTTGTCGCGCTGGCGCACGCCATCGGCTGGCCAGCGGATCGCGGGATGCTCACCATCTGGCTGGCGCACGTCACCTTCTGTACGGCGTATGTGGCGGTGGTCATCTCCTCGCGGCTGCGCGAGTTGGATCGCTCAATTGAAGAGGCGGCGATGGATCTCGGCGCCACGCCGGTGAAGGTCTTTTTCATCATTACGCTTCCGATGATTATGCCGGCGGTGATCTCCGGCTGGCTGCTGGCGTTCACGCTCTCGCTCGACGATCTGGTTATCGCCAGCTTTGTGTCGGGGCCGGGCGCGACGACGCTGCCGATGCTGGTCTTCTCCAGCGTGCGCATGGGGGTGAATCCGGAGATTAATGCCCTGGCCTCCATCATCCTCGGCGTGGTCGGAATTGTCGGATTTATCGCCTGGTATTTGATGGCGCGCGCGGAAAAGCAGCGCGTGCGCGATATCCAGCGTGCAAGACGCGGCTGAAGGAATTATTATTTCCAGTGATGTGCCGCGTATGACGCGGCACTGTTTTTCAGGGAAGTAAAAACATTGGGATTCTTGCAAAAAACACGTCATTCGCACGCCCGTCCGAACGTCCCTGCGCTGGTGCAGGTGGCGGCGCTCGCCATTATTATGATCCGCTGCCTGGATGTGCTGATGATTATGAACACGCTGGGCCCGCGAGGCATGGGGGAGTTCATTCACCGCAGCGCGCAGACGTGGAATCTGACGCTGGTGTTTCTCAGCAGCCTGATGCTGGTGTTTATTGAGATCTACTGTGCGTTCTCGCTGGTAAAGGGGCGCAACTGGGCGCGCTGGGTATATTTTCTTACGCAGATCACCGCCGCCAGCTATCTGTGGGCCGCCTCGCTGGGCTATGGCTATCCGGAGCTATTCAGCATTCCCGGCGGCTCCCGCCGCGAGATTTTCCATTCCTTAGTGATGCAAAAATTGCCGGACATGCTGGTGCTCTGCCTGCTCTATGTTCCCGCCTCCAGTCGGCGGTTCTTCCGCCTGCAATAATGTGTATAATCGCAGCCCTCGTGATTCTTAAGGTTTTCATATGCAGTGCGCACTCTATGACGCCGGACGCTGCCGCTCCTGTCAGTGGATAGAACAGCCGGTCCCTCAACAACTCACCGCCAAAATGGCCGACCTGCAACAGCTGCTGGCAGCACACGCGGTGGGCGAGTGGTGCGCACCCGTCAGCGGGCCGGAGCAGGGCTTTCGTAATAAAGCCAAAATGGTGGTCAGCGGCAGCGTCGAAAAGCCGCTGCTGGGCATGCTGCACCGTGACGGCACGCCCGTCGATCTCACCGGCTGTCCGCTGTATCCCGCCTCGTTTGAGCCGGTGTTTACCGCCCTGAAACCCTTTATCGCCCGCGCGGGGTTAACGCCCTATAACGTTGCCCGCAGGCGCGGCGAGCTTAAGTACCTTCTGCTGACCGAAAGCCAAATCGACGGCGGGATGATGCTGCGCTTTGTGCTGCGTTCGGAAACCAAACTGGAGCAGCTTCGCGCGGTGTTGCCGTGGCTGCAGGAACAGCTTCCGCAGCTCAAGGTCATTACCGCTAATATTCAGCCGGTGCATATGGCGATCATGGAAGGAGAGAAAGAGATTTTCTTCACCGAACAGCATGCGCTGGCGGAGAATTTCAACGGCGTGCCGCTGTGGATCCGTCCGCAAAGCTTCTTCCAGACTAACCCCACCGTCGCCAGCGCGCTGTACGCGACCGCGCGCGACTGGGTGCGTGCGTTACAGGTTCATCACATGTGGGATCTGTTCTGCGGCGTCGGCGGCTTTGGCCTGCACTGTGCCACGCCAGACATGCAGCTCACCGGGATTGAAATTTCTGCGGAGGCCATCGCCTGCGCGAAACAGTCCGCCGCGGAGCTGGGGCTGACGAATCTGCACTTCCAGGCGCTGGACTCGACCCGGTTCGCCACCGGCCAGGGCAACGTGCCGGAGCTGGTGCTGGTGAACCCGCCGCGCCGGGGTATCGGCCAGGCGCTCTGCGACTACCTGAGCCAGATGGCGCCGGAGTACATCGTCTACTCCAGCTGTAACGCGCAGACCATGGTGAAGGATATCGCCAGCCTGCCGGGCTACCGCATTGCGCGCGTTCAGCTCTTTGATATGTTCCCGCACACTGCGCATTACGAAGTGCTGACGTTGCTCGTGAAATCTTAAACAAAATGTGAACTCTTCCCCCGCTCGAAATCAGGTAAGCTTACGCCATAACAAATGATTGAAGGCTTACCCATGAAGCAGATCCTGCTGGTAGAAGACGACCACGATATCGCTGCACTCCTGCGTCTTAACCTGGAAGATGAAGGCTACGCCATTACCCACGAGCCGGACGGGGGAAAGGCGTTACCGCTTCTGGAAAAACAGCCGTGGGACGCGGTGATCCTCGATCTGATGCTGCCGAATGTTGATGGTCTGGAGATTTGCCGCCGTATCCGCCAGATGACCCGCTACCTGCCCATTATCATCATTAGCGCCCGCAGCAGTGAAACTGACCGTATTACCGGCCTGGAAACCGGGGCGGATGATTATCTGGCAAAACCTTTCTCGGTGCAGGAGCTGATTGCCCGCATTAAGGCGCTGTTCCGCCGACAGCAGGCGATGGGCCAGGCGCAGACGGACGGCATTATTCAGGCGCACGGTCTGACTATCGATCCGCTGGCGCGCACCGTGCGTCTTAATGGTCAACACGTCGATCTCACCCCGCGTGAATTTGAACTGCTCTATTTTTTTGCCCGCCATCCCGGAGAGGTCTTTTCACGGCTGGCATTGCTGGAGCAGGTGTGGGGGTATCAGCACGAAGGCTACGAACACACCGTCAACACCCATATTAACCGCCTGCGCATCAAAATAGAGAAAGATGCCGCCGAGCCGGAGATCGTTCGCACCGTCTGGGGCAAAGGCTACAAATTTGCGGAGCAGAATCATGATGCGTCGCTTTAGCCTGAGCCAGCGCCTGACGCTGCTGTTTACGGTGTTACTGTTGCTCTGCGCCACCGTCGCCTGTGCGGTGCAGCTCTACGTTAGCATGCAGTACGGCAATGCGATGGTGCAGCGTCTCTCCGGCGGGCTGGCGCAGCAGATTGCGCAGCGGGAAGCGATTCTGGATACGCAGGGCAGGGTGGATCGCAGCGCCTTAAAGCCGCTGTTCGACCGGCTGATGACCTTTAATCCGAGCGTCGAGCTGTATGTTGTCTCGCCTGATGGCGATATCCTGGCCGATGCCGCCCCGCCGGGGCACATTCAGCGGCAAAAAATTGACCTCGCGCCGATACAGAATTTCCTGAGCGGGACGGTGATGCCGGTGTTTGGCGACGATCCCCGAAGCCAGAATAA
Source organism: Enterobacter cloacae complex sp. S2 (assembly GCF_015159675.1). Classification (NCBI taxonomy): domain Bacteria; kingdom Pseudomonadati; phylum Pseudomonadota; class Gammaproteobacteria; order Enterobacterales; family Enterobacteriaceae; genus Enterobacter; species Enterobacter cloacae complex sp. S2. The sequence continues at coordinate 94,227 of NZ_JADDTS010000032.1, forward strand.
GAAAGTCTTCAGCGCCACCCCGCTGCGGCAGGACGGTGAGCTGAAGGGGTATCTGTACATTATTTTGCAGGGGGAGGAGTCCAACGCGCTGGCGGAGATGGCCTGGCACAAAGCGCTCTGGAGTACGGCGCTGTGGTCGATGCTGCTGGTGGCGCTGTTTGGTCTGCTGGCCGGGTTGCTGCTCTGGTACTGGGTGACGCGCCCGGTTAAACAGCTCACGCTGGACGTGGCCGGGCTGGAGCAGGACAGCATCAGCGCGATTAAGCAGCTGGCGGCCCAGCCGCTCGAGCCTGCCGGCCAGGATGAAGTGGCGATCCTGCGCAATACCTTTATCGAGCTGGCGCGCAAAATCACCTCTCAGTGGGATCGGCTGGCCGACAGCGACCGCCAGCGCCGGGAGTTTATCGCCAACATTTCGCACGACTTACGCACCCCGTTGACGTCGCTGCTGGGTTATCTGGAAACGCTGTCGCTGAAATCCGCCACGCTGTCGCCGCAGGAGCATCAGCAGTACCTCGCTACCGCGCTGCGTCAGGGGCAAAAGGTACGCCATCTGTCGCAGCAGCTGTTCGAGCTGGCGCGTCTTGAGCACGGCGGCATCAAGCCCCAGCGCGAGCGTTTTGCCATGGCTGAACTGATTTCCGACGTGGCGCAGAAGTTTGAACTTACCGCCCGCACGCGCGAGGTGAACCTGCGTATTGATGTGCCGGGGCGATTGCCGCTGGTGAACGCCGACGTGTCGATGATCGAGCGCGTGGTCACTAATCTTCTGGATAACGCCATCCGTCATACGCCGAGCGGCGGAGAAATTCGTCTGGCGGTCTGGCAGGAGAATGAACGACTTCAGGTCGAAGTGGCAGACAATGGTACGGGCGTAGATGCCTCGCTGCGCGACGATTTGTTCCAGCGACCGTCAGCGTTAAATCCTCAGGCGTCGCGGGAGAACCGTGGGGGATTAGGGCTGTTAATCGTGAAGAGAATGCTGGAGCTGCACGGTGGCGGGATCAGGCTGATGGAGTCCGTGAGCGGGGCGCGGTTCAGGTTCTTTGTGCCGCTATGAGAAATTGCCGGGTGGCGCTGCGCTTTCCCGGCCTACAGACCACCCCCGTAGGCCAGACCACCCGGCAAAAAGAGATTACTGCGGGAACCACTGCTCGCTGATTTTCTGGTATGTGCCGTCAGCTTTGATCGCTTTCAGCGCGCCGTTCAGTTTTTCCAGCAGGGCTTTGTTATCCGGACGTACCGCGATGCCGAGGCCGGTACCAAAGTATTGCGGATCGGTCACTTTCTCCGTCGCTGTACCCAGCTGCGGATTGGTTTTCAGCCACTCATTCACGACCGCGGTGTCGCCAAATACGCCATCGATACGGCCATTTTTCAGGTCGATAATTGCGTTCTGGTAGCTGTCATAGGCCACGGTTTTCACTTCAGGATGCTTGTCCTGGAGATATTTCTGGTGCGTGGTGCCGTTTTCCATGCCGATGCGCTTGCCTTTCAGTTCGTCGAAAGACTTATAAGCTCCTTTCTTCGCAATCACTACCGCAGAGTTCGCGTAGTACGGGTCGGTAAACGCGACCTGCTTGCTGCGCTCAGGGGTGATATCCATGCCGGAGATCACCGCATCGTATTTTTTAAATTTCAGGGACGGGATCAGGCTGTCAAACGCGTGGTTAGTAAAGGTGCAGTCGGCCTGCATCTGCTTGCACAGCGCTTTCGCCAGGTCAATGTCAAAGCCGACAATCTGGTTGCTGGCATCCAGCGATTCAAACGGCGGATAGGTGGCAGAAACGCCAAAATTGATTTTATCTGCGGCGGATGCGCCTGCGGCGAAGGTTGCGAGTAATGCGGCCAGAACTAACTTTTTCATTGTAATGCTCCCGTCTGTCTTATTTATGCGCCGTGTCTGCGGCCTGGATATACAATGCCATCTACTGAATTTATATGCAATAAAAATGATTAAATATTACCTTTGTTGCAAAAAAAAGCGGATAACCCATCAGGTTACCCGCTCAATGAATACCGTTTTATGCATTGGCGTGATTAATTCCTGCGCTCAAACGCCAGCGCCTTACGCTCGATAAGACGCATCATCAGCGTCAGCAGACCGTTGACCACCAGATAGACCAGACCCGCCGCACCGAACACCATCACGTCGTAGGTACGTCCGTACAGCAGCTGCCCGTGGCCCATCACTTCCATCAGGGTGATGGTGTAGGCCAGAGAGGTGCTTTTGAACACCAGAACGACTTCATTGGAATAGGAAGAGAGCGCACGCTTAAAGGCGTATGGCAGCAGGATCGCCAGCGTGTCCTTCTTGCTCATGCCCAGCGCACCGCAGGACTGCCATTGGCCTTCCGGGATCGCGCGGATCGCGCCGTAAAACAGCTGCGTGGTATAGGCCGCGCTGTTCAGTGAGAGAGCTATCAGGGCGCAGAGCCATGGCTCAGAGAGCAAATGCCAGATAACCGGATATTCCTGTAACGACGGGAACTGCCCTGGACCGTAGTAAATCAGGAAGATCTGCACCAGCAGCGGCGTACCGGTAAAGAGCGTAATGTAGCCACGGACAATCCACACCAGCACCGGCGTTTTCAGCGTCAGGACGATGGTGAAGAACAGCGCCAGGATCAGCGCTACGATGATAGACGCAACGGTCAGCGTCAGGCTGGTGTGCAGCCCTTTCATCAGTTCGGGTAAATAATCCAGCATCAGCCTGGTCTCCGTTCAAAACGCGTTGCGCGCAGATCAATACGCTTCAGAACGTACTGGCTCAGCAACGTGATCACCAGGTAGATAGCCGCCGCGACGATGTACCAGGTAAATGGCTCCTGCGTACGGGTGGCGATACTTTTGGTTTGCAGCATCAAATCGTTCACGCTGATCAGGCTCACCAGCGCGGTATCTTTCAGCAGTACCAGCCACTGGTTGCCCAGCCCTGGCAGGGCATGACGCCACATCTGCGGCATCACCAGGCGGAAGAAGATCGCCGCTTTCGACAGGCCCAGCGCCTGACCGGATTCCCACTGTCCCTGCGGTACCGCTTTCAGCGCGCCGCGCAGCGTTTGTGACGCATAGGCCGAATAGAGCAGGGAGAGCGCAATTACGCCGCACAGGAACGGGCTGACGTCGAAGTTCTCAATCTGCATTTGCACCGGGATCTGCGCAAAGCCGAGATTAATCGTAAAGCCGTCCGACAGCGTTAACAGCAGCTGTGAGGAGCCGAAATAGATAAACAGGACCACCAGAATTTCCGGCAGTCCACGCAGCACAGTCACCAGCGCTGAACCGAGCCATGCGACAGGGCGCCACTTAACGGACTCCCACACCGCAAAGAACATCGCCAGTACGAGGCCGATAATCAGTGCACAAACGGCAAGGCCGACGGTCATCCCGGCGGCGCTTGCTAAAGGAAAAATTTCATTCATCAGGAATTACTTCTGGAACCATTTTTTGTAGATGGTTTCGTAGGTGCCGTCTTTCTTCACTTTTTCCAGCGCAGCGTTGAATTTCTGCTGCAGCTCGGTGTTGCCCTGACGTACGGCAATACCCAGACCTGTACCGAAGTAGTCTTTATCTGTCACCTTGTCACCCACGGCGGCCAGCTTGTCGTTCGCTTTCAGCCATTCAGTCACGACAGCAGTGTCCCCGAACACCGCATCGATACGGCCGTTTTGCAGGTCCAGCTTCGCATTCTGGTAGCTGTCATACGGCACGGTGGTGATTTCCGGGTGCTTATCCATGATGAATTTCTGGTGCGTGGTGCCGTTCTGCACGCCGACTTTCTTGCCTTTCAGCAGGTCAACGGAGGCGTATTTACCTTTCTGACCAATGAACAGCGCCGAGTTGTCGTAGTAAGGGGTGGTGAACAGAACCTGCTTTTCACGCTCCGGAGTGATGTCCATACCGGCCATCACGGCGTCGATACGGCGGAACTTCAGGCTGGGGATCAGGCTGTCGAACGCCTGGTTGCTGAAGGTACAGGTCGCGTCGATCTCTTTACACAGGGCATTTGCCAGGTCCACGTCGAAGCCAACAATCTTGTTGTTCGCATCAATGGATTCAAACGGAGGGTAGGACGCTTCAGTGGCGAAACGGATGGTCTGGGCTGCGGTAGCGGAAAGGCTGACGCTAGCAAGCAGCGCGGCAATCAATACTTTTTTCATTATAATTTCCCTAACACATCAGTGTGATAAGTAGTTTTTGAAGGCATCGGTTTGCGGGTTGGTGAAGCAGCTCGCATCACCTTGCTCAACGATATACCCGTTTTCCATGTAGACCACGCGGCTGGCGGTTTTGCGCGCCACTTCCACCTCGTGGGTCACGATGACCTGGGTAATGTTGGTTTCCGCCAGTTCACGAATGATACTCACGATCTGGGCAGTAATTTCCGGGTCCAGCGCTGCGGTTGGTTCGTCGAACAGCAGCACCGCTGGCTCCATCATCAGCGCACGGGCGATTGCCACACGCTGTTGCTGACCACCAGAGAGATGCAGAGGATAACGGTCGCTGTACGGTTTCAGACGCAGACGTTCCAGCAGCTTTTCAGCTCGCGCCATCGCCTGGTCTTTGCTTAAGCCAAGCACGCGGCACGGGGCTTCAATCAGGTTTTGCACCACCGTCAGATGCGGCCAGAGATTATATTGCTGGAAAACCATGCCCACGTTTTGACGCAGTTCACGAATCGCTTTATCAGAAGGGGTTTTCGCGAAGTCAAAATGGTTACCGGCGATGGCCAGCGTTCCCGAACGGGGCATTTCAAGCAGATTTAAAACACGCAGAAGGGAGCTTTTTCCCGCGCCGCTTGGGCCGAGCAAAACCAGCGTTTCGCCCTCCGGGCAGCTCAGCGTAATGTCGAACAGCGCCTGGTGTGCGCCGTAGAAGCAGTTAATGCCGTTTAGTTTAATACTCATCGGGGCAGTCTTTACTCATCCAGGCAATCTATAGCAATTGAGGCCGCAGATAGTACCGTTGACAGAATAGTTATGCAATATTTCTGCGTTAAAAGTTAAATATAACCCGTGTTTCCTCTTAAACATAGCACAAAATAGCGACGGGAAAGGGGGGCGAGAATAAATGTCGGCATTCCGCATGAAATGCCGGACATTTTACGGGGTTAACGTTTATTTAACGTATGCGTTAGCGGTTCTCAATCGACTGGCGAAGGGTGCCCGCCGGAGCATGAACGCTGCCGCCAATGTAGCGCACATCATCTATTGCCCAGCACTGGCCTTCACGGATCATCAGCACCTCATCCTGCCAGGTTTGCGTCCCCTGGGTTAGCTTCACGCGCAGAGGAATATTCCGTGCGTCGGTATTCGGAATGGTGGACGCGCTGGCGACGTCGGCGCTGTCCGGCAGCGTGGCGCGGCTGGAGAACGGATCGGATGAAAGCAGCGCGTTTTGCTGCGGATCGCGCGAGGCGTCATTAAGCAGTTTCGCCAGATTATCGCTCAGGTACGGGCGCAGGGCGGTGAGGTCATTACCGCGATGCTGAATGCGATAATCATAGAACTGTTGCGCCACGGCGTCCGGGCCGCCCTCAATGCAGGGGCCGCTGCGGGAACCGATATCCTTAAAGGCTGGCGTGACCGGCGTAGTGCAGGCGCTGAGCACCAGCGCGCAGGGCACTAAAAGCGTTAAAGCAGAGTAGCGCATGTTGATTTCCTTATTTATTAACTATCCTTTCAATCATAGCGTAACGAACCGATAATGCAGTTGCTAACGCATTGAACGCTAAAGACGGAGAGGAAGTATGCAATTTTCAACAACACCAACCCTGGAAGGTCAACCCATTACCGAGTACTGCGGCGTGGTCACCGGTGAGGCGATTCTGGGCGCCAACATCTTCCGGGACTTCTTTGCCGGCATTCGGGATATCGTCGGCGGGCGCTCCGGTGCCTACGAGAAAGAACTGCGTAAAGCGCGTGACATTGCGTTTAAGGAGCTGGGCGAGCAGGCCAAAGCGTTGGGCGCGGATGCGGTGGTGGGCATTGATATCGACTACGAAACGGTCGGGAAAGATGCCAGCATGCTGATGGTGAGCGTAAGCGGCACGGCGGTGAAAACCCGTCGATGAAGCGTTCGCTCTCAACCCTCCTGCTGGCATTGTTGCTGGCAGGATGCGCCTCGGAAGAGGGCGTTGTTGATAAAGGCGCGTACGAACTTGATACGCGCCATCAGGCGCAGGCGGCCTACCCGCGCATAAAGGTGCTGGTGATCCATTACACCGCCGATGATTTCGACACCTCGCTTGCGACCTTGACCGATAAAAACGTCAGCTCTCACTATCTCATCCCCGCAAAGCCCCCAGCTCCGCAGGGCAAACCGCGTATCTGGCAGCTGGTGCCGGAGAGCGAGTTGGCCTGGCATGCAGGTATTAGCTTTTGGCGTGGGACCAACCGCATAAATGATACCTCCGTCGGCATTGAGCTGGAAAACCGCGGCTGGCGGAAAACCGATGGCGTGAAAATCTTTACCCCCTTCGAACCGGGGCAAATTGCGGCGCTGATCCCGCTTGCCAGAGACATCATCGCCCGCTACGACATTAAACCGCAGAACGTTGTGGCCCATTCGGATATCGCCCCGCAGCGTAAAGACGACCCTGGCCCGCTGTTTCCGTGGCGCGAGCTGGCGCAGCAGGGCATCGGAGCCTGGCCCGAACCGGCGCGGGTAAATTTTTATATCAACGGGCGACCGCATTATCAGCAGGTTGATACCGCAGCACTGCTCGATCTGCTGGCGCGCTACGGTTACGAGGTGCCAGAAAACAGCACGCCTGCACAGCAAAAACGCATCATCATGGTGTTCCAGATGCATTTCCGTCCGCAGTTATGGAATGGCGTAGCGGATGTTGAAACCATGGCGATTGCCGAAGCACTTTTAGAGAAATACGGGCAGGGGTAAACCTTTGACTTACCCCCAAATGAGTATATTTCCGCAAGTTTCTATTAGATTAATCCTAAGTACAATCTCATTTCATTTTTAGTTAATTGACTTAAAATTATTCGGATTTAAGATGGACACATAGCACGCTAAGCAATTTAGCGAATAAAAAACTTTACTCTTTTCTTTATTCTTGAGTTTTTCATCAGGAAAATATTTATGGTTCGGTATGAATGCCGTTGCCATGTTTTTTTAAAATCACATCTTAAAACGGGTATAACAATGTTAAGCATCTATGGAAAAAAATTACGTCCGCAACATGAAATGGAAAAGATTATTTCTGCAACCTCATGCGTTGAAGAAAGAACGTTAAAAAAATGGCAGAAGATTTCCACTGCTGATTCCGGTTTAATTCATATTATTGTCAGCGGCGAAGTCGAATTTCGACGTGACTCTGACGAACTGTGCTTGTTCACCGTTACCGGGCAATGCATTTTCGGCCTGTCGTCGATGTATTACAACGCCACCCATATGTACGGCCTTGTTCGGTCGAATACGGTTGTTCGCTCGATCAAGAAAGAGGTCTTCGCCCAGCTGATGACCGAGAAAAACCTGTGGCCTGAACTGACAAAAGTGCTTTCCTGGTACATATGCCTGATGAGCAAGCGCGATGATATTCTGGTCGCTCGCAGCGCATATTCTGTTGTTCGCGAATTTTTATATGAGATCAACGACCTGATTGTACAGCATCAGCGTGATATTAACGTTTATGATTACATTCAGGAATACACTAACCTGGCACGTAGCACCATTATTAAAATCCTCTCCGATCTGAAAAAAGGTCAATATATTGTGGTGGAAAAAGGTCGACTGCTTAACCTCACCGCACTGCCTGAAAAATATTAATGCCTACTCCCGCCGGTCTCCTTTATCACTGAAAGGGGAACGGCTGTTTTCACTGTTTTTAACACTTGCTTGTGAATTATCCTGCGTTTCGTCAACCGGCGGTGCGGGAATTTTTCCTTGAGAATAATCCTGCTCCTGCTCTTTTAATGCCTGTTTAAATAATTCCGTTAATGATGACTCTTCACTGCTCGTGCTGGCGGGGGCGGTATCGTGCTCATGCGCCTCAGTTCCGGGTAGGGTATCCCGCGAGGGGTCTTGCGGCACCGCGCCGTCGGGCGCCTGCTGCCAGTCGGCATCATCACTGATGATCGGCAGATCCTGCATCGGTGGAACATCAACAGGCACTGGCGCAGCTTTAGGCTGCGGATGCGGGAACGGTTTACTCACGTACACGTAGTGCATCTCCGAAAGCTGGGTTTCCGGTTTGGCAACGCTGGCGTTGACCGGTTCAGGCGCCGGGTGGCGCATGTTCCAGTAGACATGCATATACAGGCCGACAACCAGCATGGCGCAAAGGCCGACCATCCATAATGCTGTTTTGCCGAAAACGTTTTTCAGGCTGGGGAGGCGGTACGAAAACCAGACCGCTTCCCCGGTTGTATAGCTGCGCTGGGCCGCAAGGCAGATGGTCGACATTAGGCTTTCTTCTCCTGCATTTTTGCGTCCGGGGTAGTGCGGGTGGCCTGAATCAGTACGCTCGGCGTGCTGTTGGTTACGCGCATCAGCTGCATCAGCGTTTCTTCACCGGGGATGCCATCCACGTGCAGATGCATTTTTTGCTGAAACTCACGGGTGCGTTTCATCATCTCAGCGGTCCAGATCCGGGCGTGCGTTTCGGGCTGGTTCAGCGTCAGGCTTAACTGCTGATCGAGCCAGGCCATGTCTTTGCTGTCGCTGGCCGCGCCGATCGCGTCTTTTCCTTCCGGTGTCAGGCGGTGCAACTGGGTGAAGTTGCCGGTCGCATGCCGGTTAAACCAGCTGCGGCTCACCTGCCAGGTCCGGTTATTCATTAACAGGTCAATTGATGTATCTCCGACCCTGGCGACCACCGCATAGTTAAGGTGACCGCTGGTTTTCAGTTCACTGACCCACGGATACCCTTCCTGCGCCAGCGTCTCCGGCGACGCGTTCCCCTGTTTACACATCAGGTTCACTTTAGCGGCGTTCTGGCACAGCGCATCTTCGGCCGAGGCGTCATATCCCCACATCAGATAGAGCTGGTGCATCGCATCCGGCTGATTAACCATTTCATTGTCGATAACCGGCACCACGGGCGCCTCCGTTTTTCGCGTCGGCTGTTTCCAGCTGACGGGGACCGGCAGCTGGATGGGAAGGTGCCCGCTGATGGACGAGGTTAAATACCAGCCGCAGGCGGCAAACAGCACCGATGCGAACAGCCCCACGGTTGCCAGACGCTTACCGTGTTTTTTCGCGGGCAGGATCTCTCCCGCCGCCAGGCGTAAATGACGCGGGCTGACCTGCGACGCGCGTTCCGTCCAGGCAGCGAGCATTGACAGGTGCGCCAGTTCGTTAAGTTTGCTGATGTTGCCTTTGGTCAACGTGTGCATTTTGCGCACGCGGGCCGGCGTTAACGGCGAATTTTCACAGCCGTGTTCTTCGCATTGCGCCTGCACATAGCCCAGGAATTCGCGGCAGGTCAGGGGGCGCAGGACATGACGAGTGTGTGTATATTCGCGCAGTTCAGGTTGCTTAAGCAGGATTTCCTGATCCGCAGTGCCCGTCAGCACCACGGAGAGCCGGAAGTTCAGCTCCTGGGCTCGCGTGAGCAGCGTACCCAGGACTTCACGGCAGCTCTCTTTCATGGCTTCGGCGTGTGAAATCACCAGCACTCTGGTTTTCGCTTTTCCCTCGTGCCACTGGCGCAGGATGGCATCCACCGCCTGCAGGCGATTCTTGCTCTCTTTCGTTACCGGATTGAGCTTGTACAGCAGGCTACTGGCACTCAGTTTGGGAAACGCATTGATAACAAGGACGTTACTGTGGCGGGTTTTTAGCGCATCGCTGAAGTGACCCAGAAGCGGGGCGTCGTCGCAAAAGAGCCCGATAATTCCCGCCTGCTGGGTTTTCTCTTTCAACAGGTTGAACACATCCTGATGATAAGGCACCAGAAAATCCCCGGATAAACGGGCGATCGATCTGAATGGCGGATTTTTAAAATTAAAGTGGCTCTGATACATAACGACTTACCGTCTCTGATTAGGAATAGCAACAGCATCAGAAAGTAAGGTAACGCCCCTGAACGGTCAATTTGCAAACAGGGTAAAAATATCCTGCTGGCAGCGTCTAACATTTGGATTTTATACGGTCAATATTTTTCTTTATGAAAGTTAGCGGCGAAGTCAGTGGTCGCATTTGCACCAGCTTATTACTATTTTCATCCATATTGGCGCAGTATGACGCTGCTTATTTTTGCTTTGCTATAGGCCGGATAAAAAATGAGGTTCTCATTTCTTTCACGGTGGATAACGCCTTGTATTATGTTTGTGCTGCTGATCTTTTGCGGCCAGCAAGGGTATCTCACCTTTAAAGATTATAAAAAAGTTATGAATAAGTTGGCTAATGCCGATCAACAGCCGCTGAAAAAAACGCGCGAAGAGAAATCCTTTTCGCTTTTTACGGCAGCCGTGCGTCAGGAAATCTTACCGGGTGCGGTGAAAGCCCCGCTGGCAGCTGAAATCGAAGGTATTGTGAACAGCGATGACGCCTGGCTCTCCTTTGCTGTCATCAAAACGCCAGGCGGTCAGAGAAGCTACCGTGAGGGTGAACCTCTCTCTGGATTTAACGACGCATTTATTCAGGAAATAAACAAAGATAATGTGGTGGTTAATTATGAAGGTACTACGCAGGTTCTGGCATTAAATAAACCGGACTATTTTAAGGGTGGCGTGGATAGCGGCCCGGTAACGAAATCGACAAAAGATGTTGGCGCAGAGAGTGTGCATCTTGATGATTATCTGGTGTTAAAACCCATAATTGAAAAGGGCCGACTGGAAGGCTACAGGATAAACCCAAGGAATGCCTCCGCCTTTTACAGCCAGTCAGGTCTGGAAAAAGGCGATGTGGCGGTTCAGGTCGACTCTGTCGATATGACCGATGAAGCAAAAGCGAAAAGCATTATTGCCAACTGGTCAAAAATGAAAGAAGCGGAGGTCATCGTACGACGTCACGCTCACCTTGAAAATATTCGGATTAATGTTCTAAACAATTAAAAAGTGTGCAGACATGAAAAAAATTCCCTGGGCGTGCGTGGCGCTGACCGCATTGTCGTTATATTCCAGTTCGCTGCTTGCAGCTAACTTTAGCGCGAGTTTTAAAAATACTGATATTCGCGAGTTTATCGATACGGTAGGCCGCAATCTCAATAAAACCATTCTGGTCGATCCGTCCGTCCAGGGAACCGTCTCGGTCCGAACCTACAACGTGCTGACAGAAGATGAGTACTATCAATTCTTTCTGAGCGTGCTGGATCTCTACGGCCTGTCGGTGATCCCGATGGACAACGGCATGGTCAAAGTGGTGCGCTCAAGCGTGGCGCGTACCGCCGGTGCGCCGCTGGCAGACAGCAAAAATCCGGGCAAAGGTGACGAGATCATCACCCGCGTGGTGCGCATGGAAAACGTGCCTGTTCGTGAGCTGGCCCCGCTGCTGCGTCAGCTCAACGATGCCACCGGTATCGGGAACGTGGTCCACTTTGAGCCGTCCAACGTCCTGCTGTTAACCGGTAAAGCCTCGGTGGTGAACCGGCTGGTGGATCTGGTGCAGCGCGTCGATAAAGACGGCATCCAGCGTCGCGAAATCATCCCGCTGCGCTTTGCGTCCGCCAAAGAACTCTCGGAGATGTTGAATAACCTCAACAATGAAGAACAGAAAGGGCAGAACGCGCCGCAGCTGGCGACTAAAGTCGTCGCGGATGACGAAACCAACAGCCTGGTGATCAGAGGCGCGGAAGATGCGCGGGCGCGCACCCGTTCCCTTATTCATCAGCTGGATCGTGAGCAGAATAACGAGGGCAATACCCGCGTCTTCTACCTCAAGTATGCCAGCGCCACCAAAGTGGTGCCGGTTCTCACCGGGATTGGTGAGCAGCTGAATGACAAGCCGGGTGCGGCCAAAGCGAAATCCGCGAGCGCCTCAACCGATCTGAATATTACCGCCGACGAGTCAACCAACTCCCTGGTGATCACCGCACAGCCTAACGTGATGAACTCCCTCGAGAAAGTGATCGACAAGCTGGATATTCGCCGTCCGCAGGTGCTGGTGGAAGCGATCATTGCCGAAGTGCAGGACGGTAACGGCCTGGATCTTGGCGTGCAGTGGACCAGCAAGCACGGCGGGGTGCAGTTTGGCTCCACCGGCCTGCCAATCAGCCAGATTAAAAATGGCACCATGAAAGGGGCAAGTTTCACTGGCCTTGCGACCGGTTTCTTTAACGGTGACTTCGGTGCGCTGGTGACCGCGCTTTCCACCGACGGCAAAAATGACATCCTCTCAACGCCAAGCGTGGTCACGCTGGATAACAAAGAAGCGTCGTTCAACGTCGGTCAGGATGTGCCGGTGCTTTCCGGTTCGCAAACCACCAGCGGCGACAACGTCTTTAACTCGGTTGAGCGTAAAACCGTAGGGACCAAGCTGAAGATTGTGCCGCAGATTAACGATGGCGACATGATCCATCTGAAGATTGAGCAGGAAGTGTCGAGTGTCGACAACAGCGCGACGGAAGACTCCAGCCTCGGCCCAACCTTCAACACGCGCACGATTAATAACGAAGTGATGGTCCACAGTGGTCAGACGGTGGTGCTCGGCGGTCTGATGGAAAATGTGACCAAACAGTCCGTGTCCAAAGTGCCCCTGCTCGGCGATATCCCGCTGGTCGGTCAGCTGTTCCGCTACACCTCGCAGGATACTTCCAAACGCAACCTGATGGTGTTTATTCATACCACCGTCCTGCGTGACGACGACAACTACAGCGCGGCCTCGAAAGAGAAATATGACCAGATCCGGGTGCGCCAGATGCAGCGAGTGGAGGAGAAAAAGCTCGGTATTGTTGAGCCGACTGACAACGCCGTCCTGCCCGCGTTTCCCTCTGCAAGCACTGGCGCCGCACCGGTGAAAACCAGCGCCACGCGCAATCCGTTTAAAGAATAGCGCGGAGGGGTAACGTGGACGAACTGAGTAAAACACTGTGTAGCAGCAGCTACGCAAAAGATAACGGCGTTCTGTTTTACAACAATGATGTCTATATCCGGGACGACACTCCTGCGCATGCTCTGCTGGAGGTGCGCCGGGTGCTGGGCCGTGCTTTCATCCCCGTCACTGTGACGCCGGAAGCGTTTGACGAGATGCTGGCCAAAATCTGGCAGCAGAGCAGCGGCGTGTCGCAGCAACTGGTGGACGACATGGACGCGGATATCGATCTGATGGCCTTAACCGAGGAGATCCCGGATAACGAAGATCTGCTCGATAACGACGAAAACTCACCGGTGATCCGCCTGATCAACGCCATTCTCGGCGAGGCGGTGAAGGACGGCGCGTCGGATATTCATATCGAAACCTTCGAGCGCACGCTGAGCATCCGCTTTCGTGTTGACGGCGTGCTGCGCCCGGTGTTGCAACCGGCGCGTAAGCTCGCGCCGCTGCTGGTGTCGCGTATTAAGGTGATGTCGAAACTCGACATCGCCGAGAAACGTCTTCCCCAGGATGGACGTATCTCCCTGCGCATCGGCCGCAAGGCCATCGATGTGCGTGTGTCGACCATTCCGTCCCAGTACGGCGAGCGCGTGGTCATGCGCCTGCTCGATAAAAGCAATCTCAAGCCCGACATCAACAAGCTTGGGCTGATTGATGAAGAGCTGGAGAAGCTGAAAGGGCTGATTGACCGCCCGCACGGGATCATCCTCGTTACCGGCCCGACGGGTTCCGGTAAAAGTACCACGCTGTACGCCATTCTTTCGGCGCTGAACGGTCACGAGCGCAACATTCTGACCGTGGAAGACCCGATCGAATACGAGCTGGAAGGCGTGGGGCAGACGCAGGTTAACCCGCGCGTGGACATGACCTTTGCCCGCGGGCTGCGCGCGATTCTGCGTCAGGACCCGGACGTGGTGATGATCGGGGAAATTCGCGACGGTGAGACCGCCCAGATCGCGGTGCAGGCGTCGCTGACCGGTCACCTGGTGATGTCGACGCTGCACACCAACAGTGCCGCTGGGGCGATAACCCGTCTGCGGGATATGGGGCTGGAGTCGTTTTTAATCGGTTCATCGCTGCTCGGTGTCATTGCCCAGCGTCTGGTGCGTCGGCTGTGTACGCACTGCCGGACCACCAGTCCGCTGGATGCCAATGAAAAAGCGTTGTTCAGCTTTATGGACGCGCCACCAAAAGCGATTTATCGCGCGGTGGGGTGTGAACACTGCCGTCAGAGCGGCTATCAGGGCCGCGCCGGTATTCATGAGTTTCTGGTGGTGGACAGTACCATGCGCCGCGCCATCCATGAAGATAAGGACGAAATGTCCATCGAAACGCAGCTCTTTAAGCAGGCCTACAGCCTGCGTGAAAACGGGCTGCTGAAGGTGATCGGCGGCTTGACGTCTCTGGAAGAAGTCATGCGCGTCTCCGCCGAGCGTGGGGGGGATGCGTAATGGCTTTCTACGCCTGGACGGCGACGAGTGCCGCGGGAAAAACCCAGCGCGGGACGTTACAGGCCGAGGGGCAGAAGCAGGTTCGCCAGTGGCTTCGCGAGCAAAAGCTGATGCCCGTGAGCATCACCGAAACCCGCGAAACGGCGACAGGCGGGAAAGCGAAAACCGGGGCGAAGCTCTCTACCCCGGTGCTGTCGATGTTTACCCGTCAGCTTTCGACGCTGGTGAACGCCGCGCTGCCGCTGGAAAGTGCGCTGAAGGCGATCTCTAAGCAGACGGAAGATAAAAAGCTGGCGGCGATGGTGATGGAGATCCGCGAGAAGGTGGTCGAGGGGCATACGCTGTTCGACGCCTTTAGCCAGTTTCCACGCACCTTCGACAAACTCTACTGCACGCTGGTGATGGCCGGTGAGAAGACCGGCCATCTGGGCGACGTGCTGGAGAAGCTGGCGGAGTACAACGAGCAGCGTCAGAAGATGAAAAGCAAGCTGACGCAGGCGATGGTCTACCCGATTACCCTCACCGTGGTCGCTATCGCGGTGATCGGCATTCTGCTGGTGGCGGTGGTGCCGCAGGTGATTGAGCAGTTTACCCACATGAAACAGCAACTGCCGATCACCACCCGGACGCTGATTGCGGTAAGTGATTTCCTGCAAGCCTGGGGTATCTATATTGTCGGCAGCCTGGCGGGGGCGTTCGTCGGCTTCAAAACCTGGGTGCGAAACGTGAAAAACCGTTTTCGCTGGCACAGCTGGCTGGTGAACGGCTCGCCGATTAAAAAGCTGGTGTGCGCCATCAACAGCGCCCGCTATATCCGTACCCTGAGCATTTTGCAGGCCAGCAGCGTGCCGCTGCTGGAGGGAATGTATATCGCGATGGACGGTATTGAAAATCTCTATGCCCGTCAGGTGCTTGAGCAGGCCGCCGATACCGTACGTCAGGGGGCGTCGCTGTATGCGGCGCTGGAACAGGCGAAATTATTCCCGCCAACCATGCTGTATATGATTGCCTCCGGTGAAGAGAGCGGGGAATTAGGTAATTTAATGGATCGCGCGGCAGAAAATCAGGAATCGGCATTACAGCATCGAATTACATTAACGCTGTCGGTATTTGAACCGGCGCTGGTGGTATCCATGGCGACGATTGTTTTATTCATCGTTCTTTCAATATTACAACCGCTTCTGCAACTTAATAATATGGTAGGTTAAATCATGGCTCTAAAACGTAAAAACCTGGCTCGCCAGGCGGGCTTCACATTGCTCGAATTAATGGTGGTGATTGTTATTCTTGGCGTTCTGGCGAGTATGGTAGTGCCAAACTTAATGGGTAATAAAGAAAAAGCGGATACGCAAAAGGCGACCAGCGATATTGTCGCGCTCGAAGGCTCGCTGGATATGTATAAGCTGGACAACCACCGCTACCCGACCACAGAGCAGGGTTTGCAGGCGCTGGTGACGAAGCCGGAAATCGCACCAATCCCGAACGGCTATCGCGCGGATGGCTATATTCGCCGCCTGCCGCAGGATCCATGGGGCAGCGATTATATTCTGGTCAGCCCAGGTGAACACGGTGCGGTGGACATTTTCTCTGCGGGTCCGGACGGCGAAGCGAATACTGCCGATGACATTACCAACTGGTCTCTGGATAAGAACGAGAAGTAATGAAAAATCAACGCGGCTTTACGTTGCTGGAAATTATTCTGGCGCTGGTGATATTTGCCAGCTGCGCCATGATGGTGGTGTCCACCATTCCTTCGCGCAGCGGCGCGGATATATTTGGCCAGCAATTAAAAGCGCTCGTTGATTATGGTTCAGACCGTGCGGTGATGGACGGAAATATTGTCGGGCTGGTGATCGCCACTGATAAATATCAGCTGGTGACGATCGCGGATAAAAATGGCGAGCGTCACTGGGTGCCATTATCTGCCGGACGTATTACCACCAAAGGTGATTTTCCGGAAGAGATGCACGTGTCGCTCTCGCCGCAGCGCCTGGCCGCGACGGTGGCGTCCGAGCCACAGGTGATCTTTTTACCGGACGGTGAAATCAGCCGCTTTACGCTGACGCTGCAAAGTTACGACAAACAGCACCATTTCCGCGTGGTGTCGCAGGGTGCGGCGCCGGTATCGGTAGAAAACGATGGCTAACGACAACACAAAGCAAAAGGGGATGACGCTGCTGGAGGTGATGGTCGCGCTGGTGATTTTCTCCACCGCCGCGCTGGCGCTAATGAACTCGGTCTCCCTGAACGTGCGTTTTACCCATGGCTTGGCCGATACCTTGCAGGCCAGTTGGGTGGCGGAAAATCAGCTGGCGGAAGCGCAACTCACCAAAACCGACTTCCCGGATGCTGAGCAGCAGGGGACGGAAATCATGGGCGGGCGCAGCTGGAACTGGCGTAAGCAGCGGGTGAAAACCGCCGACAACGGCTGGGCGAACTCCATTCGCGTCTATGCGGAAGGCGATGAGAGCCAGCCGGTTGTTTCCCTGCACATCATTCCGCCGGGAGAGAGCAAGTGAAGAAAACGCGACGCCAGCGCGGATTTACCCTGCTGGAGATCATGATTGCGCTGACTATTTTCGCGGTAATCAGCACCCTGGCCTGGCAAATTCTGGACGGCGCGATGCGTACCAGCTCGGCCACCGATGCCAGCGCCGCTAAGCTCAACCAGCTTCAGCGCGGCTGGAGTCTGATGGAGCGCGATTTTTTCCAGCTACAGGCGCGAGCGCCGCGTAATGAGCCAGATCTGTTCCGTCAGGAGGGCGATGCCCTTGAACTGACCACCCTGAATGGCGTGAGCGGAACGGTCCAGCTGGAGCGCGTACGCTGGCGGCTGGAAGAGGGGCGTTTGTACCGCGACGTCTGGCCGGTCATTGACGGCCCGGTGGACGTTAAGCCTGACGAAGTGCCGATTGTCAGCGGCGTAAAAGCATTGCAGTGGCGGTTTTATCGTCAGGGCTGGCAGACAGCCTGGCACGACGCCGCCCATCTGCCGGACGGCGTGGAGGTCACGTTGACGATGGAAAACGGGGATACCTGGCGCTGGGTGTTCACCACGCCGGGGGATATGCCGGAGGTGGCCGCTGCCGCAGCCCCAGAGAAAGCCGCCGACGCGCCTGCGACGACTCCGGACGCAGCCCCTGCGCCTTCGCCGGAGACCAGACCATGAACCGAATCCGTCAACAAAAGGGCGTCGCCCTGCTGGTGGTGCTGATTTTGCTGGTGATGATGTCGGCGCTGGCCGCCAAAATCAGCCAGCAGTTCTGCCGTAATTTGCAGAAAACGCATTATCAGATAAGCCAGCAGCAGCTGCGCTGGGCGATGCAGGCCCAGGAAAAAGTGGTGAAGGACAGGTTACAGACCGATGCCAGCGGCGAGAGCAAGCCGCTGGCGCTGGATGGCGACTGGCATCAGCCGCTGGAGACGCAGGGAGAAGACTACACGGTCGTGAGCCAGGTGGAAGACGCTCAGGACTGCTTTAACGTCAATAACCTGTTGACCGCCGACGTCGCGCCCCAGGGGCAAAGCGCTCCCGCGGTGGCGGAAAAACCGCGTAAAGAGCGGATTGTTGAACAACTCCTGACGGAAAGCGGGCTCAGTCCGGGCACGGCGGAGGCGGTCTATTTCCAGCTGGTGGATTATCTCGATGGTGACAGCACCACGGCGAAAGAGGGTGCCGAAAGCGATGCGTGGGCTGGCGTCGTGCCCGCCCGGCAACCGGCAAACCAGATGATGCGCAGCATCGCGGAGATCAAACTGCTGCCAGCGTTCCCGGTTACGGCATATCCGAAGGTGAGCAAGCTGTTATGCGTGCTGCCGGACGCCGCCAGCAAGGTGGACGTTAACACCCTGCAACCGGAACAGGCCGCTGTGCTGGCGGCCATGTTTCCGGGAAAATTCACGCAGGATGACGCCGTTCGTCTGCTGGATACACGTCCGGAATCGGGCTGGGAAAATATGGACGCGTTCAGCAAAGCGCTGGAGCAGACCTTCCCGCAGTTAAAAGACGATCTCCCGCAGGTGGCAGATCAATTTTCTATAAACAGCCGGTACTTCCGCGTGAATTACAGCGGCAATACCGATGAATTAACGCTTCGCGTGGTCAGCCAGCTTCAGATGAATAACGAAGCCGGTGAGATCGTAACGTGGCAGCGTCGTTACCGAATGATTGAATAAGAAAAGTAGAACGTTATGAAACAGGTACTTTTTGTTCGCCCCGACAGCCGCGAGGGCGGGAAAATAATGTGCTGTGAGTCCGGCAGCGAGCGCGTCGAGGTGCTCGACAGCCTGGAGATGCTGGCCGAACACCCGCTGGCTACACGCGTTTGTCTCCTGCTGCCCGCCAGCGACATGATTTTCCGCCATTTCACGCTGCCGAAAAAGGTGGCTTCTCAGGCGATGGCCTTCTCGTGGATGGCGGAAGAGACGCTGATTGGCGACGTTGACAACCTCCACTGGACAGTGCTCTACAAAAAAGGCGCTGACGTCGACGCCGTTGCCATTGACGCCGACCGCCTGCGTGCGGCATTGACCCGCTGTCACGAGGCCGGATTAAACGTGATTCAGGCCCTGCCTGATGCCTGGCTGCTGCCCGTGGCGGCAGGGGGCAGCACGCTGGTCGCACAGGATAAAGGCTACTGGCTGCGTTTATCTCCCCACGTGGCGGGTGAAATGGAGGGAACCCTGCTGCCGCTGTTGATGCAGAAAGCCGGAGACGGGGAAGTGTGTTGCTACGGCGACGCGCCTGCGGACGTTCACGTTGACGTACAGCATGCCTGGCAGCATCCGCTGGTGCTGATCCAGCCGCAGTGGAAAACCTGTCGTGTGAATCTGCTTCACGGTGAATTCAGCCTTAAGGCCGGTCATGTCCAGACCGCAAAAAGCATGAAAGCAGCGATGATAGCGGCGGGCCTGCTGTCCGTTGGTCTGCTGCTGGGGCCGCGCATTGCGATGGCCTGGATGCTGGTGCAGCAGGAAAATCGGGTTCAGCAGGAGATCGTTCAGGTTTATCAGCACCATTTCCCCAGCATGCGCCAGCAGACCAATATCAAATATCACTTTGGCCAAAGCCTGAAAAAACAGAGCAAGGGGTTCTTTCTTCAGCTTGAGGAGCTGGAGAAAGCCCGGCAGTCAGTCCCTGCGATGGAGATCGATCTGCTGGAATACGATGCGCAGCAAAACACCCTGACGCTGAGCGTTAGCGCGCAAAGCCAGCCCGCGTTGCAGGCGTTTGTGAACCAGACCAGTGAGAATTTTGATTTTACCTTACAACCTGTTTCAACAACCGAACCGTATACCGCCATGATCGCAGGGAAACATAAATGAAAGAGCGAATCGCGCAGCTGAAATCACGCTATCAGAATTACAGCGCCCGGGAAAAAATCATTTTAAAAATATGTGCCGTTGCCATTGTGGGGGCTGCGGTGTATTACACAGGAGTAATTCCCCTGGATAATATGATCCAAAATAGTAAATCGACGCTTAAAAGACAAAAAGAGACGCTTAACTGGATGCGCAGTGAAATTGATAAAAATCATCTTCAGGTCCAGTTAGTTAAAACGAATAATCTGCGTACGGTGGTCGAGAACAGCGCTCATGAAATTAATCTTTCACTGACGGATGTGCGCCAGGAGGGGCAAACTTTATCGTTCGTGGTGAATCGGGTAAATGTATATGAATTAAAAAGCTGGCTGCGTGAAATTAATCAGACCTCCGGCGTGACATTGCAAAAAATAAACCTCACGCCGGTTGACCACCTCAGCGATGTGAAAGCACAGGTGCAGCTTACCTGGTCAAAAAGCGCATGAATACCTTCACGCTGATGCGGGAGGCCTGTCCGCTCGGTTTCCCGATGATGAGTGCTATCCTGGGCGGGATTATGGGCAGTTTTCTCGGCGTTGTTGCCGAGCGCGTACCGGGAATGGTGATGGATGAGGAGGGGAGCGGCAATCTGCTCTTTCCTGCCTCGCACTGCCCGGTGTGTCAGCACACGCTTGCTGCATGGGAAAATATCCCGCTGCTCAGTTGGCTGTTATTACGGGGGCGCTGCCACCAGTGCGGCAGCGCGATCCCACTGCGACTCTTTTTGGTGGAACTGTTCTCCGCGCTGTTTTTTGGCATCACGGCCTGGTGCATGCCGGACGTTCAGGCGCTGTTCTCTTTGTGGTTACTGGCGGCTTTTTTACTGCCGCTGGCCATGATCGACTGGCAGCATCAGTTGTTGCCGGACTGCCTGACCCAGCCGCTGCTGTGGGCGGGGTTAGTGCTCCATGCTATTGACCACACATTGCCGCTACGTGATGCGCTGTTTGGCGCGGTGGCGGGCTATCTGTCGCTCTGGCTGCTCTACTGGGCTTTTCGTCTGATCGCCGGACGAGAAGGGCTGGGTTACGGGGATTTTAAGCTACTGGCGGCGCTGGGCGCCTGGTGCGGCTGGCAGGCATTACCCTCCATTGAACTGGCAGCAGCGTTAAGCGGTATTGTCGGTTATTTCGCCGTCAATAATTTAAATAAAAATAACCTCACTATTTCTTTTGGTCCTTACCTCGCCTTTTCTGGAATCGTGGTGTTTATTAGTCAGCAGTTTGCTTTCACATTTTAAATATACTGGTCAAGGTTTTTTATAAATCTTTTTGATGCTGGGAGAGAAGGACGACTCTTTACGCTCGGTGTATCGTAGGAGATATAAGCTACACGGGATTTGGCTTGTATCTTTTTATGGAGGAATACAGCGCAGCAACAATTTTTTGTTCACGGCACTCACGTTGGTTAAATACGCATTACGCGAAACGCATCCATGATCTCACGGAAGGCATGGGTTATTACGTTATAAATAAATTTATCAGGAAATAAAAATGAAATTTATGAAACCAAAATATCTGGCGCTCTTTATTGCGGCGGCCACCAGCTCCGCATTTGCAGCTGCGCCGGGTACGCCTTCTATTACATCGGGCAATGATAAATTTGCGCTGGTAGAAGTGGATCAGGCGGCACAGGATTACAACAACCTCATCAAAGTGCATAAAGAGGGTGTTGATGTAAAAGTGGAATGGAACGTCTGGAGCGGTGACGCCCCAACGTCTGCAAAAGTGCTGCTGGACGGCAAGACCGTCTGGACCGGCGCGGGCAGCGCGGCGGGTTCTGCGACCTTCAAAGTCAAAAAAGGGGGCCGCTATCAGGAACAGGTCGAACTGTGTAACGACAGCGGCTGTACCAAAAGCGCAAGCAAACTGATTATCGTGGCGGATACCGACGGAAGCCATTTGCTGCCGCTGAATACGCCGCTGCTGGAAAATAACAAAGCTTTCGCTCAGCATACCGATAAAGTCGTCGGTGCCTATTTCCCTGAGTGGGGCGTTTACGATCGAAACTTCTCTGCGGATAAGATCCCGGTCGCGAACATTAACCACCTGCTGTACGGCTTTATTCCAATTTGCGGCGGTGACGGTATTAACGACAGCGCCAAATCTTCAGGTGCACTGGAATCCCTGAAACGCGCCTGTGCTGGCCGTCAGGACTACACCGTGGCCATTCACGATCCATGGGCTGCGTTGCAGAAACCGCAGAAAGGCGTAAGCAACTGGGACGATCCCTACAAAGGTAACTATGGGCAGCTGATGGCGATGAAAAAAGCCCATCCTGACCTGAAAATTCTGCCATCCATTGGTGGCTGGACCCTGTCCGATCCGTTCTATCAGATGGATAACAAAGTACTGCGTGACCGTTTCGTGGCGTCGGTAAAAGACTTCCTGACCACCTGGAAAGTGTTTGACGGCGTGGATATTGACTGGGAATTCCCGGGCGGCGGCGGTGAAAACGCCAAACTCGGCAATCCTCAGACCGATAAAGCCACCTACACCGCGCTGATGCACGACCTGCGTCAGATGCTGAATGAACTGTCTGCGGAAACCGGTCGTACCTACGAGCTGACTACTGCAATCGGTGCCGGTAAAGATAAGATCGAAGACGTGGACTATAACACCACGCAGCAGTACCTCGACCATATCTTCCTGATGAGCTACGACTTCTACGGTGCCTGGAGCAATACCGATCTGGGCCACCAGACCGCCCTGTACGGTGCTTCCTGGAAACCAGACACTAACTACACCACCGATAACGCGGTGAAAGCGATGCTGGAGCAGGGCGTTAAGCCAGGCAAGATCGTGGTAGGCGCAGGTATGTATGGCCGCGGCTGGACCGGCGTTCATGGTTATACCGGCGATAATCCATTTACCGGCACCGCAACCGGACCAATTAAAGGGACATGGGAAAACGGTATCGTTGACTATCGTCAAATCGTCAACCAGATGCTGGGCAAACCGGGCTGGGAATACAAATATGACGAAGCGGCTGAAGCGCCGTACGTGTTCAACAAGTCCACCGGTGAGCTGGTGACGTACGATAACGCCCGTTCCGTTATGGCGAAAGGCAAATACGTACTGAACAAAAACCTGGGCGGACTGTTCGCATGGTCTATCGAGTCTGATAACGGCGATATCCTGAACGCCATGAACGAAAGCCTGCTGGGCGGAAGTTCCATCCCGGATCTGCCTGTTGAGACTAACCATGCGCCAGTGGCTTCAGCTGCCGATCAAAATGTCACCGGTCCTGCAACCGTGACCCTGGATGGCTCTGCTTCCAGCGACCAGGACGACGATGCGCTGACCTATAAATGGACGCAGGTTTCAGGCCCTTCTGTGACCATCGCCAATAGCACCAAAGCAAAAGCCAGCTTTAGCGTTCCGGCTGTGACAAGCGACCAGAACCTGGTCTTCCGTTTGACCGTAACCGACGCTAAAGGGCTGAGCAATGCTGTTGACGTCCAGGTTGTGAATAAAGCGCCTAAAGCCAACCAGGCGCCGGTAATCAATGCTATGGAAGCCGTTACCGTTCAGTCCGGTGAAGCAATTTCTCTGCACGCGCAGGCATCCGATCCTGATGGTGACGCGCTGACCTACAGCTGGAGCGTACCGGCTGATATGAACGCGACCGGCACTGATTCGGCCAACGTTCGCATCACTGCGCCAGAAGTGCACAATACTTCTTCCTACACCCTGAGCGTTATTGTGACGGACGGTAAAACCAGCGTGCAGTCTGACGTGCAGGTGACGGTGGAGCCTAAGCCAGCTGACGAGGTAACGCCTCCTGCCGATGACGTCACACCACCGGCTGACGACGTAACCCCTCCAGCTGACGACGTAACCCCTCCAGCTGATGATACCGCCGGCAGCTGCGACGCACCTGTCGATGCCAACGCCAGCAAATACGCTGCGTGGGACGCGAGCAAAATCTATAACAACGGCGATACCGTAAGCTTCGACCACCTCGTGTGGAAAGCGAAATACTGGACTCAGGGCAATCAGCCTGGCTTCGGTATGGACGCGTGGGAGCTGGTAAGCAACGTGACGATGAACTGGCGTTCTGACCTGGTCTACAACGGCGGCGACACCACCACCTATGAAGGTAACGTTTACCGTGCGAAATGGTGGACCCGTGGTGATAACCCAGCAAATAGCGACGTATGGGTAAAAGAAGGCGCATCAACAGATTGCAAATAATTTAACCCATTAATTACTCCCCCCTTCTGAGGGGAAGTAATTAGAAATTCATTTACAGGATGTTTCTAAGGAGAAATAACCAATAAAGTCAGCAGGTAAAAATGAAAAAGCTCATTTTGTTGTTATTAATAATAAGCCAGGGTGCTCTGGCAAACTGTTGGGATAAAGCGGCGCGTTATTATCATGTCGACCCTTATTTACTCTACGCGATAGCGAATGTGGAATCCGGTATGAATCCGTACGCGGTTGGGAAAAACCGCGATGGCACGCGGGATGTCGGGCTGATGCAAATCAACAGCTCGCATTTTACCGCGCTGGAAAGCAGAGGCATCGATGAGTATCGCTTAATGACCGAGCCGTGTACCTCCATCATGGTGGGTGCCTCCATTCTCTCCGGAATGATAAGAGTATATGGCTATAACTGGGAAGCGGTAGGCGCTTATAACGCCGGGTTGAAGAAAGAGAATTATCCGCAGCGGATGAAATATGCCCATAAGGTCTGGGCTAAATATCAGCAATTAAAATTAGCAGCACGTGATTAACGTTTTTTATTTTTGAAGAATTCCTGAAGGTGTTCTTCGAAAAGTGAAAACAGCTGAATGTGGTTTATGTATTAACGGAATAATACCTAAGCCGGGATATTAACATTCAATTTGAAACGAACAGGAAAACTGAAATGAACAAAAGGACGTTACTGAGTGTACTTGTTGCTGGTGCTTGCGTTGCACCTTTTATGGCGCAGGCCGCCTCTTTGCAGGCGACCACCGGCGAGCCGTACACCATGAAAGCCAGCGATCTGGCGAAGAAAGAGCATGAGCTCACTAACTTCCCGCTGATGGCCTCCGTTAAAGAGACTATTCAGACCCTGGACAACGCGCAGGTCGAACTGATTGAGCCAGGCCGCGCGGCGAACCCGGACAACGTCAAACGCGTTGAAGGGATTGTGAAAGCCAGCGACTGGGAATATCTCTTCCCGCTGCGTGCACAGGCTTATACCTACAGCAACTTCCTGAAAGCCGTGGGTAAATTCCCGGCGCTGTGTAAGACCTACAGCGACGGTCGTGACAGCGACGCTATCTGCCGCAAAGAGCTGGCGACCATGTTTGCCCACTTTGCCCAGGAAACCGGCGGCCACGAAAGCTGGCGTCCGGAAGCCGAATGGCGTCAGGCGCTGGTCCACGTGCGTGAAATGGGCTGGAGCGAAGGGCAGAAGGGCGGCTATAACGGCGAATGTAATCCGGACGTCTGGCAGGGACAGACCTGGCCTTGCGGTAAAGACAAAGACGGCGATTTCCTGAGCTATTTCGGACGCGGTGCGAAACAGTTGTCCTACAACTACAACTACGGTCCATTCTCTGAAGCGATGTACGGCGACGTGCGTACCCTGCTCGATAAACCTGAGCTGGTGGCGGACACCTGGCTGAACCTGGCCAGTGCTATCTTCTTCTTCGCCTATCCACAGCCGCCAAAACCAAGCATGTTGCAGGTGATCGACGGTACATGGCAGCCGAACGATCACGATAAAGCCAACGGCCTGGTCCCGGGCTTCGGTGTAACAACCCAGATCATCAACGGTGGCGTTGAGTGCGGCGGCCCGACTGAAATTGCGCAGTCTCAGAACCGTATCAAGTATTACAAAGAATTTGCGAACTACCTGAAAGTACCTGTTCCGGCGAACGAAGTGTTGGGTTGCGCCAACATGAAGCAGTTTGACGAAGGTGGCGCAGGCGCCCTGAAGATTTACTGGGAACAGGACTGGGGATGGAGCGCGGATACCCCTGACGGCAAGACTTACTCTTGCCAGCTGGTGGGTTATCAGACACCGTTCAGCGCGTTCAAAGAGGGCGACTACAGCAAGTGCGTGCAGAAGTTCTATAACGTGAATATCGTGAATGACGACGGTTCCTCGGTGACGCCGGACGAAACCCCGGTCACGCCAACGCCAACACCTTCTGAAGATGTTACGCCGGCCCCAACGCCAGCGCCAGTTCCGGATGAAACTCCGGTTGAACCTGTCGCGGTGAACCACGCGCCGGTTGCGCAGATTGCGGGCCCAATCGGTGCCGTAGAAGCGGGCGCGCAGGTTTCTCTGAGCGCGGAAGGCTCTACCGACGCAGACGGCAACAAGCTGACCTACACCTGGCGTTCTCAGGATGGCCAGACCGTGACCGGCGAAGATAAAGCGGTGGTGACCTTTAAGGCGCCTGAGTCTGCAACGGCGCAGCAGTATGAAGTGAGCCTGACCGTCAGCGATGGCGAGCTGAGCAGCACCACGTCTTATCTGCTGAACGTGAAAGCGAAAGCGACAACGCCATCCGGAGAAGATACGTCTTACCCGGCATGGAGCGCGAACAGCAAGTACAACGCCGGTGATATCGTGAATAACCACGGTAAATTGTTCCAGTGCAAACCGTTCCCGTACAGCGGCTGGTGTAACAGTGCGCCGACGTACTATGAGCCGGGTGCAGGCCTGGCATGGGCTGAAGCCTGGACGGCTCTGTAAAAGCAAACGGCAACCCTCGGGTTGCCGTTTTAATGTTTGCACCCTCTAACTGTGGGAGAGAGCCGGGGTGAGGGCATCAGTCCGCACTCTCTGTTTTTTGCCGGGTGGCGCTGCGCTTACCCGGCCTACATGAGGCTGGAACGCTTACCGGTGTAACTTCCCGTGATCCCGCAACCACGCCGCCGTACGCACTATCCCTTCATCGAGCGAGATAATCGGTTTATACCCCAGCTCGTTCTCCGCCCGAGAAATATCCAGCGTAAAATCAAAGTTGAGCTTCGACACACCGTAATGCGTCAGCGCAGGCTCTTTCGCCGATTTACTGCCAAAGCGCTCCATGCTGCGGGCAATCATGTCCAGCATCGGGTAGGGAACGGAACGGATCCGGCAGTCGATTTTTAACTCATCAATCAGCCTTTGCACAATGCTGCGCAGGGTACAGGGTTCGCCGTTGGTAATGTTATAGGCGCGGCCCGACACCAGCTTATCGCACTCCGGCTGGCTCGCCAGCCACATGGCGTGAACGGCATTTTCGTAATAGGTCATGTCTACCAGCGCATCGCCGCCGCGTGGTAACAGCACGCTACCGTAATGGTGCATCATCTGGGCCAGTCGCGGGATAAAGACTTTGTCGTGCGGCCCAAACAGGCTCTGTGGTCGCAGCACGGTAAAGCGGGTGTGCGGATTTGACTGGGCCAGCAGGTCGATCACCTCTTCGCCAGCCGCTTTACTGCGGGCAAATTCACAGGCAAAGCGCGCAGGGCGGAAATCTTCCTGAATATCACGATGATGGTGATAATCAAAATAGAGCGACGGGGAAGAGATATGAATAAAGTTACGCACGCCCCAGGCGACGGCCCATTCGCCCAGACGGCGCGTGGCGCGCACGTTGGCGAGATCGAAGGCTTCCTGGGTACCCCACGGGGAGGTAAAACTGGAGCAGTGCCACAGCGTATCAATACCGGCGAGCATCACCTTGGCCTGAGAGGAGACCAGCTCCGTCAGGTCGGCATGGACAAACTCAGCGCCCATTTTTTGCAAGAGCTTGCCCATCGCCTCGTTGCGACCGGTGGCCCTCACGCAGATGCCTTTGTTGCGCAGAAATTCGACCGCATTTCGGCCTAAGCCGCTGGTCGCCCCGGTAACCAGTACCTTCATAACAATCCACTGTGTTGAAAAGAATTTCGTGCGCATTCTTTCGTGAATTACGATGTGTTGCAATGGGAAAGGTGAAAGATTAAGAGTTTTATTTAGTTACTTTCCCGCTTTTCTTCTGCCAGTTGCGCAATCCGTTTCGCCATTCCGCGGAAGATAAACAGGTGTGCCGGGATCATCAGCAGCCAGTAGAACAGCCCGGGCATTCCGTGCGGGTGCCACCACGCCCGAACGTCCAGCTCGCGGTGATCGCCTTTGTCTTTAAGGGTGAAGCAGAGCCGCCCCAGCCCCGGTGCCTTCATGCCAAACAGCAGCGCCAGCTGTTTTTCCGGCTCAACGATGATCACCTTCCAGCTGTCGACCGTATCGCCCACGTTCAGATACGGGGCGGCAGGACGGCCTTTTGCCAGCCGGTGACCCACCAGCAGATCCAGCGTGCCGCGCGTTTGCCAGAGGATATTGCCGAAGAAATAGCGCTCTTTGCCGCCGATCTGGTTCACAACGTCCCACAGCGCTGAGAGGCTGGCAGTGGTTTTTACCGTACAGCCCGCCTGTTTTGGGTAATAGCCGTACTCGGGCCGCCAGCGGGCAAACGCCTGCGCGTCGTAGCCCCAGTCACTGGAGTTCACCAGCTTCTCTTCTTCTTTCAGCGTATTGCGTACGGCATCGTCGAAGGGGATCAATTCCTGAGGGATCAAGGCACGCAGTTCACGATCGTCCGCCAGCAGATCGTGTTTCAGTCCCTGTATAAGCGCTTTGGCAGTCGTCGGCGGCACGGAGGTGATCACATTCAAAAACCACACCGAAATCCAGCGGGTCGGGAAGGGGACGGGCACCAGCCAGCGGCGGCGGCCACTCACCCGCATAAAATGTTCGAACTGCGCCTGATAGCTCAACACTTCCGGGCCAGCCGCCTCCAGCACACGATGCGCCGCCGCCGGATGATCCAGCAATGCCACCAGATAGTGGAGTAAATTCTCCAGCGCAATGGGCGTGGTGCGCGAGCGTACCCAGCGCGGCGGTGTCAGCACAGGCAGGTTGTAGACCATATCGCGCATCACTTCGAACGCGGCGGAACCCGCGCCGACGATGATCCCTGCCCGCAGTTCGGTGACGGGGATACGGGCGCTTCGCAATGTCTCTGCCGTCAGTTGCCGGGCGCGCAGATGGTCTGACTGCTCGTTCTCAGGCGCCTGAAGCGAGCTTAGAAAGATCACCTGCTTTACCGGCGTTTGCAGCAGCGTATCACGTACGTTCATCGCCACCTGACGCTCGTGGGCGATAAAATCGCCGCCTTCGCCCATGCTGTGAACAAGGTAGTACAGCGTATCGACCCCTTCCAGCAGCGCAGGAAGCGCTTTCGGCCAGTTAAGGTCAACGTTGTGACACGTCACGCCAGGCAAAAGTAGCTTTTGCAGGCGTTCCGTGTTGCGTGCCACTGCCAGCACCTGGTGCCCCTGCTGGCTTAACGCAGTGGTCAGATGCTGACCGATATACCCGCTGGCACCGAGCACCAGAATACGTTGCGGCACGGTATGCTCCTTAACGCTGTAAAAACGCCTGCCAGTGTTTCACCACCTCGGTCAACTGCTCGCGGTTAACGTCAAGATGCATCACCAGTCGCACGACCGGGGAGGCGTTGATCAGCACGCCTCGGGCTTTCATAAATTCGCCCAGCGCGGCAGCATGCTCATTGCCGACGCGGACAAACAGCATGTTGGTGTCATGACGCATGACATCAGCGCCGATTTCACGCAGCTGCGCTGCCATCCACGCCGCATTGTCGTGATCGTCTTTCAGGCGTGACACGTTATTTTTCAGGGCGTACAGTCCGGCAGCCGCCAGAATACCCGCCTGACGCATCCCGCCGCCGGTCATTTTGCGCCAGCGGTTGGCGCGTCTGATGTAGTCTGCATTGCCAACCAGCAGGGAACCTACCGGCGTGCCCAGCCCTTTTGAGAGGCAAATGGTGAACGAGTCGCAATATTGGGTGATCTCTTTCAGCTCGCAGCCGTACTCCACCACGGCGTTGAAGATACGTGCGCCGTCAACGTGCAGGCCGAGCTTGCGCTCGCGGGTAAAATCCCATGCCGCTTTCAGGTATTCGCGCGGCAGAACTTTACCGTTATGGGTGTTTTCAAGGCTCAGCAGTTTAGTGCGGGCGAAGTGAATATCGTCGGCTTTGATTTTTGCCGCGACTTTGTCCAGCGGCAGCGTACCATCCGGCGCGGCATCGATCGGCTGCGGCTGAATGCTGCCAAGCACCGCCGCGCCGCCAGCTTCGTACAGGTAGTTATGTGCCCCCTGGCCGACGATATACTCTTCGCCGCGCTCGCAGTGGCTCAGCAGCGCCACCAGGTTAGCCTGCGTGCCGGTGGGCAGGAACAGGGCAGCCTCTTTACCGCTCAGCTCGGCCGCATAGCGCTGGAGTTCGTTGACCGTCGGGTCATCGCCGTAGACGTCGTCCCCGACCGGGGCGGCCATCATCTCTTCGAGCATGGCGCGGCCCGGACGGGTAACGGTATCACTACGTAAATCAATCATTTCACATCCCTTTCATTTAAGAGGTCTTGTGAAATGTTTTACCTGAGCCAGTTGGTTTTTGCCAGTTCGATCACTTCGTCACCGCGCCCGCTGATGATGGCGCGCAGCATGTAGAGGCTAAAACCTTTAGCCTGTTCCAGCTTGATTTGAGGCGGGATTGCCAGCTCTTCTTTGGCGACCACCACATCCACCAGCACCGGGCCGTCGATGGCGAAGGCACGTTGCAGGGCTTCGTCCACCTCTGAGGCTTTCTCCACCCGAATACCGGTGATACCGCAGGCTTCGGCGATGCGGGCGAAGTTGGTGTCGTGCAGCTCGGTGCCGTCCGTAAGGTAGCCTCCGGCCTTCATCTCCATCGCCACAAAGCCCAGCACGCTGTTGTTAAAGACCACGATTTTCAGCGGAAGCTTCATCTGCGCCACCGACAGGAAATCCCCCATCAGCATACTGAACCCGCCGTCGCCGCACATCGCCACCACCTGACGTTCCGGTGCCGTCGCTTTTGCGCCCAGCGCCTGCGGCATGGCGTTGGCCATTGAGCCATGGTTGAACGAGCCAAGCAGGCGTCGTTTGCCGTTCATTTTCAGATAGCGCGCGGCCCAGACGGTGGGCGTACCCACGTCGCAGGTGAAGATGGCATCGTCGTCGGCGAAGTGGCTGATCTGCTGCGCCAGATACTGCGGGTGGATCGCTTTTTCGCTCGGTTTGGCGAGATCGTCCAGCCCCTTACGCGCATCGCGATAGTCGCTCAGGGCTTTATCGAGGAATTTGCGGTCCGTTTTTTCTTCCAGCAGTGGCAGGAGGGCGGCGAGGGTGGATTTAATATCGCCGATAAGCGCCATATCCACCTTGCTGTGCGCGCCGATGCTACCGGGATTAATGTCGATCTGGATAATTTTGGCATCCGTCGGGTAGAACGCGCGGTACGGGAACTGGGTGCCGAGCAGGATCAGCGTATCGGCGTTCATCATGGTATGGAAGCCGCTGGAAAAACCGATCAGCCCGGTCATGCCCACATCGTACGGGTTATCGTATTCAACGTGCTCTTTCCCGCGCAGGGCGTGCACAACTGGCGCCTTCAGCTTAGCGGCAAATTCCACCAGCTCTTTATGCGCGCCGGCGCAGCCGCTGCCGCACATCAGGGCGATATTGCTGGAGTATCGCAGCAGTTGCGCCAGCTTTTTAAGCTCTTCATCCGCAGGGGTAATGGTTGGCTGTGGCGCAGAGTACCAGTGGGTGGTGGCGGTTTCAGGTGCGGCCTTCAGCGCCACGTCCCCCGGCAGCACAACCACCGAAACCCCGCGATTCAGGATCGCCTTACGCATGGCTATCGCCAGCACCTGTGGGATCTGCTCCGGCGACGAGACCAGCTCGCAGTAGTGGCTGCATTCACGGAACAGCTCCTGAGGATGCGTCTCCTGAAAATAGCCGCTGCCGATTTCGGATGACGGAATATGTGCGGCAATCGCCAGCACCGGAACATGGTTGCGGTGACAGTCGAAAAGACCGTTGATAAGGTGCAGGTTTCCCGGTCCGCAGGAACCTGCACAGACGGCGAGTTCGCCCGTGAGCTGCGCTTCGGCACCCGCGGCAAAGGCGGCGACCTCTTCATGGCGGGTGGGCATCCATTCAATGGTCTTCATCTTGTTAAGGCTGTCGCTGAGTCCGTTCAGCGAATCGCCGGTGACGCCCCAGATACGCTTTACGCCAGCCTGCTCCAGGGTTTTCGCTATGTATGCAGCCACGGTTTGTTTCATGGTGGTCCTTCTCCTTTATGTGATATCGCTTACAAGCTTAGAAGAAAGTCACTGTATTGGCTGCCTGGTATTCCATACGCACAGGCAGTAGGCACAACGTAAGCCGGGTAAACGCAGTGCCACCCGGCAACAAATGGGGGCACTGCGCCAGATTATGCCAGCACCAGGTCTCCCTGCGGATGGCATGAACACGCCAACACGTAACCCTCTGCAATTTCCGCATCGGTCAGCGTCATGGTGCTGGTGACGGTGTATTCACCGGAAACCACCTTCGTCTTACAGCAGCCGCACACACCCGCGCGACAGGCTGCCGCTACCGGCACGTTATTGCTTTCGAGCGCTTCAAGCAGCGTGGTGCCCACGCGACCAAAGAAGGTCTGCGCCGGTTGCAGCTTCGTGAACTTCATCCCGCTGGTCGCCGCTGCCGCTACAGGCGTGAAGAACTGCTCTTTAAAGAAGCGGGTCACGCCGAGCGCTTTCACTTCTTTCTCCACGATCTCCATGTACGGCGCCGGGCCGCAGGTCATCACGGTACGATCCGCAATGTCCGGCACGCTTTGCAACATTTCGCGGCTCAGACGCCCCGCGACAAAACCGTGCGTCGCGTTGTGCTCAGCCACCAGGGTCACCGGATAATTTCGCCATTCCTCGGCAAAAATCACATCTTCCGGGGAACGCACGCTAAAGATCACCTGCACGTCGGCCTGAGGACGGTATTTCGCCAGCCAGCGGCGCATCGACATAATCGGCGTTACGCCACAGCCTGCCGCCAGAAGCAGGAATTTGTCTTCCTTCTTGTCGTCACAGGTGAACTCGCCCTGCGCGTCAGACAGCCAGATGTAATCCCCGCGCTTTACGTCACGGGTCAGCCACCGGGAGCCTGCGCCGTCATCAATACGACGGACGGTGAGCGTTATGTATTCGCTCACGCCCGGCGTGGAGGAGATCGTGTAGGCGCGCAGGGTATCCACCGAATTACGCACGCTCACCAGCGCATACTGACCTGCGCGGTACGGGTAGTAGTCATGGCACAGCAGCGACAGTGTCCACACATCCGGCGTCTCCTGTTGGATGTGATGAACCTGCATCCGCCACGGACATTGTGAGGTTGGCATGGTCATGAGTTACTCCTTACGCGCTCAGCAGTTGCTTCATATCATCTTCAACGTTGGTCACGGAACGCAGACCAAATTTCTCGTTCAGGATGGCCAGCAGGTCCGGCGTCAGGAAGCCTGGCGCGGTCGGCCCGGTGACGATGTTGGTCACGCCGAGAGAGAGCAGGGTCAACAGAATAACGATCGCTTTCTGCTCGAACCAGGAGAGCACCAGCGACAGCGGCAGATCGTTCACGCCGCAGCCCAGTTTCTCTGCCAGCGTGACCGCCAGAATGATGGCTGAATATGCATCGTTACACTGACCAGCATCCACCAGGCGTGGCAGACCTTCGATGTTGCCGAAGTCCAGCTTGTTGAAACGGTATTTACCGCAGGCCAGGGTCAGGATCAGACAGTCTTCCGGAACGCGGGTGGCGAAATCGGTGAAATAGTTACGTTCCCCGCGCGCGCCGTCACAGCCGCCGATCAGGAAGATGTGACGTAGTTTTTCACGGCTGACGAGGTCAATCAGGGAATCCGCCGCACCCAGCAGGGTTTCACGGCCAAAACCGACGGTGATGAGGTGCGGAATTTCGCTGTACGGGAAGCCTGCCATCTGCTGCGCCTGCGCAATAACCGGACCGAAATCATCGCCTTCAAGGTGGCTCACGCCCGGCCAGCCGACGATGCTGCGGGTCCAGATACGGTCGTCATACGCGCCCACGGTAGGGTCGATAATGCAGTTAGAGGTCATGACGATTGGGCCAGGGAAGCGGGCGAACTCCACCTGCTGGTTCTGCCAGCCGCTGCCGTAGTTACCGATCAGATGCTTAAATTTACGCAGTTCCGGGTAGCCGTGCGCGGGCAACATTTCGCCGTGGGTATAGACGTTAACGCCGGTGCCTTCGGTCTGCTTCAGCAGGTTGTAGAGATCTTTCAGGTCGTGGCCGGAGATCAGGATGCATTTACCTTCGGTCGCTTTGACGTTGACCTGCGTCGGCGTTGGGTGACCGTAGGTGCTGGTTTCACCGGCATCCAGAATGCTCATCACTTTGAAGTTCATCTGGCCGATTTCCATCGAGCATTCCAGCAGGGCGTTCATGTCGGAAGGCCAGGTGCCCAGCCATGCCATGATTTTGTGGTACTGGGCATAAATGTCGTTGTCGTACTGGCCGAGTACGTGCGAGTGCTCCATATACGCCGCAGCACCTTTCAGACCGTACAGGCACAGCAGGCGCAGGCCGAGGATGTTCTCGCCAATCGCCGCTTTGTCTTTATTGGGAGTAAATTCGGCGGCCTGACGCTGTAGCTCGCCCAGGTCGTCGCTCACCAGCTGTAGTTCCGCCATCGGGTTGTCCACGCGGGCGCTGGCGTCGGCATTCAGGCATTGCGCTTTCAGGGCTTCACGCAGGGCAATCGCTTCGCGGGCATAGCCCACAATGCGTGGCGAATCGAAGTTAACGTTAGTCAGCGTGGAGAAAAATGCGCGCGGCGCAAAGCTGTCGACATAGTGATCGACAAGGCTATATTCACGGGCCTTGAAGGCCCAGGCGGATAAGCCTTGCAGCGCCGCAATCAGCAGGTCCTGGAGATCGGATGTTTCTGCGGTTTTGCCGCACATACCCTGCGCGTAAGAGCAGCCGTTGCCTGCCGGGGTACGGATGGTTTGTTCACATTGCACACAAAACATAATCACACCTGTTAAAGTTATATTTGAGATACATGTTTAAGGTTATGCCTGTGCCACAACGGAGAAAAGTGCTTTCTTATACTAAGTGGAGGGTTATTGATTTAGCGCAATTTTGGCGGCAGGTTCACTACCGCCAAAGCAGTATCAGGCTGAGAAGAACGCCATCAGAATGGGGACCAGCAGGCTCAGAATAAAGCCGTGTACAATAGCGGCAGGAACCATCTCCAGACCTCCCGAGCGCTGTAACACCGGCAGGGTAAAGTCCATTGAGGTGGCCCCGCACAGGCCCAGCGCGGTAGAGCGGCTGCGGCGTACCAGGCCGGGGATCAGCATGATGGCTATCAGCTCGCGCGCCAGATCGTTAAAGAAGGCGGCGCTGCCGATCACCGGACCAAACGATTCGGTCAGCAGAATACCGGAGAGCGAATACCAGCCAAAACCGGATGCCATCGCCAGGCTGGTTTTCAGCGGCAGATCGAGAATAAAGGCGTTAATCACTCCCCCAGCCATTGAGCTGGCCACAACGATAACGGCAACCATCATGCCCCGGCGGTTCAGGACAATCTGTTTCAGCGTCATGCCATTATTTCGCAACTGAATACCGATCAGGAAGAGCAGGAAAATCAGCGTATATTCGCTGGCTTCCGTAGCGTGCTGTAAAAAAGCCCATCCGGTTAGCCCCAGTAAAAAACCGAGCACCACCACGCCGCACAGCTTTAATGATTCCAGCGCCATCGCAATTCGGGAGGGAAGCTTTTCCTGATGGTGGTGATTTTTCCAGGGAATAGTGCGTTCCAGCCAGAACAGCGCGGCAATATTGCACAGCAGAATCACCACTACCGTAACCGCAGAATAATGCAGGATGGAAAGCAAGTTCGTCGCCAGATTATCCAGGAAGGCCAGGCTGATCCCCATAAAGAACAGAATGACGTAAACAATCCAGCTGAGAAAACGATTAATAAGCTTTAAGGCCGATTCATGACGCAGCGGAATAAGGTAGCCCACTATCAGGGGCAGAAGAATGATGAGGAGTCCTGAGAACATGAACAGCCGGTCCTTTTGAGTATCATTTAAGCGCCAGAGACACTACCCAATAAAGGCTGTGAGGTAAAGCTACAAAAAAAGCCGGGTGGCGGCTACGCCTTACCCGGCCTACAAAGTGCACACTCACGTAGGTCGGGTAAGCTTTAGCGCCACCCGACATTACAGGCCGCACTTAATTAATCGCGTTTTTCCAGCAGGGTGCGATACAGCACGCCGCCCAGAATACCGCCAATAATTGGCATCACCCAGAACAGCCACAGCTGTTCAAGCGCCCAGCCGCCCTGGAAAATAGCCACCGCGGTGCTACGTGCCGGGTTAACGGAGGTATTGGTCACCGGGATGGAGATCAGGTGGATAAGCGTCAGCGCCAGACCAATAGCAATGGGGGCAAAGCCCGCAGGCGCGTATTTGTCCGTTGCGCCGTGGATCACCAACAGGAAACCTGCGGTGAGCACAATTTCAATCACGATAGCAGACAGCATTGAGTAGCCGCCTGGAGAGTGTTCGCCGAAGCCGTTTGACGCAAATCCGCTGGCCGCGGCGTCAAACCCGGCTTTTCCGCTGGCAATGACGTACAACACCGCCGCGGCAATAATACCGCCAATAACCTGGGCAATAATATAGCCAATAATATCTTTCGCCGGGAAACGTCCGCCCGCCCATAAACCTAACGTGACGGCCGGGTTGAAATGACCGCCGGAAATATGCCCCACGGCGAATGCCATGGTTAATACGGTTAAACCGAATGCCAGCGCGACGCCGACAAATCCAATACCTAATTCCGGAAATGCGGCTGCCAGTACTGCGCTACCGCAGCCACCAAACACCAGCCAGAATGTACCAAAGCATTCTGCCGCTAATTTTCTGAACATAACCACCTCAATAATAAACGTCCGCGCCCATTCCTGCGCGCGGGTTATATCGCCATAAAGGGATGACGACTCAAAGAGCCAGTATTTTGAAACCATCAACATCCCTTCGCCACTCAAATAAATTCACTAAATTTGATTTAAGGCAATGTGATGTCAATCCTTGTTCAGAGCGGAGGTAATTAGAGCATAGCCCAATATTTAAGGGGGCGTATATTCTGCTGTCGTGACCTACAGCCTGCCGCTATACTGCTGATAACTTGAAGGAAAAAGTGGCCGAATTGCGGGGGATGTATGCTACTCGAACGTGTGGAGATTGTCGGGTTTCGCGGGATTAACCGCCTGTCGCTGCAACTGGAACAGAACAACGTCCTGATAGGCGAAAACGCCTGGGGTAAATCCAGCCTGCTGGATGCCCTGACGCTGCTGCTTTCGCCCGAAGAGAACTTGTACCACTTCGTCCATGATGACTTCTGGTTTCCGCCGGGGGATGTCAACGGGCGCGAGAAACACCTGCATATCATTCTGACCTTCCGCGAATCCGAGCCCGGTCGCCATCGCGTGCGTCGTTTTCGCCCTATGTCGCCCTGCTGGGTGCCCTGTGAAGATGGGTTCCAGCGTATTTTCTATCGCCTTGAGGGCGAAATGGCGCAAAACGACGGGGTATTAACCCTGCGTGAATTTCTTGATGAGAAGGGGAATCCGATCCCGCTCGATAATATTGACGAGCTTGCCCGCCATCTTATCCGCCTCTCCCCCGTGTTGCGCTTACGAGACGCGCGCTTTATGCGGCGGATCCGTAACGGCACCGTGCCGAATATGCCCGAGGTGGAGGTGACCGCCCGCGAGCTGGATTTCCTCGCCCGTGAACTGGTCTCACGGCCGCAGAACCTCACCGACGGCCAGATCCGTCAGGGGCTGTCTGCCATGGTGCAACTGCTGGAGCACTACTTCTCCGAGCAGGGAACGGGGCAGGCGCGCCACCGCCTGATGCGCCGCCGCTCGCACGACGAGCAACGAAGCTGGCGCTATCTCGATATTATCAACCGCATGATCGACCGCCCCAGCGGGCGCACGCATCGGGTGATCCTGCTGGGATTATTCTCCACGCTGTTACAGGCGAAAGGGACGGTGCGCCTGGATCGGGACGCGCGCCCGCTGCTGCTGGTAGAAGATCCGGAAACGCGGCTGCACCCGATTATGCTTTCCGTGGCGTGGCATCTTCTTAATCTGCTGCCGTTGCAGCGTGTCACCACCACGAATTCCGGCGAGCTGCTCTCCCTGACGCCGGTGGAGTATGTCTGCCGCCTGGTGCGTGAATCCTCGCGGGTCACCGCCTACCGGCTCGGGCCCGGCGGGTTAAATGCCGAAGATGGCCGACGCATTGCGTTTCATATCCGTTTTAACCGTGCCTCTTCCCTGTTTGCCCGCTGCTGGTTGCTGGTGGAAGGGGAAACCGAAACCTGGGTGATAAACGAGCTGGCTCGCCAGTGCGGACACCACTTTGATGCCGAAGGCATCAAAGTGATCGAATTTGCTCAGTCTGGCTTAAAGCCGCTGATCAAATTTGCGCGCCGGATGGGGATAGAGTGGCACGTGCTGGTGGATGGCGATGAGGCGGGTAAAAAATATGCGGCGACCGTGCGCAGCCTGCTCAATAACGATCGTGAAGAGGAGCGGGAACATCTGACCACGCTGCCCGCGATGGACATGGAGCACTTTATGTACCGCCAGGGATTTGACGACGTCTTTCACCGCGTGGCGATGATCCCGGTGGATGTGCCCATGAATATGCGTCGGGTGATCGCCAAAGCTATCCATCGGTCGTCAAAACCGGATTTGGCCATTGAAGTCGCGACGGAAGCGGGCAGGCGGGGCGTGGAGTCGGTGCCCACGCTGCTGCGTAAAATGTTCTCCCGCGTCCTCTGGCTGGCACGCGGGAGAGCCGATTAACGGGCAGTCGCCTGCGATACCTGTTGATGCAGGCTATCAAGCAGGATATAGCGGCGGCGGTACTCGGACCGTTTTTTACTCGCAATCTCTTCCATCGGTTTGCGTGGCATGGTCAGTGGCAGGGCAAAGTTGCCGTTCTCCTGCTGCTGTCCGCCAAGGGAGCGCCAGAAGCTGTCATAGTCAGCCAGCAATTTTCCCTCTTTTTTCTTGCGATAGCGCCAGCTGCGGTAGATGTGGGTGGCGTTACTCACCGCGAGGATCTGCTCGACGGGGAAGGCGCCTGCCAGCGCCATGACCGCTTCAACCAGCAGACGTTTTGGGAACAGTCCGTGACAGGCTTTGGTCGCCAGCTGAATGTGCTCGTGCGGGACATGCGCTTTCGCCCCCTGCATTCCGCCGATGAAGAGCGTTGACTTGCCCTGGTATTTGCACAGCGTAAAGGTCAGCTCGGCCAGCACCGTGTTCTGGTGGTCACAAAAAGTGAGGGTCGCTTCCCCTTCTTTGTCCAGAAACGCATCCGCGCTCAGGCGAACGCTAAACTGCTGCTCCTCTTTGCCCGTTAACGTCACCAGCGTGATGCCCTGGCTGGAAAGGTAGCCGTTCAGCAGTGACGCCGGAAGATGGCGGCTCATCATCTGATAGTGATTGTCCAATGCGTCCAGCGTATTCTGACGGCCCATATTGACGGTCAGCCACGGTCGGTGCAGGCGGCACGGCAGGCCGGGCTGCACGCGCAGGATCTGCATCAGACGGGGCTGTTTTGCAAGGTTTCCGAGCAGGCGCGCAGTGGTGAACGGCGTTGCCAGCGAGCGCAGCATAAACTTACGTCGATAGGCCGGATTTTGCCACGCCAGCCCCGGCGTGAGGGAACCCGATGCCAGGCTTTTAAACAGTTGCCAGCCC
The DNA here is from genome assembly GCF_015159675.1 of Enterobacter cloacae complex sp. S2. Lineage (NCBI taxonomy): Bacteria > Pseudomonadati > Pseudomonadota > Gammaproteobacteria > Enterobacterales > Enterobacteriaceae > Enterobacter > Enterobacter cloacae complex sp. S2. Next base: position 133,743 of record NZ_JADDTS010000032.1, read on the forward strand.
GATTTAGGCTGGGACAGCGTTGAATAAGGTGTATCGACGATGGAAGACATGTTAGATCCTGCTTCTGGTGGAATTTCGCTATTTCAGCAGGCGCTTTATCAACATCGGGTAAACAATTCCCGACGATAACGGGGATCGGGGGTTTCGTTGAGGAGTGGTTTAGATAAAATCAACGGTGATGATAGCCAGAACAATTATTTGGAATATTTATGAACCTGAAGGGAAAACGCAGAAAGCTGTTTCTGCTGCTGGCGGTAGTGGTGTTAGCAGGCGGATTCTGGTTATGGAAGGTACTGAACGCGCCGGTACCCCAGTATCAAACGCTGATTGTTCGTCCGGGCGAGCTGCAACAAAACGTGCTGGCGACGGGGAAGCTGGATGCCCTGCGTAAGGTTGACGTGGGCGCGCAGGTCAGCGGTCAGCTTAAAACCCTGTCGGTTGAGATTGGCGATAAGGTTAAAAAAGGCCAGTTGCTGGGCGTGATCGATCCTGAGCAGGCGCAAAACCAGATCCGCGAAGTGGAAGCGACGCTGATGGAGTTGCGCGCGCAGCGCGCTCAGGCTCAGGCGGAGCGTAATCTCGCTCAGGTCACCCTGTCGCGCCAGCAGGCGCTGGCGAAAACGCAGGCCATCTCGAAACAGGATCTGGACACAGCCGCCACGGAGCTGGCGGTGAAGCAGGCGCAGATTGGCACCATCGATGCGCAAATCAAGCGGAATCAGGCCTCGCTGGATACGGCGAAAACCAACCTCGATTACACGCAAATCGTTGCGCCAATGGCCGGGGAAGTGACGCAGATAACGACCCTGCAAGGCCAGACGGTCATCGCCGCGCAGCAGGCGCCGAACATCCTGACCCTGGCGGATATGAGCACCATGCTGGTGAAAGCCCAGGTATCTGAAGCGGACGTCATTCACCTTAAGCCGGGGCAGAAAGCCTGGTTTACGGTGCTGGGCGATCCGCAAACCCGCTATGAAGGGGTGCTGAAAGATATCCTGCCGACGCCGGAGAAGGTCAACGACGCCATCTTCTACTATGCGCGTTTTGAGGTGCCAAACCCGCAGGGCGTGCTGCGTCTGGACATGACCGCTCAGGTGCATATCCAGCTGACCGGCGTGAAAAACGTGCTGACGGTTCCGCTCTCCGCGCTGGGCGAATCCGCCGGGGACAATCGCTACAAAGTTAAGGTGCTGCGCAACGGTGAAACCCGCGAGCGGGAAGTGGTGATTGGCGCACGTAACGACACCGACGTGGTGGTGGTAAAAGGGCTGGAAGAGGGTGAGGAAGTGGTCACCAGCGAAAGCCTGCCTGGAGCCGCGCAATGACGGCGCTGCTTGAGCTGAATGACATTCGTCGCAGCTATCCGTCCGGCGACGGGCCGGTGGAGGTGCTGAAAGGCATCTCCCTGCGCGTTGAAGCCGGTGAAATGGTGGCGATTGTCGGGGCATCGGGCTCGGGTAAATCAACGCTGATGAACATTCTCGGCTGTCTGGATAAGCCTACCAGCGGCACCTATCGCGTGGCCGGGACGGATGTTTCCACCCTGGACGGCGACGCGCTGGCGAAGCTGCGTCGCGAGCATTTTGGCTTTATCTTCCAGCGTTACCATCTGCTTTCACACCTGAGCGCGGCGCAGAATGTGGAAGTGCCAGCGGTGTATGCGGGCGTCGAGCGCAAAAAACGCCTCGAACGCGCGAAGGCGCTGTTAACGCGTCTTGGGCTGGCGGAGCGTGTTGATTATCAGCCTTCGCAGCTTTCCGGCGGTCAGCAGCAACGCGTGAGTATTGCCCGCGCGCTGATGAACGGTGGGCAGGTGATCCTCGCCGATGAGCCAACCGGTGCGCTCGACAGCCATTCCGGTGAAGAGGTGATGGCGATCCTGCATCAGCTTCGCGATCAGGGGCATACGGTGATTATCGTCACCCACGATCCGCAGGTGGCAGCGCAGGCGGAACGCATTATCGAGATCCACGACGGCGAGCTGGTCAGCAACCCGCCGCCACGTCAGTCCAGAGCGGCGGCGGCGAAAGAGGCGCTGCCGGCCGCAACTGGCTGGGGCCAGTTTTCCAGCGGTTTCCGCGAGGCGCTGACCATGGCCTGGCTGGCGATGGCGGCCAACAAAATGCGCACTCTGCTGACCATGCTTGGCATCATTATTGGTATTGCCTCAGTGGTGTCGATTGTGGTGGTGGGCGATGCGGCGAAACAGCTGGTGCTGGCAGATATTCGCGCCATCGGGACTAACACCATCGACGTTTACCCCGGCAAAGATTTTGGCGACGACGAGCCGCAGTATCAGCAGGCGCTGAAGTATGACGATCTGGCGGCTATTCAGAAGCAGCCGTGGGTGAACTCCGCCACGCCTGCCGTCTCGCAAAACCTGCGTCTGCGCTACGGCAACATCGACGTGGCGGCCAGCGCTAACGGCGTCAGCGGAGATTACTTCAACGTCTACGGCATGACCTTCAGCGAAGGGGCGACCTTCAACGCTGAACAGCTGGCGGGCAGGGCGCAGGTGGTGGTGTTAGACGCTAACTCCCGCAGGCAGCTGTTCCCGAATAAGACCAATGTGGTGGGGGAAGTGATCCTCGTAGGCAACATGCCAGCGACGGTGATCGGCGTGGCGGAAGAGAAGCAGTCGATGTTCGGCAGCAGTAAAATCCTGCGCGTCTGGCTGCCGTACACCACCATTTCCGGGCGCATCATGGGGCAGTCCTGGCTTAACTCTATTACCGTTCGAGTGAAGGAGGGCTACGACAGCGGGCTGGCGGAACAGCAGCTGGAGCGGCTGTTAACCCTGCGCCACGGGAAAAAGGATTTCTTCACCTGGAATATGGATGGCCTCTTGAAAACGGCGGAAAAGACCACACGTACTCTTCAGCTGTTCCTGACGCTGGTGGCGGTGATTTCGCTGGTCGTCGGCGGGATAGGGGTGATGAACATTATGCTGGTGTCGGTGACCGAACGTACGCGGGAGATCGGCATCCGCATGGCGGTCGGAGCCAGAGCCAGCGACGTGCTGCAGCAATTTTTGATTGAAGCGGTGCTGGTGTGTCTGGTGGGCGGTGCGATGGGGATTGCGCTCTCGATGATGATCGCCTTTGCGCTCCAGCTCTTCTTACCGGGCTGGGAGATTGGCTTCTCGCCGATGGCGATCCTGACGGCGTTTTTATGTTCCACCTTCACCGGTATTCTGTTCGGCTGGCTACCGGCGCGAAACGCGGCGCGGCTGGATCCGGTGGATGCGCTGGCGCGCGAATAACCCGAAAATAAAAATGCCAGCCGATCGGGCTGGCATTTTGCCTGCAGGGTGTACACAATGAATCAGAGAGCTATGCAACCGCTTCTGCTTCAACGGGGACGATCAGACTGGCATGATTGCCTTTTGGCCCCTGGTGTACATCGAACCGGACGGACTGCCCGGCTTTGAGCGTCCTGTAACCATCCATCTGAATGGTGGAATAGTGAGCGAAGATATCCTCGCCGCCGCCTTCGGGGCAAATGAAGCCAAACCCCTTGGCGTTGTTGAACCACTTAACAGTACCCATTTCCATGCTTCGACATCCTTCGTAAATCTTATAAATTAAGATGGAATGAACCGGTGGTGGAGTGGGGGCTGTTCAAAACCTCGCCAACTCACGCTTGTACAATTTAGAGAAACGGAAGAAGCCGTCAAGCGTTTGGCGCTGGAGTTGGGACAATAATCAACCAAAATTTGAGGCAGTTAACGCTATTGCAACAGTTTGTGACAGACATCGCGGATGACAGTAATAGATGATTGTTATCTAACATCTGAGGTAGATTCAAAGTGGTTATGCATAATGGGTAAGACCAACGATTGGCTGGATTTTGACCAGCTGGCGGAAGATAAAGTGCGCGACGCGCTAAAACCGCCATCTATGTATAAAGTTATGTTAATGAACGATGATTACACGCCGATGGAATTTGTTATTGACGTGCTACAAAAGTTCTTTTCTTATGATGTTGAACGTGCAACGCAACTGATGCTTACCGTTCATTATCGTGGCAAAGCGATCTGCGGCATCTTTACTGCCGAAGTAGCGGAAACCAAAGTAGCGATGGTGAACGACTATGCAAGGGAGAACGAGCATCCGTTGCTGTGTACGCTGGAAAAGGCCTGATAAGGCATAAAATTGGGGGAGGTGCCTATGCTCAATCAAGAACTGGAACTCAGTTTAAATATGGCTTTCGCCAGAGCGCGTGAGCACCGACATGAGTTTATGACCGTCGAGCATTTGCTGCTCGCACTGCTTAGCAACCCATCTGCCCGCGAAGCGCTGGAAGCCTGCTCCGTGGATCTGGTGGCGCTACGTCAGGAACTCGAAGCCTTCATCGAACAAACCACACCGGTGCTGCCAGCCAGTGAAGAAGAGCGCGACACACAGCCGACGCTCAGCTTCCAGCGCGTGCTGCAGCGCGCGGTTTTCCACGTCCAGTCTTCCGGACGTAGCGAAGTGACGGGCGCCAATGTGCTGGTCGCCATCTTCAGTGAGCAGGAGTCCCAGGCGGCCTACCTGCTGCGTAAACACGAAGTCAGCCGGCTCGACGTGGTCAACTTCATCTCTCACGGAACGCGAAAAGACGAGCCTAACCAGGCATCGGATCCCAGCGGACAGATCAACAGCAATGAAGAGCAAGCAGGCGGGGAGGATCGTATGGAAAACTTCACCACCAACCTTAACCAGCTTGCTCGCGTTGGCGGTATCGACCCGCTGATTGGCCGCGACAAAGAGCTGGAGCGTGCCATCCAGGTGCTGTGCCGTCGCCGCAAGAATAACCCGCTGCTGGTGGGGGAATCTGGCGTGGGTAAAACCGCGATTGCCGAAGGTCTGGCCTGGCGCATTGTGCAGGGCGACGTGCCGGAAGTGATTGCCGACTGCACCATCTACTCGCTGGATATCGGCTCGCTGCTGGCGGGCACCAAATACCGCGGTGATTTTGAAAAACGTTTCAAAGCGCTGTTAAAACAGCTGGAGCAGGACACCAACAGCATCCTGTTTATCGATGAGATCCACACCATCATCGGCGCAGGCGCGGCTTCCGGTGGTCAGGTAGATGCCGCCAACCTGATCAAACCGCTGCTCTCCAGCGGCAAGATCCGCGTGATGGGCTCTACGACGTACCAGGAGTTCAGCAACATCTTTGAGAAGGATCGTGCGCTGGCGCGTCGTTTCCAGAAAATCGACGTAACCGAGCCGTCGGTTGACGAAACGGTGCAGATCATCAACGGCCTGAAAACCAAGTACGAAGCGCACCATGACGTGCGTTACACCGCGAAAGCGGTGCGTGCGGCGGTGGAGCTGGCGGTGAAATACATCAACGATCGTCATCTGCCGGATAAAGCGATCGACGTGATTGATGAAGCGGGTGCGCGTGCGCGCCTGATGCCAGCGAGCAAGCGTAAGAAAACCGTGAACGTAGCGGATATCGAGTCCGTGGTGGCCCGTATCGCACGTATCCCTGAGAAGAGCGTCTCTCAGAGCGACCGTGATACGCTGCGCACCCTCGGCAATCGCCTGAAAATGCTGGTCTTTGGTCAGGATAAAGCCATTGAGGCCTTAACCGAAGCGATTAAGATGGCCCGTGCTGGCCTGGGGCATGACCACAAGCCTGTCGGTTCCTTCCTGTTCGCCGGCCCGACCGGTGTGGGTAAAACCGAGGTAACGGTGCAGCTCTCCAAAGCGCTGGGCATTGAGCTGTTGCGCTTTGATATGTCCGAGTATATGGAGCGTCACACCGTCAGCCGTTTGATTGGTGCGCCTCCGGGCTACGTGGGCTTTGACCAGGGCGGCCTGCTCACCGACGCGGTGATCAAGCATCCGCACGCGGTACTGCTTCTTGATGAAATTGAGAAAGCGCACCCGGACGTGTTCAACATCCTGTTGCAGGTGATGGACAACGGGACGCTGACCGATAACAACGGGCGCAAGGCCGATTTCCGCAACGTGGTGCTGGTGATGACCACCAACGCCGGGGTGCGTGAAACCGAGCGCAAATCCATCGGCCTGATCCATCAGGATAACAGCACCGATGCGATGGAGGAGATCAAGAAGATCTTCACGCCGGAGTTCCGTAACCGTCTGGACAACATTATCTGGTTCGATCACCTGTCTACCGAGGTGATCCATCAGGTGGTGGATAAGTTCATCGTCGAGCTGCAGGTTCAGCTGGATCAGAAAGGCGTGTCGCTGGAAGTGAGCCAGGAGGCCCGCAACTGGCTGGCCGAGAAAGGCTACGACCGTGCGATGGGTGCCCGTCCGATGGCGCGCGTGATTCAGGACAACCTGAAGAAACCGCTGGCGAACGAGCTGCTGTTTGGCTCGCTGGTGGACGGCGGCCAGGTGACCGTGGCGCTGGATCAGGCGAAGAACGAACTGACGTACGATTTCCAGAGTGCGGCGAAGCACAAGCCGGAAGCGGCTCACTGAGTTGAAAGGTAAAAGCAAAACGGCAACTTCGGTTGCCGTTTTTTTTGTTTGCTCCCTCTCCCAGTGGGAGAGGGCTGGGGTGAGGGCATCAGGCCGCAGAGGAATTTTGCGCGGCGCTTTCCAGATTCTTTCGAAGTCAGTTGCTGGATAAATCTACAGTAATAAAATGGCGTCGCACCTGCAAAATCGGGTGCCGGGATTGGCGTCCTGAAAGTGTGTGCACAGACAATCTTGCGTGCATAAAGGATTACATATGACTAATATTAATAGCTTCGCCCAGCTCTACACCGAACTCTCCCTCAACCCCGATCTCCCAACCCTGGCCGAGCGCTGCAAGCTGCTCACCGAAATCCTTCTCGACTGCAAATCTCTCCCGCAAACGCAGCCCGTTTGCCGCTGTCTCGGAGCTTATCTGGAAGAGGTAAAATCCGGCCTCACAGAATCCATGCGTGATTTTCAGGTGGTGGAATTTGAGGACGAAGCGGAACAGCCGCGACAAAAAGAGTGGTTGCTGGAAGATACAGAAACGAAATGTGACTACTGCCGGGCGTTAAACCACGTGCTGCTGGTTTCGCATTTTGACCGCGATATGTTGCCGCACCTGACGGGACTGTTGCATGACATTACCCACGCGATAGCTGAAGATTTAATCGTACCCATGAACCCGTGCATGACAATACATCTGCCGACACAGCCACACTAAGGCCATAAATAAAAAAGGCCGGGATTGTCCCGACCTTTTAAATATTCATCTGCCATTACAGGCGAAAACAATTAGCGACTACGGAAGACAATGCGGCCTTTGCTCAGGTCGTACGGGGTCAGTTCAACAGTCACTTTGTCGCCCGTCAAAATGCGGATATAGTTTTTGCGCATTTTACCGGAGATGTGCGCAGTTACCACGTGACCGTTTTCCAGTTCTACGCGAAACATGGTATTAGGCAACGTATCAAGTACGGTACCCTGCATTTCAATATTGTCTTCTTTGGCCATCTAATCCTCTGGGGTATCACTACCAAGTTTTGAACCGGCAAGATAATGCCGAAATTCATCAATTAAGTAAAGAATTGCGCGTTTAAAACGCAGCAAAACAATTTCAGCGTATTGCCCAAGCGTCACGGTACAACCGAACGGAAAGCGCATTCGTAAAGGGGATACGACAGGATAAACGTCAGGACGTTATCTGAAGCGAGGGTCCCAAACGGCGGCGGGGCAACAGGCAGAAGCTACTCTGCGGCGTAATTATAACACCCTCATAAAAAATATGCGGAAAACATTTAGGCATTGGGCATAAAGAGCATTCTGGGAACCCAAAAATCGCGCGGAAGAGTCTCCTGTCGGCACTGTTCAAGGTGTTCGATATAGCGTCGGCGGGAAATTTCAACCGCGCCGAGCGAGGCGGTGTGCTCATTCAGCACCTGACAATCCATCAGTTGTCCGCCGCGTTGGGCAAATTCCTGGCTAAAAACCAGCAGCGCGGTTTTCGACGCATTCGTGGCGCGGGAGAACATCGACTCACCGCAGAAAAGCGTGCCCTGCGCCACCCCGTACATCCCCCCAACGAGGTCATCATCTTTCCATACTTCGATGGAGTGCGCGTAGCCCAGCTCATGAAGCTGGTGGTAGGCGATAATGATGTCGCGGGTTATCCAGGTGCCTTCATGACGATCTTCAGCGCAGCCTTCGATAACCTGCCCGAAGGCATGATTGAGCGTGACGCGATAGGGCGAATTTGCGTGAAAACGTTTCATGCTGCGGCTCAGGTGAAACTGCCCGGGCCACAGCACGGCTCGCGGGTCCGGAGACCACCATAAAATCGGGTCGCCGGGAGAAAACCACGGGAAGATGCCGCGCTGGTAAGCCATTAAGAGACGCGCCGGGCTGAGATCGCCGCCCAAAGCCAGCAATCCGTTAGGTTCACGCAGCGCCCCCTCCGGAGAAGGGAACGCAATATTATGGCGAGAAAGCTGCACCAGGCGCATGACAACAGAACTCCAGTACGCGAGAGAGGACGCTACAAATATAGTCTACAGGCGCTGTTTAAACTGGTAGTAGCGACCCTGTTTTGCCAGCAGCTCTGCGTGATTACCTTGCTCAATTATGTGTCCGTTGTCCATCACAATTATTCGATCGAAATTCACCAGCCCGCGCAGGCGGTGAGTGACCATCAGCACGGTTTTGCCTTTCATCACCTTTGTCAGTAAATCAAGAATTTGACTCTCGGTTGTGGCATCCAGACCTTCTGTCGGTTCATCCAGCAACATCAGCGGCGCATCGTGCAGCAAGGCGCGCGCGATGGCCAGACGACGCAGTTCGCCGCCGGAAAGCTGTCGGCCCCCTTCACCCAGCCAGCTGTTCAACCCGTCGTCCTCAAGCAGCTTGTGCAGCCCAACCTGTTCCAGCATCGCCCGCAGCGTATCGTCAGAGGCGTCCGGTGCCGCCAGAAGAAGATTATCGCGCAGCGTAGCGCTGAACAGGTGCACACGCTGGGGCACGACGCTGACGGTTTTACGCAAGGCCGCTTCGCTAAAATCAGACAGCGGAAGGTCGTTAAACCGAATCTCGCCCTGCTGCGGGTCCCAGGCGCGCGTGAGGAGTTGCAGAAGCGTCGATTTGCCACATCCCGTACGGCCAAGGATCGCAATGCGCTGCCCGGCATCAACAGAAAGGCTGATATCTTCCAGCGCGTTTTGCGCCTGCTTGTCGTAGGCGAAGGTGACGTTGCTGAGCGTCAGCGCGACCTGCTCCGGCACAGCGGTTTGACCCGCGCTGAACTTCACTTCCGGCTCCTGCTCTGCAATATCCGTAATGCGCAGCGCAGAGGCAATCACCTGGCCGAGATGCTGAAAGGCGCCGGTGACCGGGGCTAAGGCTTCGAAGGCTGCCAGGGCACAGAAAACAAACAACGCAATCAGCGGGCCAGGCTGCGGGTTACCGCCCACGCCACCGGAGGCCATCCAGAGCATGGCGATAACGGCAAACCCACCGATTAACATCATCAGCGCCTGAGAAAACGCGGTCAGTTCAGACTGGCGACGCTGGGCTTCATGCCAGTTCAGTTCCGTATTTTCCATACGGGTGCGGTAGCGCTTGCTGGCACCAAAAATGGTGAGCTCGGCCTGACCCTGCAACCAGGAGGTGAGCTGCTGGCGGTATTCCCCGCGCAAACGCGTCAGGTTTTCCCCGGTGGTTTTACCTGCACGATAAAACAGGGGCGGCAGAATAATCAGCGTCATCAGCATGATGCCGCCGAGCGTCAGTGCGATGGGAACATCCAGGAAACTCAACCCCAGCGTGACCACGACAATCACCACAAACGCGCCCACCATGGGCGAGATGACGCGCAGATAGAGGTGATCCAGCGTATCCACATCCGCAACTACGCGGTTGAGTAATTCGCCCTGCCGAAAACGTGCCAGCCCGGCAGGGGAGAGGGGCAGCAATTTGCTGAACGTATAAATACGCAGGTGTTGCAGCACGCGGAAGGTCGCGTCGTGGCTGACCAGGCGTTCGAAGTAGCGCCCGGCAGTTCGCGTAATCGCCGTGCCGCGCACCCCGGCGGCAGGCAGCATGTAGTTAAAGCTGTATAGCCCGGCAAAGCCTGCGGCCGCAGACGCGGAGAGGAACCAGCCAGAAAGCGTAAGCAGGCCGATGCTGGCGAGCAGAGTGATAATCGCCAGTACGATCCCGAGCGTCAGCATCCATTTGTGGCGTTTATACAAAGCAAGATAGGGAAGCAGGGCGCGCATCAGATATCCTCCTGACGGTTCGCCAGCAGGGTCGCAAAGGGCCCCTGCGCGGCAACAAGCGCGGCGTAATCGCCTTGCTCAACAATGTGTCCGTTTTCCATCACCCAGATCTGATCCCAGTCGGCAATACCTTCCAGCTGGTGGGTCACCATCAGGGTAGTTTGCTGGCGTGAGGCTGCGTTAAGCGCATCCATCACGCGCTGCTCGCTGTGAGCGTCCAGGCTGGCGGCGGGTTCGTCCAGCAGCATTAACGAACAGGGGTTCAGCAGCGCACGGGCAACCGCGACGCGCTGTGCCTGGCCCACTGACAGCCCGGCAGACTGATCGCCAATGACGGTATCGACACCCTGCGCAAGCAGCGGCAAAAACTCGCTGACCCAGGCGCGGTCGAGGACAGATTGCAGCTCATCGTCACGTGCATCCGGCCTTGCCAGCAGCACATTCTCGCGCAGCGTCGGGGCAGGCAGCTGAGGGTTTTGACCCACCCAGCTTAGCTGTTTACGCCAGGCATCAGGATCGAGCTCGCGTAGCTCCGTTTTGTTGATACGCAGCGATCCGGTGTACGCCATAAAACCTGACAGCGCATTCAACAATGAGCTTTTACCTGAGCCGCTGGTACCCACCAGCACCATACGATGCCCGGCAGGCAGGGTAAAGTTCAGCGGGCCGGCCAGCACTTTGCCTTCAGGCGACAGAACAGAAAAATCCTGTGCTTCAATGGTCACCGGATCGTTCGTATTCAGCGTCACCTCACCACGCTCCGGATGCGCCAGCGGCGTTTCCATAAAGGTTTTCAGGCTGTCGGCAGCACCCACCGCCTGCGCTTTGGCATGGTAAAAGGTGCCGAGATCGCGAAGCGGCTGGAAAAATTCCGGGGCCAGGATCAGCGCCAGGAACCCGGCGGAAAGCGTGACCGCCGTACCGTAGTGGCCAAAGTCCAGCGCGCCGAGGTAGGAGAAGCCAAAGTAAACCGCCACCAGCGCAATCGACAGGGAGGTAAAGAACTCGAGCACGCCGGAAGAAAGGAAGGCCATGCGCAACACTTCCATGGTGCGCTGACGAAAATCCTGCGACGCCAGGCGAATGTTTTCGGTTTCCGCTTCACCACGACCAAAGATCCGCAGAGTTTCCATTCCGCGCAGACGGTCCAGGAAATGACCGCTCAACCGACCCAGCGCAAGGAAGTTGCGACGGTTAGCATCTGCCGCGCCCATGCCGACCATCGCCATAAACAGCGGGATGAGCGGGGCGGTCCCCATCAGGATCAGAGCCGCTACCCAGTTAACAGGGAAGATGGCGATAACAATCATCAGAGGCACAAACACTGCCAGCGTCATCTGTGGAAGATAACGCGCATAGTAATCGTGCATATCGTCGATTTGCTCAAGGATCAGCGTCGCCCAGCTACCGGCCGGTTTGCCCTGGATCCACGCAGGCCCGGCTTCCGAAAGCCGGTCGAGCACTTTGCGGCGGATCTCATAGCGGATGTGCTGGCCGGCATGGAACCCAACCCGCTCGCGCAGCCAGACCACCCACGCACGCAGGACGAAAACCAGCACCAGAACGATAAACGGCAGCAGCAGCGCTTCGCGCGGGATGCTCTCCATGATCATATGATTGAGAATGCGGGCCAGCAGCCATGCCTGGGCAACAATCAACAGACCGCTGATAAATCCCAGAACGCGGGAGATCATAAGCCAGCGGCGGGACAGAACGCTTTGCTGTTTCAGCCAGCGCGTTAACTCTTGTTGACGGGTTTTTTCCATTGCGTACTTTGCAGGTGACGTTATAAGAAATTAGACATCTGCATGTTACACGTGAGCAAAAATAAAGGCGACCAGTGGCCGCCTTTATTTACGTTTGTTACTGACTTGTAAAGATTATTTACCTTGTTCTGCCAGTCCGTCCAGATAGCGTTCTGCGTCCAGCGCGGCCATACAGCCGGTGCCCGCAGAGGTGATCGCCTGACGATAAATATGGTCCATCACGTCGCCAGCCGCGAAGACGCCTGGGATGCTGGTCTGCGTGGCATTGCCGTGAATGCCAGACTGCACTTTGATGTAGCCGTTCTCCAGCTCAAGTTGGCCTTCGAAAATGGCCGTGTTCGGGCTGTGACCGATTGCCACAAACAGGCCTGCCACCTCCAGCGTTTCGACGGTGTCGGTGTTCTGCGTATCACGAATTCGCAGACCCGCCACACCCATCTGATCGCCGGTCACTTCTTCCAGCGTACGGTTGGTATGCAGCACAATGTTGCCGCTCGCCACTTTATCCATCAGGCGTTTGATCAGGATCTTCTCGGCGCGGAAGGTGTCGCGACGGTGGATCAGGTGTACTTCTGAGGCGATGTTCGCCAGATACAACGCTTCTTCCACAGCGGTGTTGCCGCCGCCGATCACCGCAACTTTCTGGTTGCGATAGAAGAAACCGTCGCAGGTCGCGCAGGCTGATACGCCGCGCCCTTTGAATGCTTCTTCAGACGGCAGACCGAGATAACGGGCAGAGGCACCGGTAGCGATGATCAGCGCATCGCAGGTGTATTCACCGCTGTCGCCGGTCAGACGGAACGGACGGTTCTGCAAATCCACTTTATTAATGTGGTCGAACAGGATTTCGGTTTCGAATTTAGCAGCATGCTCGTGCATGCGCTCCATCAGCAGCGGCCCGGTCAGGTCGTTCGGGTCGCCCGGCCAGTTTTCCACTTCCGTGGTGGTGGTCAGCTGACCGCCTTTTTCCATCCCGGTAATCAGTACCGGTTGCAGGTTAGCGCGTGCAGCATAGACCGCTGCGGTATATCCCGCAGGTCCAGAACCAAGGATTAGCAGCTTACTGTGTTTGGTCGTGCCCATGAGATCCCCATTGTTGTTGGCAGGCAATGGGCTGGATTGTAGGGAATTTGTTGCCGTAAAAAAAGAGCACGACAGTTTTGCTTCCGATATATGCAATAGTCACGCCCTATGGATCAGACACGGTCATATCACGTCTGCTACTGAAAATCGCGCGTTTATAAGGCAATAAAATGATGATTAATACCCCCCCGTAATGAATATCCGGCATCTTGTACTAAAAATCGATGTTTTGCTTTGACAATCCCCTGCGCTTTTGCGAAAACATTCAAGGAAGAAAAAAAGACGCATGAACTGCATGCCGAATAGACATGCACGTAAATGCCATTTTTACCGGGTCAGTGAAATCTACGCATGGTGTGGACAGACGCCATACGTGATGTCTGTGACTGCTTTCGGGCAACGGTCTTCTTACCGCAGACCCCGAATCCACATCGCGTCTAATACATAACCAGGCGATGTGATGAATAACGGGTGCAGGCTCTGAACAGTGATGTGCACAGGGTCCAGGCAGGAGTAGGGAAGGAATACAGAGAGACAATAATAATGGTAGATAGCAAGAAGCGCCCTGGCAAAGATCTCGACCGTATCGATCGTAACATTCTTAATGAATTGCAAAAGGATGGGCGTATTTCCAACGTCGAGCTTTCAAAACGTGTGGGACTTTCCCCGACGCCGTGCCTTGAGCGTGTGCGTCGACTGGAAAGACAGGGTTTTATTCAGGGCTATACGGCTCTGCTAAACCCGCATTATCTGGATGCCTCACTTCTGGTATTTGTTGAGATTACTCTGAATCGTGGTGCGCCGGATGTGTTTGAGCAATTTAACGCCGCTGTACAAAAACTTGAAGAAATTCAAGAGTGTCATCTGGTTTCCGGTGATTTTGACTACCTGTTAAAAACCCGTGTGCCTGATATGTCCGCCTACCGTAAGCTGCTGGGTGAAACCCTGCTGCGTCTGCCAGGCGTGAACGACACCCGTACTTATGTGGTGATGGAAGAGGTCAAACAGAGCAATCGTCTGGTTATTAAGACGCGCTAACACGGAACAGGTGCAAAATCAGTGTAGTTTGATTACACTCCTGTTAATCCATACAGCAACAGTGCCGGGGATACCCGGCGCTGTTGTCCGTTTTAGCACACAGGCAGGACATGCCTGATACCTGGAGAGCCTTTCTTGAGCCAGGAATACACTGAAGACAAAGAAGTCACATTATCTAAGCTAAGCAGCGGACGTCGTCTCCTCGAGGCGTTACTGATTGTTATTGCCCTTTTTGCCGTCTGGCTGATGGCCGCCTTACTCAGTTTCAACCCCTCAGATCCCAGCTGGTCGCAAACCGCATGGCATGAGCCTATTCATAACTTAGGTGGCGTTCCCGGTGCCTGGCTTGCGGACACGCTCTTTTTCATTTTCGGAGTGATGGCTTATACCCTTCCCGTCATCATTATTGGCGGATGCTGGTTTGCCTGGCGTCATCGACAGAACGACGACTACATCGATTATTTTGCCGTTTCGCTGCGCCTGATTGGCGCCCTGGCGCTGATCCTCACCTCCTGTGGGCTGGCGGCGATCAACGCTGATGATATCTGGTACTTCGCCTCCGGCGGGGTGATCGGCAGCCTGTTGAGCTCCGCGCTGCAACCGATGCTTCATAGCAGCGGCGGCACGCTGGCGCTGCTCTGTATCTGGGCGGCGGGCCTGACGCTGTTTACCGGCTGGTCCTGGGTGAGCATTGCTGAGAAGATCGGCAGCTTTATTCTGACGCTGCTGACGTTCGCCAGCAACCGTACCCGTCGTGACGATACGTGGGTCGATGAAGACGAGTATGAAGATGAGTACGAAGAGGAAGACGAGGCGCCTGTACAGCGGCGTGAATCTCGCCGCGCGCGTATTCTGCGCGGTGCTCTGGCGCGCCGCCAGCGCGTCGCTGAAAAATTTGCTAACCCGTTAGGCCGTAAAACGGATGCCGCGCTGTTCTCCGGCAAACGTATGGATGAAGACGAGCAGATTGAGTATCGCGGTGCGGCCGTCGACCCTGATGACGTACTGTTCTCTGGCCATCGAGCCACGCCGGGAGAGTATGACGAATACGATCCGCTGCTGAATGGCCACTCCGTGACTGAACCGGTAGCCGCTGCTGCTGCCGCAACGACGGCTGCTCAGGCCCATGTTGCGCCTGTTGAAGCCGTGATGCCGTCCTCGCCTGTTCCGGCACCGAAGTCCGCGATCCAGCAACCGCAGGTAGACTGGCAGACTGCGCCAGGCGTCCATACGCCTGAACCGACCATTGCACCTGAGCCTGAAAGTTATATTCCTGTGCAGCAGGAACAGTGGCAGCAAACGTATCAGCCGCCTGAGCCTGCCAGCGTACCGCAACAACCGTATCAGGCTTATACGCCCGAACCCGCTGTACCTGAACAGCCATACGTTGCACCGGTGTCTGAACCCGAAGTGGTGGAGGAAGCGAAGCCATCCCGTCCGCCATTATACTATTTTGAAGAAGTGGAAGAGCGCCGCGCCCGTGAGCGCGAGCAGCTTGCCGCCTGGTATCAGCCCGTGCCCGAGCCGGTGCAGGAGCCTGTTGCAAAAGCGCCTTCGGTCAGCGTTCCACCTGTAGAACCTACGCCAGCCGTTGCGTCGGGTGCAGAAGCCGTGAAGCAGGCAACGGCAGCCGCTGCCGCGTCCGCTCCGCTATTCAGCCCGGCAACCGACAGCGCCCCGCGTCCTCAGGTGAAAGAGGGCATTGGTCCACAGCTGCCGCGCCCTAACCGCGTGCGCGTACCGACTCGCCGGGAGCTGGCCTCTTATGGCATTAAACTGCCTTCCCTGCGTATGGCGGAAGAAAAAGCCCGTGAGTCCGAGTACGAAGATGATGCCGACGAACTGCATCAGGATGAGCTGGCGCGTCAGTTTGCTGCCCAGCAGAATCAGCGTTACGGCGAAGAGTATCAGCATGACGTGCCTTCACAGCAGGACGAGGATGATGCGGCCGAAGCGGAGCTGGCGCGCCAGTTTGCAGCAACGCAGCAGCAGCGTTATTCCGGTGAGCAACCTTCGGGGGCAAACCCGTTCTCGCTGTCGGATTTCGAATTCTCACCAATGAAAGATCTGGTGGATGATGGCCCAAGCGAACCGCTGTTCACGCCGAGCGTAATGCCGGAAGCGGAGCCGGTGCGTCAGCCGCCTGCACCACAGGCTTACGTGCAGCCGCAACAGCCGGCGCCGCAGGCGTATGCGCAGCCGCAGACACCTTCTCAACCGCCTCAGCCACAGTTCCAGCAGCCAGCACCACAGCCGCAGGAGAGCCTGATTCACCCGCTGCTGATGCGTAACGGAGACAGCCGACCGCTGCAACGACCAAGTACGCCGCTGCCGTCGCTGGATCTGTTAACGCCACCGCCAGCGGAAGTCGAGCCGGTGGATACCTTTGCCCTTGAGCAGATGGCCCGTCTGGTGGAAGCGCGTCTGGCTGACTTCCGCATTAAAGCGGACGTGGTGAACTACTCACCGGGCCCGGTGATCACCCGTTTCGAACTGAACCTGGCACCGGGCGTAAAAGCGGCGCGTATTTCTAACCTCTCCCGCGACCTGGCGCGTTCTCTGTCCACCGTGGCGGTACGCGTGGTGGAAGTGATCCCAGGCAAGCCTTACGTTGGCCTTGAGCTGCCAAACAAGAAACGCCAGACCGTTTATCTGCGTGAAGTTCTGGATAACACCAAATTCCGCGACAACCCGTCTCCGCTGACCGTGGTGTTGGGTAAAGATATCGCCGGCGATCCGGTGGTTGCCGATCTCGCAAAGATGCCGCACCTGCTGGTTGCGGGTACTACCGGCTCCGGTAAATCGGTCGGGGTGAACGCCATGATCCTCAGTATGCTCTACAAAGCGCAGCCTGAAGATGTGCGTTTCATCATGATCGACCCAAAAATGCTCGAACTGTCCGTCTACGAAGGCATTCCGCATCTGTTAACGGAAGTGGTTACCGACATGAAGGACGCCGCCAACGCATTACGCTGGAGCGTCAATGAAATGGAGCGTCGCTACAAGCTGATGTCGGCGCTGGGCGTGCGTAACCTGGCCGGTTATAACGAGAAAATCGCCGAAGCGGCGCGTATGGGCCGTCCGATTCCGGACCCATACTGGAAGCCGGGTGACAGCATGGATGCCCAGCATCCGGTGCTGGAAAAACTGCCTTACATCGTGGTGCTGGTGGATGAATTTGCCGACCTGATGATGACCGTTGGCAAGAAAGTGGAAGAGCTGATTGCGCGTCTGGCACAGAAAGCGCGTGCGGCGGGCATCCACCTGGTACTGGCAACGCAGCGTCCGTCCGTGGATGTAATCACCGGTCTTATTAAGGCAAACATCCCGACCCGTATCGCGTTTACCGTGTCGAGTAAAATTGACTCCCGTACTATCCTTGACCAGGGCGGAGCAGAGTCGCTGCTGGGGATGGGGGATATGCTCTATTCCGGGCCGAACTCCACCTCGCCGGTGCGTGTTCACGGTGCGTTTGTTCGCGACCAGGAAGTGCACGCGGTTGTGCAGGACTGGAAAGCGCGCGGGCGACCGCAATATGTTGACGGCATCACCTCTGACAGCGAAAACGAAGGTGGCGGCGGTGGTTTTGACGGCGGCGAAGAGCTGGATCCGTTATTCGACCAGGCGGTTAATTTCGTCACCGAAAAACGCAAAGCGTCCATCTCCGGCGTGCAGCGCCAGTTCCGTATCGGTTACAACCGCGCGGCGCGTATCATTGAGCAGATGGAAGCCCAGGGCATCGTGAGCGAACAGGGGCACAACGGTAACCGTGAGGTGCTGGCGCCACCGCCTTTTGAGTAATCTTCAGCGATTGCAAAGAAGGGTAAATCAGCAAAAATTAAGCATATTCTTCTGTCGCCTGCCTTCGGGCAGGTACAGAATAGAAACGGAACCCCCATATCGGGAAGACGTATTTTAAGGAATAACAATGAAAAAAATCGCCATCGCCTGTGCATTACTCTCCAGTTTTGTTGCCAGCAGCGTCTGGGCTGATGCAGCCAGCGACCTTAAAAGCCGACTGGATAAAGTGAGCAGTTTCCACGCCAGCTTCACGCAAAAAGTGACTGACGGCAGCGGCAACGCGGTGCAGGAAGGCCAGGGAGATTTGTGGGTAAAACGCCCAAATCTGTTCAACTGGCACATGACCCAGCCGGATGAAAGCGTGCTGGTGTCTGACGGTAAAACCCTGTGGTTCTACAATCCGTTTGTTGAGCAGGCGACCGCCACCTGGCTCAAAGACGCGACCAGCAATACGCCGTTTATGCTCATTGCCCGTAACCAGTCCAGCGACTGGCAGCAGTACAACATCAAACAAAACGGTGATGAGTTCGTCCTGACGCCAAAAGGCAGCAACGGTAATCTGAAGCAGTTCACCATTAACGTGAGCAGCAACGGTACCATCAATCAGTTCGGCGCGGTTGAGCAGGACTATCAGCGCAGCAGCTATCAGTTGAAGTCTCAGCAAAACGGCGCCATTGATGCATCGAAATTCACCTTTACGCCGCCGCAGGGCGTAACGGTGGACGACCAACGCAATAAGTAAGAGGCATGAGTGAGCAACCTGTCGCTCGATTTTTCAGATAATGCGTTTCAACCTCTGGCCGCCCGTATGCGGCCAGAAAATTTAGCGCAGTACATCGGTCAGCAACATCTGCTGGCTGCGGGGAAACCCTTGCCGCGCGCTATTGAGGCGGGGCATCTGCACTCCATGATCCTCTGGGGGCCACCCGGCACCGGAAAAACCACGCTCGCTGAAGTGATCGCCCGCTATGCCAACGCGGACGTTGAGCGCATCTCGGCGGTCACGTCGGGGGTGAAAGAGATCCGCGAGGCGATCGAGCGGGCGCGACAAAACCGCAATGCCGGACGTCGCACCATTCTGTTTGTCGACGAAGTTCACCGCTTCAACAAGAGCCAGCAGGACGCCTTTCTGCCGCACATTGAAGACGGTACGATTTTCTTTATTGGCGCCACCACGGAAAACCCGTCGTTTGAACTGAACTCTGCGCTGCTCTCCCGGGCGCGCGTGTATCTGCTTAAATCGCTGACCACGGAAGATATCGAAAAAGTTCTGACGCAGGCGATGGAGGACAACGCGCGTGGTTACGGCGGGCAGGATATCGTTCTGCCGGACGAGACGCGTCTTGCTATCGCCGAACTGGTTAACGGTGATGCCCGTCGTGCGTTGAACACGCTCGAAATGATGGCCGATATGGCCGAAGTGGACGATGCGGGCAAGCGCGTATTAAAGCCTGAACTGCTCACCGAAATTGCCGGTGAGCGTAGCGCGCGTTTCGATAATAAAGGCGATCGTTTTTACGACCTCATCTCTGCTTTACATAAGTCCGTGCGCGGCAGCGCTCCGGATGCGGCGCTCTACTGGTATGCGCGTATCATCACCGCCGGTGGCGATCCGTTATATGTCGCGCGTCGCTGCCTGGCGATTGCGTCAGAAGATGTCGGTAATGCCGATCCACGCGCCATGCAGGTCGCTATTTCCGCCTGGGACTGCTTTACCCGCGTCGGGCCTGCGGAGGGCGAGCGTGCCATTGCGCAGGCAATTGTCTATCTGGCTTGCGCACCGAAAAGTAACGCGGTGTATACCGCCTTCAAAGCGGCGATGTCGGATGCTCGTGAACGTCCGGACTACGATGTGCCGGTTCATCTGCGCAATGCGCCTACCAAATTGATGAAAGAGATGGGTTACGGGCAGGAGTATCGCTACGCCCATGACGAACCCAACGCCTACGCCGCCGGGGAAGAGTATTTCCCGCAGGAGATGGCACAAACCCGCTATTATCACCCCACAAACAGAGGTCTTGAGGGTAAGATTGGCGAAAAGCTCGCCTGGCTTGCCGGACAGGATCAAAATAGCCCTATAAAACGCTACCGTTAGTTCAATCGTTGCGGTAATGTTGGCAATATATCTCTGTGGCTGCAGGCTGTGGTCACTTTTTCCTCTTTTAATTCGATAAGCACAGGATAAGCATGCTCGATCCCAATCTGCTGCGTAATGAGCCAGACGCAGTCGCTGAAAAACTGGCACGCCGGGGCTTTAAGCTGGATGTAGATAAGCTGCGCGCTCTTGAAGAGCGTCGTAAAGTTTTGCAGGTACAAACAGAAAATCTGCAGGCAGAGCGTAATTCTCGATCGAAATCCATTGGCCAGGCGAAAGCGCGCGGGGAAGATATTGAGCCATTACGCCTGGAAGTGAACAAACTGGGTGAAGAGCTGGATCAGGCGAAAGCTGAACTGGACGTTCTTCAGGCTGAAATTCGTGATATCGCTCTGGCGATCCCAAACATTCCTGACGACAGCGTCCCTGTCGGCAAAGACGAAAACGACAACGTTGAAGTGAAACGCTGGGGTACGCCTCGCGAGTTTGACTTCGAGGTGCGCGATCACGTGACGCTAGGCGAAATGCACGCGGGCCTGGACTTTGCGGCTGCGGTTAAGCTGACCGGTTCTCGCTTCGTGGTAATGAAAGGTCAGATTGCTCACCTGCACCGCGCGCTGGCGCAGTTTATGCTGGATCTGCACACCGAGCAGCATGGCTACAGCGAAACCTACGTTCCGTATCTGGTTAACCACGATACGCTGTACGGTACAGGCCAGCTGCCGAAATTTGCCGGCGATCTGTTCCATACCCGTCCGCTGGACGAAGAAGCTGACAGCAGCAACTACGCGCTGATCCCAACCGCGGAAGTGCCGCTGACCAACCTCGTGCGTGATGAGATCATCGACGAAGACGATCTGCCAATCAAACTGACTGCGCACTCTCCATGTTTCCGTTCTGAAGCCGGTTCTTACGGTCGTGATACGCGCGGTCTGATCCGTATGCACCAGTTCGATAAAGTTGAGATGGTGCAGATCGTTCGTCCGGAAGAGTCTATGGACGCGCTGGAAGAGATGACAGGTCACGCAGAGAAAGTGCTGGAGCTGCTGGGGCTGCCATACCGCCGTATGGCGCTGTGCACCGGTGACATGGGCTTCGGCGCCTGCAAAACCTTCGACCTCGAAGTCTGGGTGCCTGCGCAAAACACCTACCGTGAAATCTCCTCTTGCTCTAACGTCTGGGATTTCCAGGCGCGTCGTATGCAGGCGCGTTGCCGCAGCAAGTCCGATAAGAAGACCCGTCTGGTTCATACCCTGAACGGTTCTGGTCTGGCGGTTGGCCGTACGCTGGTTGCCGTGCTGGAGAACTACCAGCAGGCAGATGGTCGTATTGAGATCCCTGAGGTGCTGCGTCCTTACATGAAAGGCCAGCAGTTCATCGGCTAATATTTTGCTGCAAAACAAAAAAGCGCCTCAGGGCGCTTTTTTTATATCTTTGATTTGATACGACGCAATATTCCCTCCCTCTAAAGTAGTAATACTCCTCCGAACGAAAGTTAGCATAAAACACCTGTAACGAAGGAATTCGTTATATATAAAACTACATAGCGGTATGCGCCGCCTCTCTTTTCTTTGTGAGCAACCAAAGTGAGTCTTTATGAAAATCAAAGCGCCTGAAGCGTTAATGGCTGCCGAGGTCACTCGCCGTGGGTTGATGAAAACCACAGCAATAGGTGGTCTGGCGGTTGCCAGCAGCGCCTTTACGCTTCCTTTTACCCGTCTGGCGTCGGCGGCGGAGGCTCTGTCTCCCGCTTCAGCCCCGGAAAAAGTGGTGTGGAGTGCCTGTACCGTTAACTGTGGTAGCCGTTGTCCCCTGCGTATGCATGTTGTGGACGGTGAAATCAAATACGTTGAAACCGACAATACCGGCGATGATAACTACGAAGGGTTACACCAGGTTCGTGCCTGTCTGCGTGGCCGCTCAATGCGCCGTCGCGTTTATAACCCGGATCGTCTGAAATATCCGATGAAGCGTGTCGGTAAGCGTGGGGAAGGGAAGTTCGAGCGCATTAGCTGGGACGAAGCCTACGATATTATCGCGACCAACATGCAGCGCCTGATCAAAGAATACGGCAACGAATCCATCTACCTGAACTATGGCACCGGGACGCTGGGCGGCACCATGACCCGCTCCTGGCCGCCGGGTAAAACGCTGGTAGCGCGCCTGATGAACTGCTGCGGCGGCTATCTCAACCATTATGGCGACTACTCTTCCGCACAGATTGCCGCGGGCCTGAACTACACCTATGGCGGCTGGGCAGACGGTAACAGCCCGTCGGATATAGAAAACAGCAAGCTGGTGGTGTTGTTCGGCAACAACCCGGGCGAAACGCGTATGAGCGGCGGTGGGGTAACCTATTATCTTGAGCAGGCGCGCGCCAAATCCAACGCACGAATGATCATCGTCGATCCGCGCTACACCGATACCGGCGCGGGGCGAGAAGACGAGTGGATCCCTATCCGCCCTGGTACCGATGCGGCGCTGGTCAATGCGCTGGCGTATGTGATGATCACTGAAAACCTCGTCGATCAGCCGTTCCTTGATAAATACTGCGTCGGCTATGACGAGAAGACGCTGCCAGCCAGCGCACCGGCTAACGGGCATTACAAAGCGTATATACTTGGTCAGGGCAGCGACGGGGTAGCGAAAACCCCTGAGTGGGCATCCACCATCACCGGCATTCCAGTCGAACGTATTGTTCAGCTGGCCCGTGAAATTGGTTCAGCAAAACCGGCTTATATCAGCCAGGGCTGGGGACCGCAGCGTCACGCGAACGGCGAAATTGCCACCCGCGCTATTTCTATGCTCTCGATTCTGACTGGCAACGTCGGCATTCACGGCGGTAATAGCGGGGCGCGTGAAGGCTCGTATGAAGTACCGTTTGAGCGTATGCCAACGCTGGATAACCCGGTTCAGACCAGCATCTCCATGTTTATGTGGACGGACGCGATCGAGCGCGGCCCGGAAATGACCGCGCTACGCGACGGTGTTCGGGGCAAAGATAAGCTGGATGTGCCGATCAAAATGATCTGGAACTATGCCGGTAACTGCCTGATCAACCAGCACTCAGAGATCAACCGCACCCACGAAATCTTGCAGGACGACAAGAAGTGCGAAATGATTGTGGTGATCGACTGCCACATGACCTCATCGGCGAAGTATGCCGATATTCTGCTCCCAGACTGCACCGCGTCTGAGCAGATGGATTTCGCGCTGGACGCCTCCTGCGGCAACATGTCCTATGTGATCTTCACAGACCAGGCCATCAAACCGCGCTTCGAGTGCAAAACTATCTATGAGATGACGTCCGAGCTGGCGAAACGTCTTGGCGTTGAGCAGCAGTTCACAGAGGGGCGTACTCAGGAAGGGTGGATGCGCCATCTGCACGAGCTCTCACGCAAAGCCATTCCAGACCTGCCGGACTTCGATACCTTCCGCAAGCAGGGCATGTACAAGCAGCGCGATCCGGAAGGGCATCACGTGGCGTATAAAGCCTTCCGCGACGATCCGCAGGCCAATCCGCTGACCACGCCGTCGGGCAAAATCGAGATCTACTCCGAAGAGCTGGCAAAAATTGCCGCAACGTGGGAATTGCCGGAAGGGGACGTTATCGATCCGCTGCCGATCTATACGCCAGGCTTCGAAAACTACAACGATCCGCTGACGGAGAAATTCCCACTTCAGTTAACCGGTTTCCACTACAAAGCGCGTGTTCACTCCACCTACGGCAACGTTGACGTTCTGAAAGCGGCCTGCCGACAGGAGATGTGGATCAACCCGATGGATGCGAAAGCGCGCGGCATCAGTAATGGCGATCGCGTACGTATCTTCAACGGACGTGGCGAAGTGCATATCGAAGCTAAAGTGACTCCGCGCATGATGCCTGGCGTTGTCGCGCTGGGGGAAGGGGCCTGGTATAACCCGGATGCGAACCGTATCGATCAGGCGGGCTGCATCAACGTTCTCACTACGCAGCGTCCATCGCCGCTGGCGAAGGGCAACCCATCCCACACAAACCTCGTTCAGGTTGAAAAGGCGTAAGGAGTAACCGATGACAACCCAGTATGGATTTTTTATTGATTCCAGCCGCTGCACCGGGTGCAAAACCTGCGAGCTGGCCTGCAAGGATTATAAAGACCTGACCCCGGACGTCAGCTT
>NZ_JADDTS010000033.1:0-36267 GCF_015159675.1 Enterobacter cloacae complex sp. S2
CTTCTAAAGTTTAAGATTATAATCTTGCGAGTTAGTTTTTTTTAATGTTTTAACCTAAATGCGTTAGTTCGAATATTTTTATTAATGATTTAATAATTGTTAATTAATGAAGCTTTATGAATTCATCTCTCAATTAATATCACGCGACTTGACCACACAAACTTTAGACTTATTATTGCCTGGCAAATGCACATAATTTTAACAATGGCGTAATAATAATATGAAGTATCTCATTGATCTTACAATGCTTTATGAAGTCGACACCGGTATGATCATGATTAATGGAGAGGAAGAGTCATCCATTAAGTTATCTAACCAGGCGGGTCGTCTGCTTTATGAACTTATCATCAATAATGGTAAAACTCTCGACAGAGACGACCTGATAAAGAAGGTCTGGGAGGATCATGGTTTCTCTGGTTCTTCGGTAAGTCTGAATGTTGCCATAAGTGAAATCAGAAAAGCATTTCGTACTTTAGGATGCGATCCTTTACTGATAAAAACGATACGTGGCAAGGGATTTAGCCTTGCCGCGCATATTGAACATCACACGGTCAGGCCGCCGGTCGTTTCAACGCTTAGTGAGCAATCTGCCTCTGAAGCATTCGATACGCTAGCGCATAAGAAAGATGCCGATCCGCCTAAACAATTAATATCGCTGCACAGACTCTTTATTTCTCTTTGCACGTTATTACTGATTACCGTTATCGGCACCGCTGTTTTACTGTTGCACCAAAGGGATTCCTATGCCGAGAGCCTGAAAGATTCTGATATGCATCTGCTCGGTAAAGTAGACCGGTGTACGGTATACCTGATCGATAAGAATATGTATCAGCCGCGACAGCACTACTTTAATCACGTAAAAGAGGTCATTGCCAGTCAACATATCGACTGTCAACACCAGGTTGCAGATGCTTACTATTCCAGGTTTAAAAAGTCGCAGATAGAAAATTATTTCCTGGCCATCTGTTATCAGCAGGACAGTATCGACGATTATAAGAACTGCATTTCTTACAGAAGCCTGACCGGGAGTTAAAATATGTCAAGGACTAAAATGAGTGTACTGTTCAGTATCGTACTGGCGCTGTCTGCCATCGCGTTGTTGTGGATCTATTTTACCAGAACGCAGGATGAGGGGTTTGGCTGCCAGTCAGATACCATTTCCTGGAAAACCTATTCCACGGGTGAGTTAACCGATATGTCGCTAACCACGCTTTTCCTGTTTAACAACAAAGATGTTGTGACGGTTATTCATAAAGGCGTACTCAAGAAAGAGGGCAAAAGCTACCTGATTGACAGAAATTACACGCTCAGCGTGGAAAAAGTCGATGGAAGCAATATCTTTTATATTAAGGATAAAAAGCTGAATAAATCTGAAGATGATGCGGCGCCGGATGGCGTTGTAAACGAAATGTTACTTGATAATATCAACTTCTTCTATATTACCCGCGTTAAACCGCACGCCTGGTTAATTAAGGGGCTGGTTTTGCCTGTAATGATGTGTGTGGCTGTTCCGACGTCCTGATATTTCTCTTTATTGAAAAATCGATATTTATCTATTGCTCGGGAAATTGAGTGATTTACTCAATACGTAACAATAAGATACGAGAAATTTATTTATATTTTTATTGTTATTCTCCGGCGAGTGAATTTTTCTGTATTGCCTCGTTATTTTGCGGCTGTCTATACTCCGCCTCGAAAAAGGGGCTCCCCTTTTTATACACGTGGATTCTTTTTTGAAGGACTAAATAAATGAACAAACTGAACGCTATCGTTCTGGGCTCCCTGCTGTCTGTTTCTGCCCTGAGCGCAGTTAATGCAGCAGAAACGACGGCTTCTGCCACCTGGCAGGCAACCGCGACCAAAGACAGCGAATCCGACCTGGTTGTTACGCCAACGCGTGCTTTGAACTTCGTTTACAGCGCCAATACCAAATCTTTCAACACCGATACCGGTCTGTTTGATGTGGCTATCCGTGGCGATCACTCTACGGCGACCAGCTTCAAACTCGAAGCTATCCTCGACGATTCAAATAACACGCTGTTCAGCGTGGGCGGTGAAGCGACCAAGCTGAAAGTGGGTGCGCGTTGGGGCGGTAACGACCTGGGCTCTATCGGTGGCACCGTGGGGGCGAAATCAACCGCATGGACCACGCTGGTTGATTCTTCTTCTAACACCGGCGTCTCTTCTGGCCTGTGGAACCTGACCACCAGCGCAGGCGCGGCGGCAGATACCGAAATTACCGGCCAGGACAAATTCGTCTTCTACGTTGACTCCGCTCAGGACAACGCGGGTACTGCGAAAGAGTTCAAAGACCTGACCAACAGCCTGTGGGAAGGGACCGTATCTGTTGCGTTCCGCGCAACCTGGGGCTAAGGCCTGATCGATCCAGGGGCGCAAGCCCCTGTTTAGGGAAATAGCATGTTTAACCTCAAATCCGCCTTCTTATTTTTATTATTTATCTCTTCCTCCGCGCTGGCCATTAATGTGGGAAAAGTCACCACCATTATTCCTGCGGATGCTGACTCCACCGCCAAGGAAATAAAAAACGAAGCAGACAGCGTGCGTATTGTTTCTGTTCGCGCACAGCGGATCAGTAGCCCAATGGATGAAGGGATCGTCATTAATCCGGAGAAAGTGGACGAGCTGTTGCTGACGCCCACGCGCATGGTAATGCCCGCCGGTACCAGCAATATTGTCAAATTTTACTATCACGGGAACGCCGATAACAAAGAGCGTTACTACCGCATTACCTTCACGGATGAAGGGGTGAGCGAAGAGGTGGACAGCGGTTCACCAAAAAACGGTACCGGGATGACGCGCGCGGTGGTGAGCACCATTCTGGTGGTTCAGCCCCGTGATAAGAAGATCGACTTCGTCTATGTGGCGGGGAAAATAACGAATAAGGGCAACACCGCTTTTCGCGTCAATGCGACCGGAACCTGCCTGAAGCCGAATCCGGAATCACCGACTACGCCGTGTACCAAAAACTTCTACCTGATGCCGGATACCTCGCGCGCTATCGAGGATATCAACGTTACGGATAACCATTTTCATCTCGGAATATGGGACCTGAAACAGTTCATACCTGTTAAGTAAGGATGCATGGTGAAAAA
The DNA here is from genome assembly GCF_015159675.1 of Enterobacter cloacae complex sp. S2. Lineage (NCBI taxonomy): Bacteria > Pseudomonadati > Pseudomonadota > Gammaproteobacteria > Enterobacterales > Enterobacteriaceae > Enterobacter > Enterobacter cloacae complex sp. S2. The sequence continues at coordinate 3,114 of NZ_JADDTS010000033.1, forward strand.
TAAATTAGTGTTGCCGGTGATGATGGCTTGCGCATCCGGCACGCTGCCCGCGCTTGCGCATGCAGCCTCAAGCTCCGTGGTTATCGCTAATTACCGTTTTCCCGACTCGCTTTATGCACTGCTGGAGCAGGGGATCAAAATTCCCGTCTATCTGGTGAATACGCGTTCACACTCAGCACAACAAGGGAACCACGAAGGCACGGCGAGCGAATATGTTCGTATCGGTGACGTGACGCTCTTTGCAAAAGATCTGAAGCTGGGGCTGAGGGACGTTCAGGTCCAGGAGTCTGATAACGGCATTCGTCTGTCAAAAGAGATGAGAACGTTATTGCAAAGCATTAACGACAAGCAGTTTGATGACCAGATGCGCATTCCGGTAAGTACGGGTTCGGCGTTCGAGCTGGATCAGAAAAAAATGCGCCTGTTGCTGAATCTGTCGCAGAGCGACTACGGGGTGAATATTCGCCCGCGTGAGGTGGACATTGATGCGCCGGAGTCTGACGACCTGAGCGGCACGTTCTCCTACAACCTCGGGGCGTATCACACCGAGAGCGGCTACGGTGACAGCTGGTCGTCGGGGTATCTGAACGCAAGAAACTGGATCTCAATGGGCGTTGATCATGTGCTGATCGACGGCTCTGGCTACGTCAACGAGAGCAGCAGCGATACCCAGATGAACGCGGTTATGTGGGAGCGCGACTATCAGGGGATGCGCTACGCCGCGGGCATGCTGAACGGCTGGGCGATGCAGTCTCTGGCGAGCGTCAGCGGGATTTCCGGCGGTGAAGTCTACGGCGTTTCCATGGGCAACCAGGCCAACTCCCGTAAGCGCGATAACACGCTCTCTCTGACGCCTGTGGTGGTCTATTTCCCCACGGCGGGCGAGGCCCGTATTCGTCGTGACGGGCAGCTTATCGGGATTCAGCGCTTTGACGTCGGCAACCATGAAATTGACACCAGCAGCCTGCCCTACGGGATCTACAGCATCGAAGTTGAGGTGGTGAGCGGAAGCCGCACCGTGTCACGTAGCATGTACACCGTGAATAAGCCGTTCTCCAGCAACGTGTCGGAAACACTGCGCTGGCAGATGTGGGGCGGGATGTATAGCCGCGATAAATCCGTCGTCAATTATAAAAAATACGCGAAACGCAAAAACGAGCAGGACAACACTTACTACTACGATTACGACACCAAACATAAAGACACCATGTCGCTGGTGGGGGCCTCGTTCAGCAAGCGCAGCGGGATGGTCGACTGGAACGCCTCCACCTACATGATGCGGGAACACATCGTCAGCGAGCTGTGGGCCTCCCTGAACCTGACGGGCTATTTCTCGGTGAATACCCAGACCATGGCCGCCTCCGACGGAACGTACCGCGCCAACTACGGCGCGAATCTCAGCCTGCCGTGGCAGATCGGTTCGGTCTGGTACTCCCATGAACAGCTCTCCAGCGGCAAGTTCCTCGATATCTATGAGAGCAAGGGCAACACCTGGGGCGCCTCCTTTAGCCTGCCGTCGTTCGGCCTGCCCTCAGCGGGCAACCTGAGCCTGATGCGTCAGGAGGACGACCTCTATCGCTATAAACGCTATCAGCTGGACTACTCCCAGGGGTTATACGCCGGTCGCTACGGTACGGCGCGCCTGCGGGTGGGGATGTCGCGCAACAAATACGACGGGTATTACGAAGAGAAAGATCGCTACGTGATGCTCGATTTCGCCATACCGCTCGGCAATACCGTGTCGGTTGGCGTTTCCCACAATCGCGATACCGGCACGGCGCTGAACGTCAGCGCCAGCCGCCAGTTTGAAGGCGATTACCTGAAATCGGCCACCGCCAACGTCTCGAAAGCCTTTAACAGCCGCCAGGATCGCAGCGTAAGCGGCGGCGGCAGCGTGAACTTCGACACGCCGTGGAACAGCAACATCCTCAGCGTCCAGAGCGGCATGAGTAAAGGATGGAACTCCACGCTGACCAGTGACGGCAGCGTGGGCTGGTCCAAAGAGGCCATCGCCGCCGGGAAAGGCACCGAAAGCGCAGGGGTGATTGTCAGTACCGGTCTCAAATCTGATGAAGCGCTGACCCTGAAGCTTAACGGCCGGGCAGAACGCATCAAAGGGGATAAAACCTGGCTGTCGCTGCCGGCATACCAGGCTTATGACCTGGAAGTGATGAACAGTGAAACCGGTACGGAAAGCTATGAGATTGGCGCGAATGCGCGTCGCCATATCACGGTTTATCCGGGCAATACCGTGGTGATGAAGCCGCAGGTGAAGAAAATCGTCACCCTGTTTGGCCGCCTTGTGGATGCAAACGGCAATCCGATTGGCGCCACGCAGATCAAAAACCACGTTGGGCTGACCCGGACGGAGAACGACGGACGCTTCGTGATCGACGTTGATAAGAACAACCCTGTCCTGAGTATCGCCACGCCGGACGACAGCGTCTGCGAAGTGCGCCTGGACATTGAGTCTAACCGCGGTGCGCTGTGGCTCGGGGACATCTCCTGCGACAAAGGCGATTTCGTCTGGCAGGAAGCAAAAGGAACGCAGGAACGTGACGATGAAAAAGATATTCGCTCTTAATTTGCTGCTGATGAGCGCGGTGGCCCATGCGCAGGAGCTGCCCTATTTCGCCATTAATAATCCGGACAATAACGGTACGGGAAACAGCGCGGGGCTGTTTAGTCTGAACAGCACCTCGACCGCGTTTTTACACGGTTCGCGTGAGTGGCCGACGCTGAGCGCGAAAACGAATAACGGTATCGCCACTTACATCCCGGACAACAGCTACAGCGGTCCGGCAGGCAGCGCGCTGACCATCGACTTTTCGGTGACCGGTTCCAGCGCCTCTCCGTTCTTTAAAGGGACGGCGTGTTCCTCGTCCTGCGGCAACACGGGGTACACCCCGACGACCCGCTATACCGATACGTCGATGGTGGTCAAGCCGCCGGTGATGGAGCCCGGCACGTCATACGGGCGCTGGGTCCTGGGCGATCCGTTCTTTAACTATCTGCTCAACGCCGCGCCAGGGGATGAAGTGACCATCACCTCCACGCCGCAAATCAGCTCCATCAACAAAGTGACCACCACCAATACGCTTCACAAGGTGGGCACGCTGACCATGACCAACTCCAGGGCGCTCAACCTGGGGATTGACCCGATCAGCGGCGAGGTGACGATAGTCGATGGATCAACGGGGGCAACCTGCACCAAATACACCCGCAACACGGTCTCTGGCGTGCTGTGCGACCTGCTTGAATACACGTTTGTTGGGGAAGATATCTCCGGTTACAACGGGGGGCTGGCGCTCACCTCTTCCCGCGTCAACAGCGTGCTGCAATCGCACATGAACGGCGGCACCGGGCTTGCCGCCGAGCTGACCTTCGATGAAAACACCTGGTACAGTATCTCTGGCGGTATCCTGAGTGATACGCGTGTCCTGGCAAACACCTTCCTCGCGGCGCCGCAGAAAAACGGCGGCAAAGCGTACCTTAAAATATTTTTGCCGAAAGCGTTAATTCTGAGCGTGGCGCAGGCGGGGGACGGCAGCAGCATTGGCAATATCGTCAGCCTGTGCCTGACGCCCGGCAACAGCTCGCTGGCGGCGGATTTCTGCTTCCAGCCGGGGGGCGGCCTGGTGATTAACCCTATTCAGCCGGGGCTGGAGATTACGCCCGACAACCCGGATTACGCCCTCGATCCTGACGGTCTGGGCGGCTCAGGGAAAGGCGCCATCGGCGAAACGCCCATTGAGATCCCCTACACCATCACCTACAGCGGGGCGCAAAAAGATGCGGCGATTGCGGTCACGGTAAAAGTCACCGGGCCTACTCAAAGCCTGAATGGGGTGGACTACTGCGCCTTCAGCGGCAACGGCTTTACGGTTCCCATTCCGGGCAACGTGCTGGTGGGGAAAAGCCAGACGCGCATGGCGCATAACTGTAAAGGCGAGGTACTGTCGATCCCGGCGCCAGCCACCCATGCGGAAGAGTGGGACAAAATGAGTTCCGGCGTGACCGATATGTGGCTCTGGAAAACACCGCTGATCCTCCAGTTCGTTATGGATAATCCGGTATCGAAGACCACCTATGACGGAAATAGCTGGTTTGGCGAAGTGACCGCGCAGGGAAGAATAGATGTTAGCGCATCCTGGAATTAATCAATCATGACTGGAAAATTCCTGGCTATTTTTGCAATAAATTGCTTCATTTCCACAGGGGCAAATGCTTTAATTATCGAAAGTCTGAATATTGATTTTCTTCCCGAAAGAGAAGTTGTTTTTCAGCCGATAAAAAACGATACCAGCGAACGTCAGAATTATACCGTTTCGCTTATTCAGGTAGACGTTCCTAAAGAGAAGGGAAAAGAAACCGAAATAAAAGACGGCGAAGTCATGTATTCGCCTAAGCAATTAACGCTGGGGAGCGGTGAGCGCGCGGGTTTTAAATTTTACTATACCGGCCCGCATGACAACAAAGAGCGATACTATCGCGTAAAATTCACCGAGACGCCGCTCCAGGCAAAGGTCATCACGCGCAAAGGCCAGCGCATCCAGTCGGATGTGGTGGTCTCGCTTGAGGCTATTTTGATTGTCCGTCCATGGACACGACATTTTGATTATGCGTTTAGCAACGGGGTGGTGAGTAATACCGGGAATACCTATTTTAAATATGTTTCCTCGGTCGGGTGCAGTACGCAATACAATAATTCAAAATATATTCCTCCAGGGCAACGGCTGGAAATAGATAATGCCGGGCAGGCTGCAAGGCGAATGATTATTTATGGCAATAAAATCATTCCGCTGACCACCTGCCCGTAGCAACCGCTTTCCTTCATAAAAGGAAATTAGCCTTTAGCATCATGCTAAAGATCCATCACTACAGGAGATAAAAATGAAAGCGATTTCATTCGTAGAAGCGAAAGACATTATTGGCGGCGCGTTAAACCCGTTCGCTGGTCTGGTTAAAGGTGCACAGCTGGGTTACGACACTGGCGCCAGCATCATGGGCATGGTTGGCGGTGTGGTTGGCGGAGTTCTGGGTGGCGCAATGGGCTTCCTGGGCGCGCTGGTTGGTAGCTACAACTAATTCACGTTTACAGGAAAAGTATCATGCAAGTTATCGATTTCAAAAAAGCACAGGCCATCATCGGTGGTTGGGATCCGTTTGCTGCCGCTATTCAGGGCGCAAGCGCGGGCTATAACGCGGGCAGCCAGATGTTAGGCGCGCTGGGCGGCACCATCGGTGGCGTATTCGGCCTGGTGGGCGGCTTCATCGGCGGTTTCTTCAGCGCCTAAGCGAGAAGCACGTTGTACGCATGGCCCGCATTGCCGGGCCATTTTTTTATTTCAGCCACGGATCATTATGTTTTCGCTCTTTCAGTATAAAAAACAGGGTAAGACCCCTGTTATTCGCCAGCATGAATTTACCGAATGTGGACTGGCCTGCCTGGCGATGGTGTTGGGGCACTATGACCACCATGTCTCCGTCAGCCAGCTGCGCCGGGAGATTTCCGTTTCCGCCGATGCGGGAACCTCAATGGCGGAATTGTTGACCCTTGCCAGCGATAAAAATATGTCTGGCCGGGTGCTTAAAGGCGAAATCACTGAAATAGAAACGTCTGAGCTGCCGCTCATCGCCTTCTGGCGCGGCAACCATTTCGTGGTCATCGTGAAGATCGACAGCCGCAGCGTGACCGTTCACGACCCGGCCAGCGGCGTGCGTCGTTACCGCCTGAAAGAGGCAGAAAAACTGTTTTCCGGCTATGTGCTTGAGCTTAAGCCCACGCCGTGTTTCGAAAAGAAATCCCCGGATGAAAAGCTCACGCTTGGCCGGTTAGCCAATAAATCTCCGAGCCTGTTCCAGCGCCAGCTGCTGCTGTTTGTGCTCTGTATTTTTACTCTCATCACCATGCTGGCGAGCCCCACCTACGTGCAGCTGATTATGGATGAGGCCATTTCCCGCAGCGACAGCGATCTGGTGATCCTGCTCACCGCGATCTTCGCTATCGTCTTTATCTTTGAAGTCATCGGTAAATTCCTCAAGCAGCTGCTTGAGATCCTGATGCGTAATATTGCCTATGACGATTTAAGCCAGTCCGTGCGCCACTACATGCTGCGCACCCAGACCAGCTGGTTCCGCTCGCGCCCGCCGGGCATCGTGCTGGCTATTGAAAAATCGCTCCACGCCTGCGCGGAGTTCATCAGCAATGGTTACGTGCAAATTCTCTTTTCCAGCCTGATCGCCGTCACCAGCCTGCTGTTTATGCTGCTGTATAACGTCAAAATTGCGCTGCTGACGATGCTGCTGATGGGCGTGTTTTTCCTGATCCGCTTTTCGCTGATCGGCCCCTATCAACGCGCGGTGGATGACTCCATCGAGCGTACCGCCCAGTATGAATCTCTGCTGGTAGAGACACAGAAAGGGATCATTACGCTCAAGGCGAACAATATGGAGCAGGCCCGGGATGCGGTGATGGACAAATCCCAGCGCGAACACATCGCCGGGCTGATGCGTAAAGAGCGGCTGCTGGCCCGCTTTGACGTGGCTTCGCTGCTGGTGATCAATGCCGAGCAGCTGCTGGTGGTCTGCTTTGGCGCGTGGCTGATCCTGGAAGGGCAGATGAGTATCGGGATGCTGTACGCCTATATCAGCTATAAGCGCTATTTTTCCGATGCCATGGTGCAGGTGGCGCAGAAGCTGCTGGACAAAAATGCCCTTAAGGGGCCGCTGGATCGCGTGGGCGACCTGCTGTTTGCCCCCTCTGAAACCAGCCAGTTTGGGAAGCGGATTGTCACCTCGCCGGTCTGTCTGCAATTTGAGGATGTCTCATTTGCCTATCCGGGCCGGGAGGCCACGCTACAGCATATCAACATGACCCTGAAGCAGGGCGAAGAGGCGGTGATTGTGGGCCAGAGCGGGTCGGGAAAAACCACGCTGCTGCGTCTGATTTCCGGCATGTTGCTGTCATCGTCTGGCACGCTGCGGATCAATAAGATCCCCATTGAAGAGTGCGATCTTTCCTCGCTGCGCCAGCACATCCGCATTGTCCATGCAGACGATATTCTCTTCACCGGCTCGATTCTGGACAACATCGCCTGCTTTGACAGCGCGCCGGATAAAGAGCAGGTCATCGCCGCGTGTCGGCTGGCGGAAGTGGACCACGTCGTCGCCCGTCTGCCGCACGGTTACGAAACGGAGATGCTGCCGGGGAACACCTTTTTCTCGGCCGGGGAGATGCAGCGTCTGGTCCTGGCGCGCGCCCTGTACAGCCAGCCTAAGCTACTGCTCTGCGACGAAGTGACGGCGAACCTGGATAAGACCACCGCGCAAAAGGTGCTGGCGAACCTGCGTAGCCTGGGGATTGGCCTGGTATTTGTTACCCACTCGCCGGACGTGGTGGGCTGTCAGGGGCGTCTCTATACCATGGAAAACGGCACCCTGCGGGAGAGTGCGCCATGATGTTTCTGCCGCGTCTCTATGCCCGACTCTGCGCGCGCCAGGCCGGACGCACCTTAATGGCAAACCGGATTGCGCAAAACTACAGCCAGTTTATGCCCTGCCCGGAGGCCGATGTGCCGGCTGATTTTCTGCATCAGAACGCCCATGAGCTGAGCGGGTTTAACTTCGTGGAACAGATTTTCCCGCCCGCGCTGTGGGCGCGCAACGTTCGCTTCGATCTGCATGCGTACGTGGCGCAGTGGACGCAGGATCAGGGGTTTTACAGTTCGCCTCGCACCCTGCTTCTGGGCATGCGCTGGGCGGGCTTTGGCCTGATTATGGATGCGCTGCTCGCCACCGCGCCAGATGATGTGCGCTTTCAGTTTATTACCCGTCACCCTGCGCTGCACAAGCTGATGGCCGCACACGACGGACGGCGCGCCGGCTCGTTTTTCGCCCCTCAGCGCCTGGTGACGGTGCTGCTGATGGATGAACGCCTGCCGGATGCGCCACTGTTCCCAATTCAGGCAGGCGATCGCAAGGCGTGGTTAACGGACGTCTCCACGCGGTTTTTATCGCGTTATGGCTACAGCGTCCGAACGCTGCTGCCGGTCTGTTCGCTGCACGCGGTAGAGTTTGGGCTGGAGAGCCAGGCGTATGCGCCAGAGGATTACCGTCTGGCCGCCGCCGACACGCTGAACGCGCTGCGCAAAACCCCCACGCTCTGGAGTGGATGGGACGATCTTTCAGTGATTTATCATGGATGACATATCGTGAAATTAAAAAACCGAAGCCGACAGCGTCGGGCGCTAATCCCGCACCACTTCTCAAAAAGCTATCAAATCAACGCGCCGCGGCTGAAAACCGTGCTGACGCTGTTCATCGCCTTTTTTCTCTGCCTGCTGGTCTTTGCGATTGCTTTCAACTTTTCGGAAACCACGCTGGCACGCGGGGTGCTGATCCCGGCGCAGGGCGATGTGGAGGTGCGCGCCAGAGAGTCCGGAACCCTTGTTGATTTTGCCGTCCGGCCCGGCCAGTACGTGAAGGAAAACGATCCGCTGTTCACCGTGTCGCAGGACTATGGCGGCAAGCAGGGCTCGGTGGTGCAGTTTGACCGCCAGCAGATGGAAGCGGAGAAAAAGCGCAGCGAGCAGCGCATCCAGGCCATTGAGGACTCGATTGCGTCGTATCGCAAAAATCTGGCGCAGCAGCTGGCTCTCACTGACAAGCAGATCGCCGTTTCCCGCGATAAGGTGAAGAAGCTGCGCGCGCTGTTAAAAAACAGCACCGACACCTACGAGGCGTGGAAATCCGTCTCCGGGAAGGGCTATGTCTCCAAAGTGGATCTCGATAAAAGCCATAACGATGTGCTCAACGCCCAGCTCAACCTGACGCTGGAGGAGAGCACTATTCTTGAGCTTGAGGCGCGCAAAACCAGCCTGACCGACAGCACCCAGTCGCAAATTGACTCGCTGAGCGAAGAGCAGCTGTACGTGAAAAACCGCATCAGCGAAATCGATCGCAACCTGTCCAGCCGGGGGAGTTCCACCATGGCGATGCTGGCCCCTTCAGATGGCTACGTGGTGGCGATTAACTTCCCGCCAGGCCGGGCCATTACGCAAAACAGCGAGGTGGTGGTGGTGATCCGTAAAAATACCGCGGCGACGATGGAGGGGTACCTGTATGTTCCGGCAACGGGGGTGGGGCGCGTGGCGAAAGGCGATAAGGTCAAGCTGCGCTTCGACTCCTGGCCCGTGGACAAATACGGTTCCGTGGAGGCGACGCTGTCCGATTTCTATGAGGTAAACATTGATGCCCATTCGGCGCTGATCCCGCTCCAGGAAGGGCAGAACTACTACCTGGCTAAAGTGCGCGTCCCCTCCTGGTTTACCGACCCGGACAAGAAAAAGCGCATGCTGATGGGCGGGATGACGGTGAACGCCGATATCGTTATCGATCGTAAACCGCTCATCAATCTGCTGATTGCGCCGCTGGAAAGGGTACGCAAGCGGTTTATCGATTGACCCGATTTCATCGATCATCGCCCTTTAGCCCACATTCTTAACGGCACCCTGGGGCTATTCTCCTTCTCATACCAACCGGAGGATAGCCCATGAACATTACGCAAATTCGCAATGCCACCCAGCTGATCACTTACGCAGGAAAACGCTTTTTAATCGACCCAATGCTGGCGCCAAAAGGCGCTTATCCGGGTTTTCCCGGCACCGCGCGGGCCGATATTCGCAACCCGATGGTCGAGCTTCCCGTTGACGTTCAAACGCTGCTGGACACCGATGCGGTGATCGTCACCCATACCCATGACGATCACTGGGATCAGTATGCCGTCGAGCTGATCGCCAAACACAAGCCGATCTACGTGCAAAATGATAGCGATGCCGCGCTGCTGCGCGGACAGGGCTTTCACAACCTGACGGTCATGACCGACGAAACGACGTTCGGCGATATCCGGATTGCGAAAACTTATGGCGGCCAGCACGGCACTGACCGCGCTTATGCCGTGCCGGAGCTGGCAGAGCGTCTGGGTGAAGCCTGCGGCGTGGTCTTCCGTCATCCCGATGAGAAGACGCTTTATATCGCAGGGGATACCATCTGGCGCGACGCGGTTGCGGCCGATCTACAAAAGCATCAACCGGACGTTGTCGTGCTCAACGCTGGTTACGCCCACGTCATCGGGTTTGGGCCAATTATCATGGGGGAAGAAGATCTGCTTAACGTGCATTTCCTGCTGCCGCAGGCGAAAATCGTGGCGACCCATATGGAAGCTATCAACCACTGCCTGCTGACCCGCCGCGCGCTGCGCGAGTATGTTGACGCCAACGAGATAAGTGACGCGGTGAGCATTCCTCAGGACGGCGAAACCGTTATATTCTGAGTGTTAAAGGGGAAAGGAGAGACAGATGCCGCTTGTTAACGTTGCTATTGTCGCGGTGGACGGGTTTAGCCCGTTCCACTACTCCGTCCCCTGCATTCTGTTTGGCGATACGGTATCCGGGGAAAAGCGCTTTAACGTCACGATCTGCGCTGAAAAACCGGGATTCCTGACCTCGAAAGACGGTTTTGCCCTGCATGCGACGCAGGATTTTTCCGCGATCGCATCGGCTGAAATTGTGGTTGTACCCTACTGGCAGCACGTACTGGAGCGCCCGCCTCAGACGCTGCTCGACAGCCTGGTTCAGGCCAGAGACAACGGGGCGGAAATTGTTGGGCTGTGTCTGGGATCGTTTGTGCTGGGCTATGCCGGCATACTCAGCGGCAAACGGGCCGCCACCCACTGGGAGTTTGAACACCAGTTTCAGACGCTGTTTCCGGACGTTCGACTGGACATCAACGCGCTCTACGTGGACGACGGCAATGTGATCACCTCGGCAGGTACCGCCGCCGCGCTCGACTGCTGTTTGTATATCATCCGCCAGCGCTTTGGCAGCGTCGTCGCCAATCAGATTGCCCGCCGGATGATCGTCCCGCCGCACCGCGAGGGCGGGCAGGCGCAGTTTATTGCGCAGCCTGTGCCGAAAGATACCCGCGACGGGCGGATTAACTGTCTCATAGACTACCTTCAGCAGCACATTTCCGAGCCGCATAACCTGGATTCGCTGGCGGACGTGGTGTCGATGAGCCGACGCACGCTGACCCGCCATTTTATCAAGGCGACGGGCATGAGCGTTGCCGACTGGCTTACCGCCGAGCGACTGCGGCGCAGCCAGATCCTGCTGGAGTCCGGCAGTCTGCCAATCGAAAGCGTCGCTGAGCAGGTGGGGTTTTTATCAGCGGTGACGTATCGGCAGCAGTTTAAGGCGCGCTTTGGCGTCAGTCCGGCGGAGTGGCGTAAGACGTTTCGCGTTAAGCCGTTTGCAGCGAAAAATAATGCTGGCGAGATGGAATAAAAAGACGTGGGCGACTTCTTTGCCTTTAAAGCGGGCGGTAATGGGTATGCATCAGACGGGTTACAAGCACTTCTCTTCCGGTTAAGATAATCCACGTTACTTTCCAGAAGAAAAGGTAGTGGCATGAACAATATTGAAACGCAGTTACTTGAATCAGGTTTCACCGTAAAGGAATTAGCGTATCTGAACCGAAACGTTAGCCGTTATGGTTCATCCCTGCTCGAGGTGGTGCTTGAGTTGGGCAAGCGTTTCATCATGGTACTGTGTATTACTGCGGCTGTGGCTCTGATTTTCCTGGCGCTTCTTTTTTTCGCTGAACATTACAATATTGTTTCCGGCGGTATTTCTCTTTTCATCGTATTGATTATTGCCTGGTTTTTTCAACCCCCAATCATTGCTTACAAAGCCTGGCGCTTCAGAAAGAAATACATTAGTTCTGGCCAGACGCATTAGAAATTAAATCAAACGAGACTTTTGCAGAGACACCCCAGCCGACAATTTTCATAGTGAGCGCTGCGCGATTCATTCCGTCGACTTTGCGGTAGAAATCCAGCGGGAGATAACGAAACAGACGCCATGATTCGGGTTTCCGGATGGCGCCAAATACCGTATAGACGCTTGCTGCCAGGCTTACGCTATTGAATACCCCAAGTGCTGATTCACGTTTAAATCCCATAAACTGAGCGATATCCATGACGCCATCTGCCAGCATACCTTCGGAGTTTGGTTGATGTTGAAGCGTTCTGTTAATTTCTTTTGAAATGGCATTTGCACCATCCATAACCAGAATCGCTCCTGCAAGCGCACCCACTGGATTCATTGTCATCATTGCACCAACACCTGCAACAATCTGTAACCCTGAAAGCACAACCTTAATCGATGAGATAACGTAACCGACGACTTTGTTATTTTCTTTAACCAGTTCAATCTGAGCAAAAAGCTGAGCTGTACGGGAGCGAAGCATTCTGCTTTGCTCAAGAAGACTTTCGTTCTCAGCCCGGATGTTTTTCAGGCATTCCATGCACTCCTCATCACTTCTGGCTGCCCGGGTAGCACTAAATTGTTGCATCACAAACTGCCGAATATCATCCATAAATTTAATCCGTGCGAGTCCGTCGCTGAGATGTTGCCCTCCGACAATATTCGCAGTATTGATGAGCTTGCGGGCTTCAAGATTTATCATTGTTTCAGCCCATGCGCGGGCGTTCTGACCAGGGAAAAGTACAATATCCATTTTAATTTTCTCATCTGATAACCAACGTTTACAGATTATCCTGGCATCAGAAACTGGCAACAATAAATTTGATAATCTGTCGCGAGCGCAGAATTCGCCGAAGGTATATACCGACGGAAATCATCTTCGTCGTTGATGGCGACCTTGAAAGTGGTGACTGCATAAAAGAAATGCATTACCCCAGCCGCTCCATCCGCGTCTCCCCCTCCACCATCGACAGCTGATACAGCGAAAACGATCGGTGCTTCTCAATCAACTGCGCCAGCTCCGGCGAGTGGCTGGTGAGCCAGATCTGCGAGTAGCGGCTGGCCTCGGCAATGAGGCTTGCCAGAGCGGGCAGCATCTGCGGATGCAGGCTGTTTTCCGGTTCGTTGAGGGCGATGAATGCGGGAGGGCGCGGGCTTAGCAGCGCCACCGCCAGGCACAAAAAACGCAGCGTGCCGTCGGAGAACTCTGCCGGTTCCAGCGGTCTGCTTAGCCCCTCGCGCTGCATCATCATGCGGAAGCGCCCGCCGGTGTTGTCGCTGTAAAACACGCAGCCGGGGAAGGCCTGGTCGAGAATGCGCATCAGCAGCAGCTCGTCGCCAATTTCGACAATGGTCTGAAACGCGGCGGCCAGGTTCGCGCCGTCGCTGGCCAGCACCGGGGAACGAAAACCCACCTGCGGCGCACGGATCGCCGAGCCGGATGAGACGGAAAACTCATGATAAAAGCGCCAGTTACGCAGGGACTCGCGCATCTGCGACACTTCGGGATAGAGGTGCGGTTCGCCGAGCTGCCCGAACACCGACTCGTTCTCATACAGCGTACCGCTGTGGGTCACTTTTTCGTGATGCACGTTGTTCAGGAAAACCGCCTGATTCTTACGCTTCATCAGCTGTGACGACGGACGACGGTGCTGGCCGCTCAGCCAGATAGCTTCCTCTTTGATCACCGGATCGAGCTGAAACTGTGAGGGATAGGGCAGCTTTTCCACGAACCCGACCTGAAGCTCATATTCATAGGTTTCCGTTTCCACCGCCAGGTTCATGCGCCGCAGCTGGTCGCTGCGGGTTTTGCCCGCCCAGAACACTTTCAAAATCCCCCCCTCGTTTGCCAGCGCCTGGGAGAATTGCCCCTGCGCCGCGCTGTGCATCAGGTAAATCGCTTTATAAATATTGGATTTTCCGGTGCCGTTGGGGCCGAACACGATGTTGAGCTGTTCCAGCTCAAGCGACATATCGCGAATTGAGCGGTAGTTCTGAATATGCAGATTTTTGATCATCGGGGTACTCCGCTGTGCATGTTTAACCTGTACAGAATTACAGTATTTTACGCTGAGCGCAAAAAAAAGACGACAGTGAGGGTGTCGTCTAAACGGGGTACAGCTTTGGGCCTCTGTGGGTCAATGGGCCTTCGCTTCTTTCTTATCAGGTAACGGCCAGACGCAGACCCAAATCATCAGGATAGGGATCAAAGTAGTTTTGCGTCATCAGATACCGGTCAGGGTATTCAGCCAGATAATGCTTAAGCAGCGTCAGCGGCGCGAGGATCGGCAGCAGTCCGTCCCGGTAATGCAGGATCACATCACGCAGTTCTCCGCGCTGGCGGCTGTTCAGCTGGTTACGGAAATAGCCCTGAATGTGCATCAGCACGTTAGTGTGATTCTTCCGCGAAGCGGGTTTTTTCAGGATGTTCATCAGTTTGTCGCGATAGGCCACGAAAAACGCGTCCAGATCGTCCCACTCATGCAGTGATGCCACAAACGGACCAATTTCACGGTAGCCTGCCTGATGGTGCGCCAGAAGCTGAAGCTTATAGCGGCTGTGAAAGTCCAGCAGGGCACGGCGCGTCAGGCCATTTTTACGCATTACGTTCAGTTCGTGGAGAGCAAAAACGCGCTCAACAAAGTTTTCCCGCAGTACCGGATCGTGCAGGCGACCGTCTTCTTCGACGGGCAGCCAGGGGAAAGTTTCAAGGAGGGCGGCGGTGAACAGCCCGACACCCTCCTTGCGGCCCCGGTTGCCGTTTTCGTCGTACAGCCGCACGCGCTCCATGCCGCAGCTAGGGGATTTTGCACAGACGATAAACCCTGACAGATCGCCGATTTTCAGCAGATAATCTGCCGTAAATGCGGCCATCTTCTGCGTGACGTCATCGTGCGGCGCTTTGCTGAATCGCATTTCTGTCTCGCCGCCAGTGGTCATCACCAGGCGCAGCGCCGGACGAGGCGTGGGCAGGCCGATAGCCATTTCAGGGCATACCGGGCGGAAAGCGACCCACTGCGCCAGCTCATCCATCACAAAGCCCATACGCTTATGTCCGCCGTCAAAGCGTACGGCGGAACCGGTCAAACATCCGCTAATACCCAGCACAGGTTTTGTTGTCATGATGTGCACCTCCCGATCTCATATCTAAAAGTTACACAACAATTCGTATTTGTCCAAGTATTGACGGGGTTATTTTCTAATCGTCTTTAAAATCAAGAGCAATCAGCTGCCCTTGTAGGTTGAGTAACCGTACTGGCTGAGCAGAAGCGGGATGTGCAGTTTTTCATTGGTGCGGGTGACGGTGAACAGCACCGGCACTTCCGGGAAGAAGGAGTCCAGCTTTTTGCCGTGGAAGTAATCTGCGGTTTTGAAGGTCACTTTATAGACGCCTGGCGCCATATCCTGATCCTGCGGATAGAGCGATTTAATACGCCCGTCGTGGTCGGTTTTACCGCTGGCAATCGGGGTCCACTTGTCCTGCTCCTGCTTTTCCAGCGTGACGGCCACATCCGCTGGCGGCATACCGGTTTGCTGGTCCAGAACGTGGACGCTCAGGGTGCCTGCCGGGGCGCTGAATGCGGCAGGGGCGAAAGCCATTGTAGCTAGCATCATCAGAGGGAGTGTCTTTTTCATCGTGTTTTCCTGTTGAGTTGTCGGTGACAGGAAAACGTTAGCACTCGCTGCGCGAAAAAATATTCAACTTTTCGTGAAGTTTGCCACAGCAGAAAATAATCAGAGGATAATTACCTCAAGGGAAACCTGCTGCTGCCACTGCGCAACCTGCTTTTTCCGCGCGGCGGTAAGTTTACCGCTGGTAACCAGCAGCCATTTGCGATCCGGGAAAATTTCCGGGGCCAGCGCGGCAGGGGGAACCGGCAGTATGTCGATGCGGTGGCCCTGGCCGGTGCGCGTCAGGGCTTCAAGCCAGATCTCACACGGGTCGTTCAGATGCCAGCCGCTGATGAGGATGTTATCGCCCGGCGCTTTTTTATCGCCCTCAAGGCAAAACGAGGTATAGGCGATGAGGATGCCGTCGAGGATTTCACGCAGCGTCATGGCGGCGGCGACGTTGGCCGATATCTGGCTGCGCAACGGACGCAGCACGTTAGTGACCAGCTCTGGCCTTGGGTATTCGCGTCCGGCGTCGTAAATCATCTGACGCAGGGATTCAATTTTCCCCTCCTGCAACTTTTGCAGCATGGCCTGTTGCAGGGTTTGCCAGTTATTAGCGCGGCGCGGCACAGGGCGTTCCAGCAGTGATTTTACCTGGCCGATGGGTACGCCTTTTTTAACCCAGTCGAGGATTTTCAGCGCCTGCTGAACGTCCTCATCGCTGTACAGGCGGTGACCGCCGTCCGTACGCTCGGGTTTGAGTAATCCATAGCGTCGCTGCCACGCCCGCAGCGTGGTGGCGGTGATGCCGCTGAGTCTGGCGAATTCGCCGATGGAGTAAGCCATGTCTGCATCCGAAGAGAAGGAGTAGTCTCAATATACTACGAATATTCCCCGACGGGATGAAGCGCCGCACGGGTGCGCTACACTTAACGTCCAACCGCGTAAATGAAAGGAGTTCTCATGAGGCTATGGCCTGTCGTTACCGGTGTCGCCATTGCGCTGACGCTGGTTGCCTGTAAATCTCCCACGCCGCCGAAAGGCGTGCAGCCCATTACCGGCTTTGATGCCAGCCGCTATCTCGGCAAATGGTATGAAGTCGCCCGACTGGAAAATCGCTTCGAGCGCGGTCTGGAACAGGTGACCGCGACGTACGGCAAGCGCAGCGATGGCGGTATCAGCGTACTGAATCGTGGCTATGATCCGGTGAAGAACAAGTGGAATGAGAGCGAAGGAAAGGCGTACTTTACCGGCGAACCGACTACGGCTGCGCTGAAGGTATCGTTCTTCGGCCCGTTCTACGGCGGCTATAACGTGATCAAGCTGGACGATAAGTACCAGTACGCGCTGGTCAGCGGCCCGAACCGCGACTACCTGTGGATTTTATCGCGCACCCCGACCATTCCGGAGGCGGTAAAACAGGACTACCTGAATACCGCACGCGATCTGGGATTCCGGGTCGATCAGCTGGTGTGGGTTAAACACTGACCTACTGATACGAAAACGTAATGCTCGCCAGGGCGTTAGCCGAGCCGGGGACCAGCTCTCCGGTTCGGATGTACTGCGCCTGGAACGGCAGCGATAGCGTTTGTGCTGCGCTGGTGGTCTGGATGAAAAACTGTCCCGTCGTGCCTGCGGCCGAGCTGTCTGGCCCCATCATCAGCGGCCCGGTACCGTTATAGAAAAACTGCACGCCAATGCCGGAGGCCGTGGAGTCCCCGGTCAGCGTCACGACCGACGAGGTATTTGACGGCGTGGTCTGATCGGTCATTACTGCGTTAACCGCCACGTTCTCATCGCAGGTCAGGCTGACGTTAAACGCCTCCGATGGCGAGGTGCTGCCTACGCTGGGTAGCGTGTGAACATCAATGGTGCCCAGGTCGACGTTGGCGCTTTTCGTGCCTACCGTGCAGCCGCTTGCCGTCACCGTGATGGTGGTCGGGTTGATGATCACCTGCGCGGTTTTCACTTCGTTGTTATAGGCCGTCAGGATCGCCGCATTAATGGTGGGGGTCTGGTATACGCCGGATTTCAGCGGAACGCCGGTCTTGATAAACGTCACTTTTGCCGACCAGCCCAGTGTGGAGGCGTAACCGTTAGTCCCGTCGGCCGGATAACTCTGCGTAATGCCCGTCTGCATCGGGACATAGGTGGTGCCGTTATAATCTTTAAGCCCAAGAATGAAGCCGATGCCGGGCACGCCCGTTTCAAATACCATGTAACTGGCGCCATCAAGAATAACCGTGATGCCGGTGGCCGTTACGCTGCTGCTCGGCTCCAGCGTCCCTTTGGAGCAGGTAAATACCAGGCCGCACCAGAACACTTCCGAGACGCTCGCAGTGGCGCTCCATTCAGAGCCGATCGTCTTTCCAGGCACGATGGAATCTGCCGGGCCGGACCAGGACATGGGCGTGGGTGAAAGTGTGATATCCGATGTCCAGGAGAGGGCAAGTGCCTGAGACGTCATGAAAAACAGGCCTAAAAACAGTAAACGCATTATTGATACTCCGTCGTCCAGGTCGCCACTGCCGAAACGTCTCCGGCATTGACCGGCGCACCCGTGGCGGCCAGTCGCGCATAGAAGGTCATTTTTACGCTGTCATCCCCCGCCGCGCCGTAAGCAGTGGTTTGGGTGTCCAGCGGGATAAGTACGCTGTCTTTATCCAGAATCTGCACCGCCACGCCGGTCGCGCCGCCGTCAGCGACTTTCAGAAGCTGCGGGTTCTCGTCATCCGGCGTACCGCTGAAGCGGATTTTCACGCCAGCAAAGGTAGGGCCGCACGCTTCAAGGGTGAGCGTGAAGGGCGTTTTGATATTGCTGACTGCCCCCGCCTCGCTAAATTGCTTCACGCCGAGGGTGCCCAGCGGCACGTTTTGCTCCTTCGAATCTTCCGAGACAATACAGGTATTGCCGATCACGTTGCCGGTAACGGAAACCAGCACGTCATAGCCGCGTACGGGGACGGTGATGAACATCAGCAGGATCAGGGGGAGAAACCGGACGGTTACTGACATATGACCTCCTGGGAATACAGCCCGGTGCGGGCCTGATAATTTTTCGGGTTCAACGCATAGCGGATCGTGCAGCGCTGGGCGCTGTCGCGTCCCCATACGGCATGCAATGTTCCCTTCGCTGACAGGCCGGTCAGATACACGCTGCCGCCATCGCCGACGATACCGCTGGCGTTGTCATCCTCTGACGAGACCAGCGTGCCGAAGGGGAGCACGTCTTTAGCGTGATGCACGATAAACATCGCTTTTGCCCCCTGACGCGTGGTGAGGGTGGCGCGAACCAGTGCCCCGTCGGTGGGGATTTTATTGGCGATGGCGTTCTCAAGTTCCACGTCATTGCCCACGGTGGTGACATCCAGCGCAACCTGATTAACGCGATACGGCGTGGCGTACGGGATCACCGCATAGCCCCGGCTGTCGGTTTTGATGCCCTTGTGGTTGAGCACGGCGACATGGCTGGCGCCCGGGGCTTTCACCAGGATATTGGTGTTCCCGAGCGGCTGGCTCAGCGTCAGGCCATCCTCATGCAGCACCGCGCCGCCGCTCATCCCGTAGCTGAGGTTGCGGGAGTCACCGGCGTAGCTGTAGCCCAGGTTATAGTCTCCCCACGCGCCCTCGTATTGCAGCGCGGCATCGCCGCCGTAGTGCTGCTGCGCGCTGTAGCGCTGGTTGACGCTATAGAAAAGATTCTCCTGTCCTGGCAGATAACCACTGACACCGGTACTCGCGGTGGTGCCAGCGGGATCCGCATGGGTAGCGGTAAAACGGAGGCGGGTCGACAGCGCCGGGTTACCCAGCGGCACCGACAGGGACAACGCGAAGATATTGTCTTTCTTGTTGTCGTACAGGCTAGAGCTACGCTGGGCGCTGATGCCAAGCGACAGGTTACGAAACGTTGCGTTCCACGCGAACTGCAAACTTTGCGTGGTTTTTGACGTATTCCAGTAGGTTTGTTGATCCCAGGACAGAGACAGCGCGCCGTATTCGCCCATCGGCTGCGACAACAGCAGCTGATTTTTTGCCTTACGCGACATATGCAGGTTGTAAACCGTGTCGTAGCGGGTGGTGACGGTGCCATCGTCTTCTACGGTCTGTTCTGGCGCTCCGCCCGCCATGCCTTTGTAAGTGGTATCGCTGAGGGTATAAAACCCTGCCGTTGAGTAACGCAGCGAGAAGAAATTGACCCGCGTACCGATATCGTTCAGCAGCTTGCTGTACCGCAGGCGCACCGAATCCCCGGTGTAGTGCTGATTATCAGCCAGCTGGCTGCGGGCATGGGTGAGGTCGAGGGAGTAGGCGCCAAAGCGGCCGAGATTCTGCCCGATACCGAAGGCCAGGCCGTTGTAGCGATCGGAAAACTGCGCCCCGCCATAAAACGTGAGGCCGTATCGCCAGCCCAGGAACAGCTCGCCCTGCGCGAAGGAGGGCGAGATCTGATTGCCCGCAGGGCGGTATTTCCCGGCCCCCAGAGCATATTTGACCTGACCGTTACGCACCAGATTCGGCACGCTGGCAAAGGGCAGGGTGTATTGCGTCTGGCTGCCGTCGCTCTCCTGAATGGTGACCGCGAGATCGCCGCCGGAAGAGGTCGGATAGAGATCTTTCAGCACAAACGCCCCCGGCGGAACCGAGGTTTGATAGATAACGTTACCGTTCTGGCGAACCGTCACCGTGGCATTGCTGCGCGCAATGCCGCGCACTTCAGGCGCGTAACCGCTCAGGCTGGCGGGCAACATATTGTCATCGGTCTTCAGGGCAATCCCACGCAGGCCAACGGCGTCAAACACCTGCGATGAGGTGAACGTTTCACCGGCATAAACCTGGGCACGCAGGGCGCGGATATCCCGCTGTAGCCAGGTCTGGACGTGGGTGAGCTCGTTACTCTCTTTGGTCCACGTGGTGAAATCACGCAGCCGCCATGCGCCCAGGTTGGCGCCGCTGTTCAGGCTCACAAACAGCTGTTGTTCCCGCGTACGCGTCTCGCCCCGGTAGTCATTATTCGCGCCATTGACCACATAGTTCAGCCACGCGGCAGGGATGCCGGATTCCCAGCTCTCCGGGCTGACGTACCCGCGCGGCAGAGCGCGCATCGCGCTTTGCGGTACGGTGAAGTTGAGGGTAAGCGTCCTCTGGTCAAAATCAAACCGGGTATCGGCGAACGACCGGGTTAAAAAAATGCAGCGCTGCGCAGGCGACAGCTCACCCCCTTTCGCCTGACGGCTGTCGATGCCAAGTGCGGCGAATTGCGCAGGCGTAAGGCACGGCAGGGCTTCACCGGCGGTGTTTTCAGCGACGCGAAACGTGACGTTACCTGTGAACGCGAACTGGGTGTTGATATACACGTTAAGATTGTACTCGCCCGGCGGCAACGCGCTCCCGGCGTTGACCCAGGCGAGATCGGCACTGTTGGCGCGCTCGCCGTTGAGAAACGCAGGATTAAAGTGCAGCTCGCTTTCGGCAGCCACGGCTTGCCGAATCACCAGGGCGATCGCCGTGGCGCACAGGATTTTAATTTTCATGTGGTCACGCCTTACTGTTTTTATTATTGGGACAATGACGTGCGGGTGACGGGCGTCCAGGCCCCATAATCGTTAATCGTCTGGTAGCTCATGCTGCTCGCATGGCTGAAGGTGTCTGCCAGCGTCACGCTGGTTTTCGGCGGCACCATGACGGGCGACACCGGCCTGCCATCAATTTTCAGGTTAATGGTGGTGAGGTAATACGGCGTTGGGTTGGTCAGCGTGACCTTGCCCGCGCGGTAGGCGCCGGCAAGGTTTTTCCATGCCTCTCCTGCGCCTTCCCGAAGCGACTCAGGGCGATAAAAGACCTTGATGCGGTTGGCAGAGGCGAATTGCAGCGAATTGCCGGAACCGTTTTTAACCTGCTGTGGGATAGCTTTGACCGTCATCCAGTACAGCGTTTCGCGATCGGCTGGCAGTGCGTTGCCGCTGAACATGATTTTCACCGCGCTTTCGCTGGCGGGCTTCATGACGTACAGCGGCGGCGTGATGACGAAGTCGTTGGTACGGCTCCCTTTCTCGTCTTCCATCCATGACTGGATCAGGAACGTGGCATCAGGGTGGGTATTTCTTACCTGCATCATCGTCTGCGTCGTCGCGCCTGCGTAGACCAGCCGCGTTGCACCCAACCCCACGCCGCCTGCATACACGGCGGATGAACATAACGTGCCAGCCAGACAAATCCATGTGTTTACGCGCATTGTGCGTCTCCTGAAAGCTGAGTCAGACCCGGCCAGCAGACCGGGCCTGAAGATTACGAATAGGTCACGGTGTAGGTTGCGACCGCGCTGGCATCACCCGCCGTGGCGTTGCCCAGTGGGGAGTAATATTTCGCGCTGAAGTTCAGGGTGTTCGCCCCCGCACGCAGGGGGATCGCTGCTGCCGGCTCACCCAGCCTGACGACGTTGCCCTGTTCGTCATAAAGACGGATAGCGACATGCTGCGCCGAGCCCGCGCCGCCGTTTACTCCCGCAGCCAGGCTATTCACATCGGTACTGTCCGGCGTACCGGTGAAGGTGATAGCCACGGTCGTTGCGGCAATGGGGTTATCTTCCGTGGACGCGGAGGTATCGGCGATTTCGCAATCTTCCAGCGTGATGGAGAAGGCTTTTGCGGTACTGGCTTCACTGCCTGCGGCAGCCAGCGTGGCGGTACGCACTTCACCCATGTCGACGTCGATATTCGCGCTACCGGCGCTGATGGCACAGGCGGAGGTCACCACTTTACCGCTAAAGTTAACCGTGCCGCCGCTGGTGGTGGCGGCCAGTGCTGAGCCCGCTGGCAGCAGGGCGGCAATGCTTAATGCCAGCAGAGATTGGCAAGTAAGGCGTGCTTTCATTTCATGGTTCCTTGGTTTTTTTATTACGAGATTTGCTCTGAAAGCGGCAGGTCTAACTGGTTAAAAAGACCAGCAAATCTGTCTTATTCCTGAGCCCGAGTTTTCTTATCGCTGAGCTTTTTAAAGCGCTCACGCGGCGATAAGAAAGTTTCTCCAGTTCTGCGATGTAACGTATATCCAGTCCGTTCCTGAGTTCCTTTAATACCCTCCTTTCTCCTGGCGTCAGCGATAACGCCGCTGGCTGCTTTTGGGGCCGATAATGGCTATCGACCATTTTTGCTAGCTTTATCCGCCACTGATAAACCGTGTTCTGTAGCGAGATATAGGCATCAATATCTTCCCTGGCCCATAACAGGGAATGGGCAGAGGTTGAGTACAGGCAGATAATCACCTCTGGATGCGTGGCTTTGATTTTTTTTAAATATTTCAGTGAGCCATACCCTGTATGGTATTTCTCTGCGCCGGATATAAATAAGATATCGATACGAATCGATGAGAGCGCCTTATCCAGTTCCTGATAACCTCCTTCGATGATAATGATGTGTAGGTCATCGCGGATGCTGCGTAATAACGTTTTAATGCCGTTTCTTGCATAATGATCGCCGCCCATCAATGCAACAGTAATATGCTGTGTTATTTGGTTATTGTTCGTCATGTTATTCCTCGATTTATAATAGTAATCAGGCGAATTATTTATAAGGGTATCGCCAGTATTCTCGAAGCAATGACGTATTGCATAGTGTAGGCCTACTATACGTCGGCCAATAAAGAGGTAATCTGAATTAATCTAAAATTGTATTAATTACTAAGATCGAGACCGGTTACGACGCTTCCCTCTGATTGGTCTTATTCCGCTTCGCTTTCTGTAAATTATGATAGCTGCTATTTTTAATGAAAATTTAGCTTTGATAAATGTTTTGTAAGGAGTTTGTCGTCTGGTGTCAGTGCGGGTGTGAAGTTGCTGACGGGGAATAACAATTTACGAATGTTATCATCGATAAAAACTGATAGAGAGGTGGATGAAAAGCATACAAAAACCATGTAACTTATTGATATTTGTCAGGTTGAGAAAACTTAAGGCTTAAGAGTACTGAATATTTCAGACACGCATGTCCGTGGCGTACAATGTTTTTTTATGTAGATATTTGTCAATGTCAAGAGGCGAGGGGTGCGCCAAAAGGAGAGGCTCTGATAAATGAGTTGCTGCCGATAGTCAGATACTTCTGTGGAGCGGAAATTCACTTCACAAAACATCATAATGAGGATGATCGCGGATGAATCGGCTCTGCAAGCCGCATTCTACAATGCTTGAGTTCTTATGCAGGTTCAGTGAAGCTTAAGGGATGAAATATAAATTAAGATTTTTCGCCAATGGCGAAGATATACAGCATGCTGTTAATCAGTCACATTAATCCCGACGCGAATGTCATCACATACATGCGGTGACTCAGGTTCAACATCTGTTAACCGGAGAATTCATACTGCCCCTATGCATAAGCATTACATTATAAATAATATCGTCGAATTTCATCCTGCGGCCAGCACGTTACGTGATATCAACAATCCTGACCGTGTGGTTGTGTTAAATTCGCCAGCAGGCCGATGCCTGTTGTTATTAATCGACAGAGCGGGGTCGATTGTCACTCAGCAAGAGTTCCTTGATATTGTCTGGCAAAGCCGCGGCATGCTTGTCTCCTCCAATACCTATTACCAGAACATCTCCATTCTGCGCAAAGGGCTCAAAAAGATTGGTTTTGAAACTGACCCTATCGTTACCATTCCCCGTATTGGGCTGACGCTGGCAAGCGACACGCAAATAACCGTCAGAGAGTCTTCGCCTGTCGCGCCTCAACCCGCAGAGGGACAATGTGTGGAGGCGCCAGCGATCGAGGAGGTCTCTGCATCCTCCGCGCCAGCAGCGCCCGTTGCCAGGAAGCCCACGCGCTGGCTGGCTGTCGTTATGGGGCTATTGGTCATCCTGGCCGGGGCAGGCGTGACGGGATATATGAGCGCCAGGGAAAACCGTTTTGTTGAGGATTACCGTTTTGCGGCATCCGTCGGGGCCTGTCGCGTTTATCTTGCGAACGACATTCAGACTCACGCTGAACGCGCTTCCGCGCTGACCTATGTAGAACAATTCAAGGCTGAATGCGCGCAATATCCCTGGGTTTACATCAGCTGGTACGCCCTGCTTCCTCGTGCGTCGGTTATTCGCTGCGATCGGCCAATGAAAGAACCGAACCGCTGTATATCTGATTATTTCCTGAAGGATAGCTAGCATGACTCGTTTTCGGCAGATGCTGTATGTCATCGTGACGGGCCTCGTCACGGCAGGCGTGCTGACGGGCTATTACCTGTGGCACCGATCTTACGTTCAGCCTTTTTCATGCCAGGCTAATCTGGTACAGCACCATCCGGATGAGACGCTGACGGTCTGGCTGAATTACACCTTCGACGGGAAATTCGGCACCCTGAGCATGAATGGCCGGGCAAAGAGCGATCCGGGTAAAACCATCGACAGGAAAATTTCCTTTCGGGTGGAGAGAAAAGATCGCCTCTATTTGCTGACGTCAGAAAAAAATATGACTTTCCCGGACGATAATGTCGAAGACAGCTGGCTGGAAAAATATGAACCGCAATTTTTTGTCTATCCGGGCAAGAGTATTTATATGCGTATCAATGAACAACATAATGGTAACTATATCTTTACCTTAGGAACATTACCGACATATGTGTGTCGTGGTTCAAAAAAAGAATGATGTAAACGAGAAAAGCATTATATTTTCCTCCCGTCTCATTTATGTTTGATTTAAAATATCAGGATTATCTTAGAAATATAAAGTGCGACAGATAATGTTGCGATAATGTAATTAATTTTAAATTTGGCAAGTAAATGAAAACTGTATTTGACTCCTCCGATGGGGGGAAATCAGTACCGGAAAAGTGTCTGCATATTGGGTTGATATTATGGCCCCGTTATTCACTTCTGGCCGTCTCCGGGTTGCTGGAGGCGCTGCGTTATGCAGCGAAAGCGCAGGATAAATTGGCATTTAAAATCAGCCTGATAAGTGAATTTCCTGATATCCCGATTATCAGCAATGCGGGGATTATCATGAGGCCGGATTCTCCCCATGGGCCGCCGGACAGTTTTAACTACCTTGCTGTTATCGGCGGTGAATTGCAGTATCTGGACTTAGGGTATCAGGGGGATAAAGCGTATCTGGCACATGCCCACCATGCCGGGGTTCCGCTCATTGGCATTGGCACCGGCAGTTTTGTCCTCGCACAGGAAGGATTGCTGAATGAACGACGAGCGTCCATCCATCCTTTCCACCTTGATGCATTTCGGCAGGCTTTCCCGCTGGTTTATGCTGAGCAAGGGTATGATTTCATCGACGATGGCGATGTGCTGACCTGCCCGGGCGGTATTTCCACCCTGACGCTGGCAACTGAGCTTATCCGCGCCCATGCCGGGGATGATATCGCCAGCACCACCTGTCAGCGTTTGTCGCTCGTTCCGCATGAAATTGCCACCCCGCGTCCGGCGAATTTTGCGCTTATCCATGACTCGCGGTTGCGCCGCGCCGTCATGCTGATAGAACAGTTCCTGACCCGGCCGCTCACCACCGCCGGGCTTGCGCGAGAAGTGGCATTGAGTGAACGCCAGCTCAACCGTCTGTTCCACGCAGAATTCGGCAAAACGGCCCGCGAATTTATCCGCAGTGCCAGACTGCGCTATGCTTGCTGGCTGCTGAAGAACTCACAGCAAAGCGTGACGGATATTGCGCAGCGGATGGGGTTCAGCGACTGCGCGCACTTTATTCGTCATTTTCAGACGGAGTATGGTTGTACGCCTGGGGTGTGGCGCACGTCGCAGAATTAATTTTCTGAGGTGGATGTAAAATGCGGCTTATATAGTTGCGCCATCAACTACAGATACAATCGCGCTAGAGATGAAACGCAACCTGCTTGCCAGTGGGTAGTTCCACGTTAATGCTAAGTTTTCCGCCCATCGCTTCGATGTAACGCTTAAGCGTAGCAATCTTAAGATCGTTTCCACGCTGCTCCAGCTGTGTTACCGCAGGCTGACTTACGCCCATAAGATCGGCGACATGTTTTTGCGAAAGCTGGAGCTCTTCACGCAGAAGTTGCAGACCGGTTTCGAGGAACATTTCCTCTACCATCTCCTGAATGCGCTGTTGGCTTTCCGGTGAGCGTGACGCAATCACTTCATTTAAGGTTTTCACTTGGCTGCCTCGCTGGCAGTTGTTCGATAAAACCGAACAACTGCATTTTCGACCCGTTCACCCTTATCAGAAATGCTTCATAAGGATAATGTCTGTAAGCTCGTAGTATGCCAGAAACAGCCGCTACGCCAGGTGGTTTGTATTTGATTTTGCGAGGCGCTTTCCAGCATGTGGAATTTGGATCGCTGCAAGCGCGTCCTCTATCTCAATAAGCTTTGCTTTCGTCCGTTTATAGTCATCCTGCAAACGTTGCTCCTGCTCGTTATACGCCACCAGAACGATGCATCCTTTCATGACCTTTACCGTGACCTGCTGTCCGGTATCAAACCCCGCCGCGCGCAGCCACTTGCCGGAAAGGATGATTTTTGGTGTAGATTTGTCGTAAACATTCGGGCGGTATCCCACAATTAACGAACGCTCGGTTCCGGATTGGTCGGTGTCTGGGGTAGAATGCGAATCAGCCATAATCAACTCCTTGATAGTTGGTGAGGTTAGACGCCCTTTAGTGCTCCAACACTGCTGGGCGTTGTCAAAATTCCGAATCCATGTGGTAGGTACCACATGCAGATAAATTAACCGAAGTGGTACCTACCATGCAAGAGAAAAAGAAACCTAATTTTGACCGCACTAAGAGCACGATGAAGAACATACGTTTCGAGGATGAGCTTTTGGAACAGATTGAGAAAGCGGCTGGGAAAGGGAAGTTTAGTAAGTGGGTTAAAGAGGCTTGCCAGATGAGATTATCCGGCAAGTATGAGTTATCTGAATGAATTTAGTGTATGTTAAATTTAAGCCAATCTAAAAAGCAAATTAATTTCCTGAAAAAATATTTTTTATTACTTACTATTAAATTTTCATAATTTTCAATAATATATTCTTCAAGGGAACGTATATCAACTTTATTATGATAGGGAGCAAGAGTAAGAAAGGCATTTTCGCTGGCTGTTTGTTTAAATTCTTCAAAGCTAAGGTGTTGATATTTTTCGAAAAGTCTTTCGTTACCGGAACAGAAAGTCCGGGGGAAGTCTTTAAATATAAAAGAGTCTAGATCAAAATCTGATTTCTTATACTCGTCTATTGTTGATATACCCATCTGATTAAGATATTTAAATATAGGAATATGCAAGCACTTTGTTCCTAGTTGTTTTACTGTGATATTTAGAATCTTGTCAGGAGAGAAGTCTTTATTATCGTATACAGCATCTTCAAAAATATCCATTAATGTGAATGATCTATATCCAGTTTCTCCAACTTTACCTATAACTCCTAAGCCTAAAACTACTTCAATGTCATTTTTGTCTTTGACTCTATCATAATCAATTACAGCCATTTTAGTCTGAGGATCTTGACTCTGTACAATTTCATAAATTCTTTCTTTACAAAATCTTAAAACTCGAGCAGGTAATTTTCTTTCGAAACTATGAATAGCACGATATACATGAGAATAATCACTTATTTTAATTATTTTTACAGGTACCTGGACATTATCGAAATGCAAATAAGATGTTTCAATTACTGGGCCACTAGTTGGCTCATTTCGATCCAAGAAAATTAAGTTATCTCTTAATTTCTCGAGCTTATCGGTTCCTATGCATAATGAGATAGACTTAAGCAGCGAACGTATATTATCATCCGTGATTGAATATCCAATAAAAATTACAGGGTGCTCTACAAAAATAGTTATTAATTTTGAAGCAAGATAGGCATTTTTATTATTGTAATCAGAATAATCACTATCAGTTAATACTAGGCTTTCAGGTTTTGAACTACATCCATGTATTTTATAAATTTCACCAATGTTGTAAGTGTTTGAGAATAGTAATTCTTCCTGCCCAATATATGTCGTATAGCCGTCAAATAGATGCTCAATTAATCCGTCCCAATTTGTCGTGATAATCCCATCAACATCACATGCTTTTAAAAGTTCAATTTCGTCCTCAAGATCTAGAGATTTTAATTTTTCTTCTGTTTTGTTAATTAGATGCTTACTAATTTCATAGCGTAGAGGTGATGTTTTATTAATGACGTTTTTTTCGTATTCTAATCTGCTTTCTTTATAATCATCATTGGACCACCAATAATCATGAAAATCTTCTGCAATAAGTCGAGCAGAAGATGGAATGTCTCCATTTGCACTACTTTTAAAGTATTGAAATGATTTTCCCGTAACGCAGAAAAGGCTAAGCAAACCCTCCCAATCTTCAAGTCCCATATAACGTCTGGAAAATCCTGACCCTAAAAAAAGAAATGGACCTGATGCACGATCTTTAAATAAAACAGTTAACTCATCCTCAATATTCATAAATCATCTACCTAAATGAATTTATTTTGTATTGAGTATATTGTATTTAGTATATATGAAAAGAAAACTACCAAATTGTATTATTTAACGAAAAGTTGTGCATTTTTGGCGGAAGATCACAGGAGTCGAACCTGCCCGGGAACGCTGGCGTCCCCAACTGGATTTGAAGTCCAGCCACCTCACCGGAGATGACGATCTTCCGCGCCTCGATTGCTACATGGAGGCGGGGCGCATTATAGCTACTTTCAGGCATTTACCACATACCCCACACCACTTTTTTCACCTCTCTTTTGACCTGAATCCCCCTGTTTCAGCTAATTCTTAAGAAAATCCTCAGGTTAGCATTTCGTGCTCATCAACTTTTATCCCGATCACAAAAAACAAGAAACGTAATCTCTTAACCAGAAAACGCAATACCCGCTCCTGAAACAATGGTTTAAAACCAATGCAACCGGTCTCAGCGCCCCCTACAGCGTGAAGGATAAAAATATGAGCGAAGTATTGTCAGTAAAAGAGAAGATTGGCTACGGCATGGGAGACGCCGCCAGCCATATCATTTTTGATAACGTCATGCTTTACATGATGTTTTTCTACACCGATATTTTTGGTATTCCCGCCGGGTTTGTCGGCACCATGTTCCTGCTGGCCCGCGCGCTGGATGCGATCTCCGACCCGTGCATGGGGCTGATTGCCGACCGCACCCGCAGCCGCTGGGGCAAGTTCCGTCCGTGGATTTTGTTCGGCGCGATCCCGTTCGGCATCGTCTGCGTGCTGGCCTACACCACGCCGGACCTCAGCCTCAACGGCAAAATGGTTTACGCCGCTATCACCTACACGCTGCTGACCCTGCTTTATACCGTGGTCAACATCCCGTACTGCGCGCTGGGCGGGGTGATCACCAACGACCCGACGCAGCGTATCTCCCTTCAGTCCTGGCGCTTTGTGCTGGCGACGGCGGGCGGCATGCTCTCCACGGTGCTGATGATGCCGCTGGTGAACCTGATTGGCGGCGACGATAAAGCGTTCGGCTTCCAGGGCGGGATCGCCGTGCTGTCGGTGGTCGCGTTCCTGATGCTGGCGTTCTGCTTCTTTACCACCAAAGAGCGCATCCAGGTGCCGCCGAGCACCACCTCCATGCGTGAAGATTTGCGTGATATCTGGCAAAACGACCAGTGGCGCATCGTCGGCGTGCTGACCATCCTCAACATTCTCGCCGTTTGCGTGCGCGGCGGCGCGATGATGTACTACTGCACCTGGATCATGGGCTCGCCGGAGGTGTTCGTCGCGTTCCTGACCACCTACTGCGTCGGCAACCTGATTGGCTCGGCGCTGGCGAAACCGCTCACCGACTGGAAGTGCAAGGTCAGCATCTTCTGGTGGACCAACGCCGCGCTGGCGGTGGTCAGCGTGGCGATGTTCTTCGTGCCGATGCATGCCACCGTGCTGATGTTCGGCTTCATCTTCGTTATCGGCGTGCTGCACCAGCTGGTGACGCCGATTCAGTGGGTAATGATGTCCGATACCGTCGACTACGGCGAATGGACCAACGGCAAACGTCTGACCGGCATCAGCTTTGCGGGCACGCTGTTCGTGCTGAAACTCGGCCTGGCGCTGGGCGGGGCGATGATCGGCTGGATGCTGGCAGGCGGCGGCTACGACGCGGCAGCCAAAACCCAGAACAGCGCGACCATCAGCATCATTATCGGTCTGTTTACGCTGGCTCCGGCGATCTGCTACGTGCTGAGCGCCATTATCGCCAGACGCTACTACACGCTGAAAACCCCCTTCCTGACCAAAATCCTGCGCGAGCTGGCGCAGGGCGCGCGCCGCAATCAGCAGGAGTTTGAAAACCTGCCGGTCAGCAAAGAATTGCAGAACTAAGAGGACGTAAGCATGAAAATCAGTGATGGAAACTGGCTTATCCAACCGGGCCTTAACGTGACGTATCCGGTACAGGTGTTCGACGTGGAGCAGCAGGGCAATGACCTGGTGGTGTATGTGGCGCCGCGTGACGTGCGCGAACGCACCTGGCAGCTCGACACGTTGATGTTCACGGTGCGCCTGTTTGCTCCGCAGGAAGGGATTATCGGGGTGCGCATTGAGCACTTCCAGGGCGCGCTGAACAACGGCCCGCACTATCCGCTGAACGTTCTGAAGGATGTAAAAGTTGAGATTGAAAACAACGCCGAATTTGCCGAGCTGAAAAGCGGCAGCGTCAGCGTGCGCGTCGCCAAAGGCGAGTTCTGGGCGCTGGATTTCCTGCGCAACGGCCAGCGCATTACCGGCAGCCAGCTGAAAAACAACGGCTACGTGCAGGATACCAACACCGATCGCAACTATGTGTTTGAACGTCTGGATCTGGGCGTGGGGGAAACGGTCTACGGCCTGGGCGAGCGCTTTACCGCGCTGGTGCGCAACGGCCAGACGGTCGAAACCTGGAACCGCGACGGGGGCACCAGCACCGAGCAGTCCTACAAAAACATCCCGTTCTACCTGACCAACCGCGGCTACGGCGTGCTGGTGAATCACCCCGAGAACGTCTCGTTTGAAGTCGGCTCCGAAAAAGTCTCCAAAGTGCAGTTCAGCGTGGAAGGGGAGTATCTGGAGTACTTCGTGATCGACGGCCCGACGCCAAAAGAGGTATTAAACCGCTATACGCAGTTCACCGGCCGTCCGGCGCTGCCGCCTGCGTGGTCGTTCGGCCTGTGGCTGACCACCTCCTTCACCACTAACTACGACGAAGCGACGGTCAACAGCTTTATCGACGGCATGGCCGAGCGCGACCTGCCGCTGCACGTGTTCCACTTCGACTGCTTCTGGATGAAAGCCTTCCAGTGGTGCGATTTTGAGTGGGACCCGGTGACCTTCCCCGACCCGGAAGGGATGATCCGCCGCCTGAAAGAGAAAGGGCTGAAGGTCTGCGTGTGGATCAACCCGTACATCGGCCAGAAATCGCCGATCTTCCGTGAGCTGAAAGAGAAGGGCTACCTGCTCAAGCGCCCGGACGGAACCCTGTGGCAGTGGGACAAATGGCAGCCGGGGCTGGCGATCTACGACTTCACCAACCCGGACGCGTGCAGGTGGTACGCCGACAAGCTGAAAGGCCTGGTGGAGATCGGCGTCGACTGCTTCAAGACCGACTTCGGCGAGCGTATCCCGACGGACGTCCAGTGGTTTGACGGTTCCGATCCGCAGAAGATGCACAACCATTACGCCTACATCTACAACGAACTGGTGTGGAACGTGCTGAAAGAGACGGTGGGAGAAGAAGAGGCGGTGCTGTTTGCCCGTTCTGCCTCCGTGGGTGCGCAACAGTTCCCGGTGCATTGGGGCGGCGACTGCTACGCCAACTATGAATCGATGGCGGAAAGCCTGCGCGGCGGGCTGTCGATTGGCCTGTCCGGCTTCGGATTCTGGAGCCACGATATCGGCGGGTTTGAAAACACCGCTCCGGCGCACGTCTATAAGCGCTGGTGCGCTTTCGGGCTGTTCTCCAGCCACAGCCGCCTGCACGGCAGCAAATCCTACCGCGTGCCGTGGGCGTACGATGATGAGTCCTGCGACGTGGTGCGCCACTTCACCCAGCTGAAATGCCAGCTGATGCCGTACCTGTATCGTCAGGCTGCGCTGGCCCGCGAGTTCGGCACGCCGATGCTGCGGGCGATGATGCTGGAGTTCCCGGACGACCCGGCGTGCGATTACCTCGACCGCCAGTACATGCTGGGGGATTCGATGATGGTGGCGCCGGTGTTCTCCGAGGCGGGCGACGTGCAGTTCTGGCTGCCGGAAGGGCGCTGGACGCACCTGTGGCACAACGATGAAATCGAGGGCAGCCGCTGGCATAAGCAGCAGCACGATTTCCAGAGCCTGCCGGTCTATGTGCGCGACAACACGCTGCTGGCGCTCGGCAATAATAACCAGAAGCCGGACTATGCGTGGCACGAGGGGACAGCCTTCCAGCTCTTCAACCTGAGCGATGGCGCAACGGCGGTAAGCGAAGTGCCTGCGGCGGACGGTTCTGTGGTGTTTACGCTGAAGGCGTCACGTCAGGGCGACGTCGTGACCTTTACCGGCGCGGGAGATGCGCAAAACTGGTCGGTGTGCTTGCGCAACGTGCAAAAGGTTGGCGGCGTGAAAGGCTGTTCACATGCGGGCAGCGAG
The DNA here is from genome assembly GCF_015159675.1 of Enterobacter cloacae complex sp. S2. NCBI lineage: Bacteria > Pseudomonadati > Pseudomonadota > Gammaproteobacteria > Enterobacterales > Enterobacteriaceae > Enterobacter > Enterobacter cloacae complex sp. S2. The sequence continues at coordinate 36,134 of NZ_JADDTS010000033.1, forward strand.
TGGGGTGTGGTGGTGAAAGCCGAGGGGGATGAGGTGGTGATCCACCTCTGAGCTGGAAAAATGCCCGGTGGCGCTTCGCTTACCGGGCCTACGGTAATTATGCGGTCTGATGCCCTCACCCACGGGGCTGAGGG
>NZ_JADDTS010000034.1:0-83313 GCF_015159675.1 Enterobacter cloacae complex sp. S2
ATATCTATTAGATATTCTTTTTAAAGTAAAATAATTTAATATTAATCAGCGAATGACTTAAATTGACAGTTCTTTGAAAATCTTTGTGTCTGATTCGAGATGAAATAAACGCAAAAATGTACATCAAGGTGTTTCAGGATTTTCCTTAAATTACAGAGGGTTTATATGATTCAGCGTAAACGCATCTAATAGCCATTTGTCCAGAAACCCCATCTTTTTTCTTATTTGTAACACCACATTAACATTACGGATGTGGTCGCTCATATCACATTTTGTTATGCTGCGAATCAATAAATATTTAAGTAAATTCTTAAAAGAAAAAAAGAGATTGTACGGCTCTCATCTCAATTGAAATTGGTGTGGGCGACTATTGGCGGAATTTATCAAACAGGAGTGGGGCAAATAGGGTGAATTATTTGTACCTCTTCCTGGTAATTATTTAGCCATCACCTGAAGTCGGGGGTATTATAAAGATGAAATGCAATAACAGGATGCTCAGATTATCTGCTTCCCTGACCTTAATTTCACTGGTGGTGACTGCGGCTCATGCAACTAACGGTCTGGTAGGGATATCTCCCGTTGCGGCAATGACGATGAAAGAAAGTATTCTTTTCGCTCTTGACCGCGACCCGTCGGTGAGTCAGCAGGCTGCACAGCTGGGGATTGGCCAGGCACAAATAGACGAAGCGCGTAGTGGCTGGATGCCACAAATAGCCTTGAACGGGAGTACGGGTCACAGCCAGACCACCGATTCGAGCGGCTCGTTGCGAAATTCCGCAGCCTGGGGTCTGAGCCTGACGCAGCTTGTGTACGATTTTGGCAAGACCAATAACAGCATCAGCCAGTCTTCAGCTCAGCGTGACAGCTATCGCTACCAGCTGATGAGCACGATGTCTGCCGTCGCGGAAAAAACGGCCCTCAGCTATGTGGAAGTGAAACGCTACAGCGATCTGTTACAGGCGGCAACAGAGAACGTGCAGGCGCTTAAAAACGTTGAGCAGCTGGCAAAACTCCGCGCCGATGCAGGGGTAAGCTCCACCTCTGATGAGCTTCAGACCCGCACCCGTATTGCCGGAATGCAGGCGACGGTAGAGCAGTACAATGCGTCCCTGAACAGCGCCCGCGCGCGGCTGGCGGTATTAACTGGCATACAGGCTGAACGCTATTCACCGGTTCCGGGAGGTCTGGCCGTGGAGTCGGATTCTCTCAATCGAATTGATTATTCACTGATCCCAACGGTGATGGCCGCGCAGAACATGGAGCGTTCAGCCCAGTACGGCGTAGAAACCGCGAAGTCACAGCACTGGCCAACCTTAAGCCTGAAAGGGGGCCGCACCCGGTACGAGTCTGATAATCGCGCGTACTGGGATGATCAGATCCAGCTCAATATTGATGCACCGCTTTATCAGGGCGGCGCGGTCTCGGCGCGCGTCCGTCAGGCCGAGGGCGCAAGGGCAATGGCATCGTCTCAGGTCGATCAGGCCCGTTTTGATGTCCTGCAAAAAGCCTCCGTCGCACAGGCCGACTGGACCGGGGCGCAAGGACGTATGGAGGCCGGAAAACGTCAGCTGGAAAATGCGTTGCGCGCCCGCGACGTCTACAAAAATGAATATACCCTGAGCAAGCGCAGCATTAACGATCTGCTCAGCGTGGAGCAGGATGTCTGGTCTGCCACCTCAGCGAAAATAATGGCTGAATACGATGGCTGGAGCGCGGCGATTAATTACGCCTCCGCGGTGGATAATCTCATGCCGCTTATCGGAATAGAGAAAAACGCTGCCGCGAAATTACCTGATTTGAGTTAAAAAAGGCGCGCCTTTCTGCGCGAAATAAGTCAGACAATAATGGGTGGTTTTTCCCAGGGATAGTTACATCCCTCTGGTGGACATAACCACAGGAATACGCGCACCTGCAAGGAGAAGAATATGAGTAACGCAAAAGTTGTTGATGTTATCATTCGAAAAACGGCAGAAAAAACGAAATTAACCGGTGAAGGGAATCTCTCGGTCTCTATTTCATCGCCGAGCGTGATTGAAATTCAGGGTTCTGCTCAGGACGTGGTGCGTTATGTCCGCCAGGGGAATGACCTCCTCATTTATATGAAAGATGGCAGCGTGATCCGCTGCAATAATTATTTTGTCGAAGACACGGAAACCCATAATCATTCCGAACTGGTATTTAACGATAACCAGGAGTTGACGCATATTTCATTTGCCGATGCCGGGGAAGCATCAGGCGTTGCCGCCACCGAATTAACCGCCCAGGCTGCACCCATTAGCAGCATTGAACCTTTTCTGGAGCAGGGAAGCGTCTTAAGCGATGCGCCGTGGGGCTGGATTGCCGGAGCGGCGTTGGGAGGCGGTGCGATTGGCGCACTGCTGGCTCACGGCGGTGACGGCGAAACCAAAACTAAAGTTATTGATAATACAAAAGAAGTCGAAAGCGCCACGCCAACATTTTTACTGACGGATAACGCGGGTGACAAGCAGGGGGTGCTGAGTGCAAAAGAGGTCACGGATGATAACACCCCAACCTTCAGCGGTACCGGGCAGCCGGGCGCGACCATTCAGGTTAAAGACAGCAGCGGCAGCACCATCGCCAGCACCATGGTCGCAAAGGACGGCACCTGGACGGTAACACTTCCGACCCAGGCGGAGGGGGAACATACCTGGTCCGTCGTCCAGATCGACGGCAGTAAAACGACCTCTGCGGGCAGTATTACCGTAACCGTTTCTACAGCGGATACCAGCGTGACGCTCGCCACCACGGCGGGCGATAACGTGATCAACGCCAGCGAGCAGGCCGCTGGCTTTACGCTGTCCGGCACCAGCAAAAACCTGGCGCAGGGAACGGCGCTTACCGTCACGCTGAACGGTAAAACCTATTCCGCAGAAGTGGGGGCAAACGGCGCATGGAGCGTGAAGGTGCCTGCTGCTGACGCGCAGGCGCTGGGCGATGGTACCTGGACGGTCAACGTCAGCGGCAAAGACGCGGCGGGCAACACCGTGACCGGCAGCCAGACGATTGGCGTCGATACCGCTGCGCCAGCGATTTCTGTCGACACGATCGCCCAGGACAACATCATCAACGCGGCTGAACATAATCAGCCGCTGACGCTGACCGGAAAAACCGATGCGGAAGCGGGCCAGATTGTGACGGTCACGCTGAACGGCAAAAATCACACGGCGACCGTGGGCAGCGACGGCACCTGGTCCGTTACGCTTTCGGCCAGTGAAGTACAGGCGATGGCTAACGGCGAGCACACCCTGACGGCAAACGTCAGCGACAAAGCGGGTAACGGGGCCTCCACCACCGCCGATTTCACGGTCGATACCGCAGCGCCAGTGGTCACTATCAACACTGTCGCGGGCGACGACATTCTGAACACCAGCGAGCAGGGGCAGGCTCAGATTATTTCCGGCCAGGCGAACGGCGCGGCGGCGGGCGACGTTGTCACCGTGACCGTTGGCGGTAAGACCTTTACCGGTGTCGTCCAGGCGGACGGCAGCTGGAGCGTCGGCGTGCCAGCCTCTGTCATTGGCGCGCTGGGTGAAGGTAGCCACAGCCTTTCGGTCTCCGTGACCGATGCGGCGGGCAACACCAGCAGCGCGACGCACGGCATTACGCTCAGCGGCAACCCGCCGGAATTTACCCTTGACCCCATCAGCCAGGATAACGTCCTGAATGCGCAGGAGGCCATGCAGCCCCTGAGCCTGAGCGGGACCAGTAATCTGCCGAACGGCAGCGCTGTCACCGTGACGCTGAACAACGTTAACTATCAGGCCACCGTTGAGAACGGTAGCTGGTCCGTTCAGGTGCCGGTTTCCGACGTGCTGGATCTGGCGAATACCCTTTACACCGTGAGCGTCAGCGGCACCGACAGCGTGGGTAACAGCGGCTCCGCCGAGGCGAATCTGCTGGTCGATACCGCGTTGCCGCAGGTGATCCTCAACTCCTTTGCCGGGGATAACCTGGTCAATAATGCCGAAGCGGCGGTTGACCAAACCCTCAGCGGACGCGTCACCGGCGCGGCGGCGGGCGATACCGTCTCTGTCACCGTGGGCGGCAAGAGCTACACCGCGACGGTTGGCAGCGACCTGAAATGGAGCGTGACCATCCCATCGGCCGACCTCCAGGCGTTTGGCGACGGCGAGTTAACCTTCAGCGCCTCTGTCACCAATGCGCACGGCAACACCGGCACCGGCGAGCGTGATATCAACATCAACGCCGAACTGCCGGGCCTGCGCGTGAACACGATCTCTGGCGATGACGTGATTAACGCCATTGAACAGCAGCAGGATCTGGCCGTGACCGGCTCCAGCACTCATCTGGCCGAAGGCACACAGATCACCGTCATCATCAATAATGTTGAATACGTCACCACGGTTAACGCCAGCGGCAGCTGGCAGATTGGCGTGCCGTCGGCGGACCTTCAGGCATGGACGGCGGGAGGCATGACCGTCAGCGTCAGTGCGGAAGATGCCTGGGGCAACACCGTGGCGGCTGAACACCCGATCGAGCTTGACCTGAACGCGGTGGCCGTCACCATCGATACCGTAACCACTGACGATATGCTCAACGCGGCGGAAAAAGGCGCGGATGTCACCCTTTCCGGTCAGACGCAGGGCGTAGAGGCCGGGCAAACCGTGGTGGTGAAATTCGCGGATCAAACCTTTACCGCACAGGTGCAGCAGGACGGCTCCTGGCGCCTGACCGTTCCGGCGAGCGCGATGGAAACGCTGATCGACGGGCGGGCGCAGGTGAGCGTCAGCGTGACTAACGTCAACGGCAACAGCGCGGACGCCTCACGCGTGGTGATTGTCGATACACAGCCGCCAGCCATTACGCTTGATAACCTGACCGACGACAACATCATTAATGCGGCAGAAGCGCAGCAGGATCTGGTGCTCAGCGGCAGCACAACCGCTGAAGCGGGCCAGACGGTCACCGTGACGCTGAACGGTAAATCTTACCAGACCACGGTCCAGGCGGACGGTCGCTGGCAGTTGAACGTGCCTGCCGCCGACGTTGGCGCGCTGACCGATGGCAATGTCACCGTCACGGCCACCGTCAGTGACGTGGCGGGCAACAGCAGCAGCGCGGACCGCGTTGGGCTGGTGGATGCCACCGTGCCGCAGGTGACCATCAACGATTTCGTCACCGACACCAACACCGTTAACCAGCTGGCCCATTCACAGGCGCAGATCCTGAGCGGCTTCGTTACCGGCGCGGCGGCGGGTGATTTGGTCATCATCACCATCAATAACGTGGACTACACCACCGTGGTGGATGCGGCGGGCAACTGGAGCCTCGGCCTGCCTGCGTCCGTCGTTCAGGGGCTGACGGACGGCACCTGGACCATTAACGTCTCCGTGACCGATCGGTCCGGCAACACCGGCAGCAGTTCAGTGGATGTGGTGGTCAATACAGTCACGCCTGTAATCGGTATTAATACGCTGGCAGCGGATGACGTGATCAATGCGGCAGAGAAGGGCGAAGATCTGCTGCTTTCCGGTACCAGCAACCAGCCGGAAGGAACCACCATCACCGTTAATCTGAACGGTATCAACTATGCAGCCACCACCGACTCCAGCGGCAACTGGAGCGTTACCGTACCCGCCTCTGCGGTGAGCGCGCTGGGTGAAGCCAATTACACCGTGACGGCGAGCGTCACCGATAATGTGGGCAACAGCGCCTCTGCCACGCACGATGTACTGGTGGACAGCTCGCTGCCGGTTGTTACCCTCAACAACGTCGCGGGCGACAATATCGTTAACGCGGCGGAAGTGGCCGCAGGGCAAACCCTGACCGGGAAAGTATCGAACGCGGCATCGGGCGATACCGTCACCATTATCATCGGCGGGCAGACATACACGGCTACCGTACAGGACGATCTCACCTGGAGCCTGCCGTTAACCCAGAGTCAGTTAACCGCGCTCGGCAACGGCGACCTGACCGTATCGGCCAGCGTGACGAACGGGCACGGTAATACCGGATCGTCTTCCCTGGATGTCACCATTGACGCCCAGTTGCCCGGCCTGCGCATTGATACCGTCGCCGGTGACGACGTCATTAACGTTATTGAACACGCGCAGAACCTGGTTATCTCCGGCACCAGCACCGACCTGGCGGCGGGTAGCACCGTCACCGTGACCATCAACGGCAAGAGTTATTCCGCCTCGGTACTGGCGGACGGCACCTGGCAGGCTGCGGTTCCGGCCGCGGACGTCTCCCGGTGGGAGGACGGGTCGCTCACCATCAGCGCCAGCGCGCAGGATACCTCCGGCAACCCGGTGAACATCGGTACCGTGGTGGATGTCGATCTCGCCCCGGTGGCGATAAGCATCAACAGCGTGACGGACGACAACGTGCTGAACGCGGCAGAAAAAGGCCAGGATCTGGTGCTGTCCGGCTCCTCCTCGAACGTTGAAGCGGGCCAGACCGTTACCATTATCTTTGCGGGTAAAACCTGGACCACGATGGTCGATGCCAACGGCGACTGGACCTGCACCGTACCGGCTGCCGATCTGAGCGGCCTGAAGGATGGCGACGCCAGCGTACAGGTCAGCGTAACCAACGTGAACGGCAACGCGGCCTCTTCCTCGCAGGCATTCAGCGTCGATACCGCCGCGCCAGCGGTCACCATCAACACCATCAGCGGCGACAACATGCTAAATGCGGCAGAGGCGGCGCAGGACCTGACCCTGAGCGGGACGTCTACTGCCGAAGCAGGCCAGACGGTCACCGTGACCTTCAACGGCAATCAGTACACCGCCCAGGTGCAGGCAAACGGCAGCTGGACGCTGGATGTACCGGCGGCGGATCTGGCGGGGATCGCAGACGGTAGCGCGGCGGTCACGGCGACCGTGTTCGATAAAGCGGGCAACCCGGCCAGCGCGGGGGCGTCCGTGCTGGTCGACACTACCGTGCCGCAGATTACCTTCAACATTGTGGCGGGCGACGACATTGTTAATATTGCCGAGCACGGCCAGGCGCTGATTGTCACCGGCAAGGTGACGGGCGCGCAGGCGGGCGATGTGATTACCCTGACCCTGAACGGCAAAGACTACACCGCCATGCTGGACGGTGCCGGTAACTGGAGCGTGGGCGTTCCGGCGGCGGACGTGGGCGCGCTGGCTAACGGCGATCAAACGATCTCCGCCACGCTCACCGATAAAGCGGGCAACAGCACCAGCACGACGCACGCGTTTGACGTCTCCCTGACCGCGCCGGTGATTGCCATCACTACCCTGGCGGTTGACGACGTGATCAACGCGACCGAGAGAAGTCAGGATCTGCTGGTCTCCGGCACCAGCAACCAGCCGGACGGGACCCGCATCACCGTAACCCTGAACGGTATCAGTTACGCCGCCACCACCGATGCCAGCGGTAACTGGAGCTTCACCGTTCCGGCGGCAAACGTCTCGGCACTGGGCGAAGCGAGCTACAGCGTGACGGCCAGCGTGACCGATACCGCGGGTAATAGCGCGAACACCAGCCATAGCGTGCTGGTCGACAGCGCGCTGCCGCAGGTCACCATTAATGCAGTTGCCACCGACGACGTGATTAACGCAGCGGAAGTGGCTTCCGGACAAACCCTGAGCGGGAAAGTGAGCGGCGCGGCGAGCGGTGACACTGTCACGATCGGTATCGGGGGCAACACCTATACCGCGACGGTTCAGGACGATCTGAGCTGGTCGGTTAACGTGGCATCTGACGTCTTAACCGCTATCGGTAACGGCGATCTCACCGTAACAGCGAGCGTGACCAACGGCCACGGCAACACCGGCACCGGCGAGCGCGACATCACGATTGATGCCAGCCTGCCGGGCCTGCGCGTGGATACCGTGGCAGGCGACGATGTGATCAACAGCATCGAGCATACTCAAAACCTGATTATCACCGGCTCCAGCGACGGGCTGGCGAGCGGATCGGCGCTGACGGTCACCGTCAACGGCAAAACCTACGCGGCAACCGTGCTGGCGGACGGCACCTGGACGGCGGCTATTCCGGCGGCTGACGTCGGCGCGCTGAGCGCAGGTACAGTCACCGTGACCGTTGACGGCCAGAGCGCGGCGGGTAATCCGGTTTCCATCAGCCATGACGTGAAGGTGGATCTGGCGCCGGTCGCCATCAGCATCGACGCCGTAGCTACCGACGACGTGATTAACGCAGCCGAGAAGGGTGCGGATCTAGTGCTGTCCGGCTCGACCACCAACGTGGAAGAAAACCAGACCGTTACTATCATTTTCGGCGGTAAGACCTATAGCGCGACGGTGGATGCCAGCGGCCACTGGACGGCGACCGTACCGTCTGCCGATTTGGGCGGACTGAAAGACGGCGACACCAGCGTGCAGGTCAGCGTCACCAACGTAAACGGCAACAGCGCCTCGGCGGGCCGCGAGTACAGCGTGGACGCCACCGCGCCGACGGTGTCCATCGAGATCGTCAGCGACAACAACATCATCAACGCGGCCGAAGCGCAGCAGGATCTGGTCGTTAACGGTGTCTCCAACGCCGAAGCGGGCCAGACCGTCACCGTGACGCTGAACGGCGTGGACTACACCACCACCGTACAGGCGAACGGCAGCTGGAGCGTCACCGTACCGTCTGCGGATGTCGGCGCGATTACCGACGGCAGTTACACCATCACGGCAGCCGTCCAGGATAAAGCGGGTAACCCGGCCTCGGCGGATCGCGATGTGCTGGTGGATACCACAGTGCCACAGCTGACCATTAACACCGTTTCCGACGACGACGTGATCAACAGCGCCGAGCATGCGCAGGCGCTGATTGTCACCGGTTCCGTGACCGGTGCGGCGGCGGGTGACGTGGTGACCGTCACCATCAATAACAAAGATTACACGGCGACCCTGGACGCTTCCGGCAAGTGGAACGTGGGCGTGCCTGCGGCGGACGTGAGTGCTCTGACCGCAGGGGATCACACCATCACCGCGGCGCTGACCGATAAAGCCGGAAACAGCAACAGCACAACGCACGAGGTTGAAGTCAACCTCACCGCGCCGGTGCTGACCATTGACACTGTGTCCGGTGACGATGTGATCAACAACACCGAGAAAACTCAGGATCTGACCATCACAGGTACGGCTTCCGGGCTGGCGGCGGGCGCGGTGGTGACCGTGATGCTCAACGGCAAAGCGTACAGCGCCACGGTAGCTACCAATGGCCAATGGACCACCACCGTTCCGGCGAGCGAGGTGGGGCAACTGGGTGAAGCGCTTTACACCGTGTCGGCCTCCGCGACGGACAGCGTCGGCAACAGCACCAGCACCTCGCACACCGTGAACGTGGAATCCGTTCTGCCGGGCGTGATTATCAACACCGTGGCAGGTGACGACGTCATTAACGCGGCGGAGCTGGCAACCGGCCAGACCATCAGCGGTAAGGTGGTGAATGCCGAAGCAGGCAACACCGTGACCGTGACCATTGGCGGCAACAGCTACACCGCAACGGTGCAGAGCGATCTCACCTGGTCCGTGAGCGTGCCGGAGTCGGTGCTGACCGCACTGGGCAACGGCGATTTAACCGTGTCAGCCAGTGTCACCAACGGCGTGGGCAATAGCGGAACGGGCGAGCGCGAAATCGTGATAGACGCGAATCTGCCGGGCCTGCGCGTGGACACCGTGGCGGGCGATGACGTGATTAACAGCATCGAACACGGGCAGAATCTGATTATCACGGGTTCAAGCGACGGCCTGACGGCGGGTACGGCGCTGACCGTCACCGTAAACGGCAAAACCTATGCGGCTACCGTGCTGGCAGACGGTACCTGGAGTGCGGCGATCCCTTCTGCGGACGTGAGTGCCCTTGCCGCAGGCACGGTCACCGTGACCGTTGAAGGGCAGAGCAGCGCGGGCAATCCGGTGGCTATCAACCATGATGTGACGGTGGATCTGGCAAACGTCGCCATCAGCATCAATGCGCTTGCCACCGATGACGTGATCAACGCCGCCGAGAAGGGCGAAGATCTGGTGCTCTCCGGCACCACTGCGAACGTGGAGGAAAATCAAACCGTCACCATCACCTTCGGCGGCAAGAACTACACCGCCACGGTGGACGCTGAGGGTAAATGGACCGCCACGGTGCCATCTGCGGATCTGACCGGTCTGAAAGAGGGTGATGCCAGCGTGCAGGTAAGCGTCACCAACGTGAACGGCAACAGCGCCTCGGCGGGGCGCGAGTACAGCGTGGATACTACCGCGCCGTCCGTAACCATCAATACGATTGCCACAGACGATATCCTGAACGCCACGGAAGCGCAGTCAGACCTGGCAATCTCCGGCACCAGCACCGCCGAAGCGGGCCAGACGCTGACCGTGTCGCTGAACGGCAAAGATTACACCACAACCGTCAGCGCGAACGGCAGCTGGACGCTGAACGTTCCGGCGGCGGATCTGGCAGGATTAACCGACGGCAGCGTGACGGTCACTGCCTCAGTCAGCGACAAGGCGGGTAACCCGGCGTCGGTGGACCACAACCTGACGGTGGACGTCACCGTTCCGACTGTGACCATCCACACCGTGGCAGGCGACGACGTGATTAACGTGGCTGAACACAAGCAGGCACAGATTATCAGCGGCTCCGCCACCGGCGCGGCGGCGGGCGATAAGGTCACCGTCACGATCGGCGGCCAGACTTACACCACCGTGCTGGACGCGGCGGGTAACTGGAGCGTGGGCGTTCCGGCAAATGTGATTTCAGGCCTCAGCGACGGCACCGTGACCGTCACTGCGTCAGTCACCGACGCGGCGGGCAACACCGGCAGCGGCACGCATAATGTGACCGTCGATACCGGTCTGCCGTCGGTCAGCTTCAACGCCATCAGTGATGACAACGTCCTGAACGCCGTTGAAAAAGGGCAGGACCTGAGCGTCAGCGGCACCAGCGCCAACCTGACGGAAGGCACCGTGGTGACCGTAATTCTGAACGGCAAAAACTACACGGCGACAACTGCGGCAGACGGCACCTGGAGCCTGACGGTTCCGGCGGCGGATCTGGCCGGTCTCGGTCAGGCCAGTTACACCCTGAACGCGACCGCCACCAACGGCGTGGGCAACAGCGTGAGCAACACCGCGAACCTGCTGGTGGACACCGCGCTGCCAACCGTCACCATCAACACCGTGGCGGGCGACAACGTGATTAACGCGGCGGAAGTGGCGGCAGGTCAGACCCTGAGCGGCACCGTGGCGAATGCCGAAGCGGGCAACACCGTGACCGTGACTATCGGCGGCCTCAGCTACACCGCAACGGTGCAGAACAATCTGTCCTGGTCCGTGAATGTGCCGTCTGACGTGCTGACCGCACTCGGCAACGGCAGCCTGAGCGTGACGGCAACCGTCACCAACGGCCACGGCAACACCGGCACCGGCGAACGCGAGATCGCTATCGACGCTAACCTGCCGGGCCTGCGCGTGAATACCGTGGCAGGTGATGACGTGATCAACACCATTGAGCACGCGCAGAACCTGATTGTTTCAGGCTCCAGCGACGGGCTGGCGCCGGGCACGGCGCTGACGGTTACCGTCAACGGTAAAGATTACGCGGCAACGGTACTGGCAGACGGCACCTGGCGCGCGGCGATCCCGTCCACCGACGTGAGCGCGTGGCCGGAAGGCACCGTGAAAATCAGCGTTACCGGCGACAGCGCGGCGGGTAACCCGATCACCATCAGCCACGATGTGACCGTGGATCTGGCTACCGTTGCCATCAGCATCAATGCGCTTGCCACCGACGACGTGATTAACGCGGCGGAGAAGGGCGCGGATCTGGTGCTGTCCGGTGCGACCACCAACGTGGAAGCCGGGCAGACCGTGACCATCAGTCTGAACGGCAGGATCTACACCACCACCGTGGACGACAGCGGCAACTGGACTTACACCGTGCCGTCAGCGGATCTGGCTGGCCTGAAGGATGGCGACGCCAGCGTGCAGGTGAGCGTCACCAACGTGAACGGCAACAGCGCGTCTGCGGGCCACGAGTACAGCGTGGATGCTACCGCGCCGTCCGTGACCATCAACACGATTGCCACAGACGATATCCTGAACGCCACGGAAGCGCAGTCTGACCTGGCAATCTCCGGCACCAGCACCGCCGAAGCGGGCCAGACGCTGACCGTATCGCTGAACGGCAAAGATTACACCACAACCGTCAGCGCGAACGGCAGCTGGACGCTGAACGTTCCGGCGGCGGATCTGGCAGGATTAACCGACGGCAGCGTGACGGTCACTGCCTCAGTCAGCGACAAGGCGGGTAACCCGGCATCGGTTGATCACACTCTGACGGTGGATGTGACCGTTCCTGGGGTGACCATCCACACCGTTGCAGGTGACGATGTGATTAACGCGGCTGAACACAATCAGGCGCAGATCGTCAGCGGCTCCGCCACCGGCGCGGCAGCGGGCGATAAGGTCACCGTCACGATCGGCGGCCAGACTTATACCACCGTGCTGGACGCGGCGGGTAACTGGAGCGTGGGCGTTCCGGCCAGCGTCATTTCAGTCCTCAGCGACGGCACCGTGACCGTCACTGCGTCTGTCACCGACGCGGCGGGCAACACCGGCAGCGGCACGCATAATGTGACCGTCGATACCGGTCTGCCGTCGGTCAGCTTCAACGCCATCAGCGATGACAACGTCCTGAACGCGGTAGAAAAAGGGCAGGACCTGAGCCTCAGCGGCACCAGCGCCAACCTGGCGGAAGGCACCGTGGTGACCGTAATTCTGAACGGTAAAAACTACACGGCGACAACTGCGGCAGACGGCACCTGGAGCCTGACCGTTCCGGCGGCGGATCTGGCGAGCCTGGGCGAAGCCAACTACACCCTGAGCGCGACCGCCACCAACGGCGTGGGCAACAGCGTGAGCAATACCGCGAACCTGCTTGTCGACACCGCGCTGCCAACCGTCACCATCAACACAGTGGCGGGCGACAACGTGATTAACGCGGCGGAAGTGGCTGCGGGGCAGACCCTCAGCGGCAGGGTAACGAACGCTGAGGCGGGCAACACCGTGACGGTGACCATCGTCGGCAACAGCTACACCGCGACGGTGCAGAGCGATCTGACCTGGTCCGTGAACGTGCCTGAGTCGGTTCTGACGGCGCTGGGCAACGGCGATTTAACGGTGTCAGCGACCGTCACTAATGACCATGGCAATTCGGGAACGGGCGAGCGCGATATCACTATCGACGCCAGCCTGCCGGGGCTGCGCGTGGATACCGTGGCGGGCGATGACGTGATCAACAGCATTGAGCATGGTCAGAATCTTATCGTCACTGGCTCAAGCGATGGGCTGGCGGCGGGCACTACGCTCACCGTGACCCTGAATGGCAAGACCTATGCCGCGTCGGTACTGGCAGACGGCTCCTGGACCGCGGCGATCCCGGCGGCAGACGTGGGCGCTCTGGCCGCAGGCACGATGACCGTCACCGTAGCGGGCCAGAGCGCGGCGGGCAATCCGGTCTCCATCAGCCACGACGTCACCGTCGATCTGGCAGCCGTGGCAATCAGCATCGATGCCATCGCCACCGACGACGTGATTAATGCGGCGGAGAAAGGCGCGGATCTGGTGCTTTCCGGCAGCACATCCAATGTGGAAGAGAACCAGATCGTTACCATCACCTTTGGCGGCAAGTCTTACACCGCCAAAGTCGATGCCGACGGCAACTGGACGGCGAACGTGCCTTCCTCGGATCTTGCGGGTCTGAAAGACGGCGACGCCAGCGTGCAGGTGAGCATCACCAACGCGCACGGCAACAGCGCTTCGGCGGGCCGCGAATACAGTGTAGATGCCACCGCGCCAACCGTGACGATTGACACGGTCGCAGGCGACAACGTGATCAACGGCAGCGAAGCGGCTGCGGGCGTGGCCATTTCCGGCACCACCACGGCGGAAGTCGGTCAGACGGTAACCGTAACCTTCGGCGGGAACAGCTACACCGCGCAGGTTCAGCAGGGCGGCGTCTGGAGCGTTAACGTGCCGGGCACAGACCTGTCCGCCCTGGCGGATAACGGCTACACCGTGCAGGTGAGCGTGAGTGACGCCGCGGGTAACCCGGGCAGCGCGGGTAAAGCGATTACGCTTGATACCACGCCGCCGACCGTCAGCTTTAACGTCGTGGCGGGTGATGACGTCATCAACAGCGTGGAGCACGGGCAGGCGCAGATCGTCAGCGGCACCGCAACCGGCGCCAGCGTCGGCGATAAGCTGATTATCACCATCGGTTCGAATCAGTACACCACCACCGTTGACGCCAGCGGTTACTGGAGCGTGGGCGTTCCGGCCAGCGTGATTTCCGCACTGGCCGACGGCACCGTAACCCTCAGCGCGACTATCACCGACAGCGCAGGCAACAGCAGCACTCAGACCCATGACGTGGTGGTAAATACCGCATCGGTCGCGCTGACCGTCAACACCCTCAGCGGTGATGACGTGATCAATGCGGCAGAAGCGGGCGCGTCGCTGGTTATCAACGGTTCCAGTGCGCAGTTCGCCAGCGGCACGCAGGTCACTATCACCCTGAATGGTAAGAGCTATACGGCCACCATTCAGAGCGACGGCGCCTGGCAGACCACCGTTCCAGCCGCCGACGTGGGCGCTCTGGCCGACGGCGCGAGCTACCAGGTTTCTGCTTCGGCGCAGGACAGCGCCGGGAACAGCGCCTCGGCGACGCATACCATCAGCGTGGACACCACCTCGCCGGTGATTAGCGTGAACACGTTGTCGGGCGACGACGTGCTGAATGCGGCGGAAGCTCAGCAGCCGCTCACCGTACACGGCTCTTCCAGCGCGGAAGCAGGCCAGACTGTGACCGTCACGCTGGGCGGAAAAACCTACACTGCGCTTGTCGGCAGCGATGGCACCTGGACGCTGGACGTTCCGGCGGCAGACCTGGTCGCACTGAGCCAGGGTGCGCTGACGGTGACCGCCGTGGTCAACGATAAAGCCGGTAACAGCGGCCAGACGACCCATACCTTAACGGTCGATACCGGCGCACCAGCCGTCACCATCAGCACCGTGGCCGATGACGATATCGTCAACAACGCCGAGCAGCTGGCGGGGCAGACTATTAGCGGGACCACCACCGCGGAGCAGGGCCAGACGGTGACCGTCTCCTTCAACGGGCACAGCTATCAGGCGACCGTTGGAGCAGACGGTTCGTGGTCGGTCTTCGTGCCGGGCCGCGACTTCCTCGGCCTGAGCGATGGGGATTACACCATTACGGCTACGGTGAGCGATAAGGCGGGTAACCCGGGCAGCGCAACACACGACGTGACGCTGAACGGCGACGTGCCGACCATCGTCATTAACACCTTTGCCCAGGACGATATCGTCAACGCCGCCGAGCACGGCACGCCGCTAATTGTCAGCGGCACCACCGACGCGCCTGCGGGCCAGACGGTGACCATTACGCTTAACGGTAAAACCTACACGGCTACCGTTCAAAATGACGGCACCTGGAGCTATACGGTCGGCAGCGCAGACGTGACCGCGCTGGCGGACGGCGGTTCGTACGTGATCAATGCGCAGGTGAGCAACGCCATCGGCAACAGCGCCAGCGATAACCACAGCGTCACCGTGGATCTCACCGCACCGTCAATGGGGATCAGCATTGATTCCCTGCAAAACGATACCGGCCTGAGCGCGAGTGACTTCATCACCAACGATAAGCAGGTGGTGGTGAACGGTTCCCTGACCGCGCAGCTCGGTAATAACGAGAAGGCGCAGATCAGCCTGGACGGTGGTTCAACCTGGATTGACCTGACCGTGACCGGCACCACCTGGCGCTACACCGATGGGCGTACCCTGACGGACGGGACGTACCCGTACCAGGTGCGCGTCATTGATAACGCGG
The DNA here is from genome assembly GCF_015159675.1 of Enterobacter cloacae complex sp. S2. NCBI lineage: Bacteria > Pseudomonadati > Pseudomonadota > Gammaproteobacteria > Enterobacterales > Enterobacteriaceae > Enterobacter > Enterobacter cloacae complex sp. S2. The sequence goes on from NZ_JADDTS010000034.1 coordinate 15,874, forward strand.
GCAACGTTGGGGCAACGGACAGCCAGGACGTGGTAATCGATCTGACGAAGCCTGCGGCGACGAGCATTACCGTGGATTCCGTCTCGCAGGATACCGGCCTGTCCGACAGCGACTTCATTACCAGCGACAACCAGATTAGCCTGAAAGGGACGCTCGGCGCGGCCCTGGGCAGCGGCGACCACGCGCAGATCAGCCTGGACGGTGGCGCGACCTGGACTGACGTGAGCGTCAGCGGTCTGAGCTGGACCTACGTTGATGGCCGCACGCTGGCCGACGGAGACTACAACTACCAGCTGCGGGTGATTGACGACGCGGGGAATATCAGCGCCACCACCAGCCAGGTGGTGACCATTGATACCGTCGCGCCGGACGCCAGCAAAACGATCGCTATCGACAGCATCAGCGACGATACCGGCCTGAGCAGCAGCGACTTTATCACCAATGATACCTCCCTGACGCTGCACGGCTCGCTCGGCGCAACGCTGGCCGACGGCGAATATGCCCAGATTAGCATCGACGGCGGAGTCAGCTGGCAGAACGTGATCGTCACCGGCAACAGTTGGTACTACGTGGACGGCCGCACGCTGGGTAACCAGACCTATGACTACTACGTTCGCGTAGTGGATGCGGCGGGCAACGTGGGTGCCAGCGCTCATCAGCAGGTGATGGTCGATACGGTCGCGCCGGATGCGGCGATTACGGTGACCGTGGATAACATCACCGTCGATACCGGCTTCGACAATAACGACTTCCTGACCAGTTCGACCTCGTACACGCTCAACGGGACGCTCGGGGCCGAACTCGGGGCGGGTGAGTATGTGCAGGTGAGCATGGATGGCGGCACTACCTGGGTTTACGCCACGGTAAGCGGCACCCGGTGGAGTTATAACGACGCGCGCACCCTGGCCGACGGCGACTACCGCTATCAGGTGCGGGTTGTCGATCAGGCGGGCAACGTCGGGGCCACCACCACGCAGGACGTGACGGTGGATACCCAGGCGCCGCAGTACGGCATCACCATTGACAGCATCAGCGAAGATACCGGGCAGTCCGGGAGTGATTTCATCACCATGGACACCTCGCTGACGATCAACGGCTCGTTGGGCAGCGCGCTGGCCAGCGACGAGCGCGTACAGATCAGCCTCGACGGCGGCAATACCTGGATTGACACTGCCGTCACTAACCAGCGCTGGAGCTATACGGATACCCGCGATCTGGCGGACGGGGATTACACCTGGCAGGTGCGGATCATCGACCAGGCGGGCAACGTCGGCTCAACCTCGTCGCAGGTGGTAACGGTTGATACCACGCCGCCTGAAACGGTGGGAACGGTGGTCAGCTATACCGACGGGGAAGGTGAACGTACGGGCACGTACGGCGCATCAGTCGCGACGGACGATACCTCACCACTGATCAACGGTACGCTTAACCGTGCTCCGGAAGACGGCGAAATCGTGCAGCTTTACCGGGACGGGATCTTGCTGGGTCAGGTCACAATGAACGGCAGCGCAAGCTGGTCCTATCAGGACAACGGCCTGCTCGACGGGAATCACACTTACATTCTGCGCGTCACCGACAAAGCCGGTAACTACACGGAATCGGATGGCTTTGTGCTGAACGTCGATACCAGCATCCCGACCACCACGGCGGCGATTACTGCCCAGACCACCTCGGATACCACGCCGATTGTCAGCGGTACGGTCTCCGCAGACCTGGTAAACGGTGAATATCTGGTGGTGACGGTGAACGGGAAAACCTACACCTCCCAGACCGGCGGCGCGGTGGTAGTCGACCCGGATCACAATACCTGGTATCTGCAGATCCCGGACAGCGATGCCCTGAGCGTGGCGAACTACGACGTAACCGCGCAGGTGAAGAGTAGCGCGGGCAACGGTAACACCACCGGTACGGCAACCGGCAGCCTGGTGATCGATACCACCTCGGTGAATACCGACTGGGCGACCACTGCGGGTAACCTGAATAACTCGACCATGACCGTCGGCACGAACAGCAGCGGCCTGTGGAATATCATTGCTAACGGCCAGTCTTACTCCAGCAGCGATAGCTCGACCTATGCCGGCAATACGCTGAGCAACACCCGTGGCTATTACGTAGTGAGTCAGACCGCCGCCGACTTTGACCGTAACGGCACCCAGGATATTTTCGCAACTGAGAACACCTACGCGGGTTCTACGCAGGTGATGTGGACCTACGATGGCAGCAGTTACACCGCCAGCCAGCTGGCAATGGGGACCACTATCTGGTACGGCGGCGTAATTGCCTACGATAAAACCGGGGATGGCTATCTGGATCTGGCCTACGGAGATGCCGGTATGGACTCCCTGACCTACCTGGTTAATACCAACGGCGTTCTGTCGCCGGACGGCACCGGCGGGGAAGGTGGATTCTACGGCCAGTTCGATTCCGGACGTGAAATCTCCGGCGTCGACCTGAACAACGACGGCACCGTGGACATCGTGCAGCACACCAACCGCAGCGGGGCGTACTCGCTCACCGTGATAAACAACAACGGGAACGGTACGCTCTCCATTGGCCAGAACCTGACCAACGTGTTTGTGGCCAACGCCTCGAATACCACCACGGCGGCGTCCATGACGTGGGCGGACTTTAACGGCGATGGCTACATGGACCTGTACCTTGGCAGCAGCTACAACAACAACGGCGGGGTGATTTACTACAACGACGGTACCGGGCAGCTATCCACCACCAGGAGCGCGGTGGAAGCCTCTAACGCCACGGCGGGCTATTTGTCGGTGGCGGTGGACTGGAACGGCGATGGGCAGATGGACATCATCAAGCTCAGCACCTACGGCGGCTCGCAGACGGCAACCTTGTTCACCAACAACGGCTACGGCTCAACCTGGACTTCAAGCCAGCTGGCGTCAGGGCTTGCTAACGTCACCGGCGTCGCCGCGGTGGATTACAACTGGGACGGTGCGCAGGATCTGCTGGTGTCTCAGCAGAATGGCAAGGTGGTGCTGGTGCAGAACAATGCGGAGATCGCTGACGGTACCGCGATGCATCTGCACATTGTCGATAGCGAAGGCATCAACGCCTACTATGGCAACACGGTCAATCTGTATAACGCTGCGGGCGTGCTGGTGGCCTCGCAGATCATCAACGCCCAGTCCGGCATTGGCTCGAATGATACCTCTGCGCTGGTAAGTTTCTACGGGCTGGATCCGAACGAAACCTACTCGGCGGAGATCGTGAAGATCACCAACGGCGTGTCGGATAACGTCACCTGGACCGGCCTGGACGCGAGCAACGGCAAAGAGGGTTATGTTCTCACCGCCGAAGCGGCCACCGGCGGCCACAGCGGAACCATTACCGGAACCGGGTATAACGACACCTTTATCGCAGAGGATGGGACCTATACCTATAATGGCTCCGGCGGCTGGAATACCCATTCCGACTACGACACCTGGAGCAATACCGGCGGCATGGACATGGTGGATTACCGCAATGCCACCTCTGGGATAACTGTTGATTTGCGCCTCTCTACGGCGCAGGACACCGGGTTCGGTACTACACGGTTGTTGAATATTGAAGGGATTAACGGCTCCGACCATGACGACGTGATCACCGGCAACAGCGGTGATAACCAGTTCGAAGGCCGCGGCGGTAACGACACCTTCAACATCGGCAGCGGCGGTCAGGACACGCTGCTCTATAAGCTGATCAACGCGTCTGACGCGACGGGCGGCAACGGTAGCGATGTGGTGAACGGCTTTACCGTCGGTACCTGGGAAGGGACGGCAGACACGGACCGCATCGATCTGCGCGACCTGCTTTCCGACAGCGGCTATACCGGCACCGGCTCGGCGAGCTACGTGAACGGCGTGGCGACGCTGGACAGTAGCGCGGGCAACATTGCTGACTACATCCGCGTGGTGCAGAACGGCAGCAACACCGAGATCCAGGTTGACCTCGACGGGACGGGCGGCCAGTTCTCGCCAACCACCCTGGTGACGCTGAACGGCGTGCAGACGGATCTGGCGACGCTGCTGGCAAATCATCAACTGTTAATTGCGTAAAACAACGCCGCGGGGAGCGATCCTCGCGGCTTTTTGCGTTTCTTTACATTAATAGCCATAACCCTCTATTTCACAAGATTATTTTGCGGGCTTGTTTAGGTAACGTTCGATTTCTAATCATCTCGCAAAGGTATCATTTCAGTGCGAAATCATCGCCCTGAACAGGACGTAGCATTATGAAGACACATCCACAGTACGAACCCTGGTTGCAGGGCATGCTCATCATCGCTAAGCACTATCGGCTGGATTTTTCGGCGGAGCATGTTCGGGTCACGATTAACCATGAAAGCCAGTCTTCGCGCCAGCTGGTGCTGGAGGAGATGGCGCGCCAGCTTGGGCTGGGGATGCGTTGGGTAGCGGCGGAAGCCGTATCGCTCGACCCGTGGCGCTTACCGCTGCTGGCGGAGTTCACCGGCGGGCAAATCGCGGTCATCAACCGTATGGACAACGAAGGGAACATCAGCGTGCAGTTCAGCGGCGACGGCGGCCTGGAGACGACGCTGACGCGTGACGAACTCGGTTCGCGGTTAAAAGGGCTGATGGTGCTGCGTCCCCTGGAGTCCACGCCGGATGCGCGCGTGGATGATTACATCAAACCCTATGAGAAAAACTGGTTCTGGCAGCTGGCGCTTAAAGACTGGCGTCGTTACAGCGATATTATGCTGGTGGCGCTGGTCGCCAACGTGCTGGCGCTCTCCGGCATGGTCTTTTCCATGCAGGTGTATGACAGGGTGGTGCCGTCCCAGTCGGAAGCCACGCTGTGGGTGCTGTTTGGCGGCGTGATGATCGCCATCGTGTTTGAATTCATCATGCGCATGCTGCGGGTGCATATTTCGGATGTGGTAGGGAAACGCGCCGACCTGCGTATTTCCGAGCGCGTGTTTGCCCACGCCCTGCGGATTAAAAACGGCGCACGGTCGAAATCGACCGGGTCGTTTATCGCCCAGATCCGCGAGCTGGAGTCGGTGCGGGAGCTGATCACCTCCACCACCATTGCAGCCATCTCCGATCTGCCGTTCTTCCTGCTGTTCGTCTTCATTCTGTGGATGATTGGCGGCCCGCTGGTGCTGGTGGTGCTGCTGGCCGTGCCGCTGCTGCTCATTCCCGGCCTGCTGGTGCAGCGCCCGCTGGGAAAACTCTCCAGCGAAGGGATGCGTGAATCGGCGATTCGTAACGCCACGCTGGTGGAAGCGGTGCAGAGGCTTGAGGACATCAAGCTGATGCGCGCCGAGCAGCGGTTCCAGAACCAGTGGAATAACACCAATGACGTTGCCGCCAGCGTCGGCATGAAACAGCGCTGGCTGACGGGGCTGCTGCTGACCTGGACCCAGGAGGTGCAATCTATCGTCTACGCCGTGGTGCTGCTGGTGGGCTGTTACCTGGTCATCAGCGGCGACATGACCACCGGTGCGCTGGTGGGCACCTCGATTCTGGCGTCCCGCACCATTGCGCCGCTGTCGCAGATTTCCGGCGTGCTCTCCCGCTGGCAGTCAGCAAAGGTGGCCCGCAAGGGACTGGATGACCTGATGCAGCGTCCGATTGACGATCCCCAGCACGGCAAAAAAGTGCATAAAGCCCACCTGCGCGGTGATTATCAGCTGGACGACGTCGGGTTTTATTACGACGAAGAAGAGAAGCTCACCGTGCTGAACGTCAGCAAACTGCGCATTCGCGCCGGGGAGCGCGTGGCGGTGCTCGGGCGGAATGGCTCGGGGAAAAGCACTTTGCTGCACCTGCTGGCGGGAATGCAGGAGCCACAGCAGGGCAGCATTTTGCTGGACGATATTGCTCTCAATCATCTTGACCCGGCTGACGTACGCCGCGATATGCAGCTGCTCAGTCAGCAGGCGAGGCTGTTCTTCGGCTCCGTACGCGACAACATCCTGATGGGTAATCCGCTGGCGACAGACGAGGAAATCCATCAGGCGCTGGTCAATAGCGGCGCGCTGGAGTTTGTGCGCAAGCAGAAAATGGGGCTGAACACCATCATCAACGAGGGCGGAATGGGGCTTTCCGGCGGGCAACGTCAGGCGCTGCTGCTGGCACGCGCGCTGATCACCTCGCCGAATATTCTGCTGCTGGATGAACCAACCGCCTGGCTGGATGAGGTCAGCGAGAAGCAGTTTATCCAGCATCTGCACCAGTGGCTCGGTAAGCGCCGGACGCTGGTGGTGGCGACGCATCGTCTGCCGATTCTGGACCTGGTTGACCGCATCATCGTGCTGGAAAACGGCAAAGTGGTGATGGATGGCCCTCGTGATGCCATTTTACGCCAGCACGGAATGGCCCCGCAGCAGGCGCCGCAGCGCACGGTTAAACTGAAAACGGAGGGCGTGGCATGAATGATTTCTCCCGCTTTAATAGCCGACTGAAGGAGCCCCGCCTGCCGCGATCGTCGCTGGTGGCATGGTCGCTGTTTGCCCTGCTGGTGGTGTTTATTACCTGGGCCAGCCTGTTCCAGCTGGATGAGGTCACTACGGGCAGTGGCAAGGTGATCCCGTCCTCCCACGAGCAGGTGATCCAGTCCCTGGAAGGGGGGATTATCCACAGTCTGATGGTGCGCGAAGGCGATATCGTCGAGCGTGGTCAACAGCTTGCCCAACTGGACCGGACGAAAACCGAGTCCAGCGTGCTTGAGAGCGAGTCTCGATTAAATGCTGCGATGGCGACAGCCGCGCGTCTGAATGCTGAAGTGAACGACACCGGGCTGACATTCCCGGCAGAGCTGGATGACGACGTTGAGCTGGTTAAACAGGAAACGGCGCTTTACCAGTCTCGTCGCGAAAGCCTTGAAAAAGGGCTGGCGGGTTTACGCCAGGGAGCGGATCTCGTGCAGCGTGAACTGGCATTAACGCGCCCGCTGGTGACGCAGGGGGCAGCCAGTAAGGTCGAAGTCTTACGCCTTGAACGCCAAAAAAATGAGCTGGAGAGCAAAATCACCGAGATGAAAAACCAGTACTACGTTCGCGCCCGCGAAGAACTGGCGAAAGCGAACGCGGAAATCGAAGCGCAGCGTTCGGTGATGAAAGGGCGCGAAGACTCACTCACCCGCTTAACGTTTAATGCGCCGGTGCGTGGCATCGTGAAAGACATTGACGTGACGACGGTTGGCGGGGTGATCCCGCCGAACGGCAAACTGATGAGCCTGGTACCGCTTGATGACCAGATGGTGATAGAAGCGAAAATCTCGCCGCGCGATGTCGCGTTTATCCATCCCGGGCAAAAAGCGCTGGTGAAAATCACCGCTTATGACTACTCCATTTACGGCGGGCTGGAGGGGGAGGTGACGATGATTTCACCGGATACCCTTCAGGACGAGGTGAAACGGGATGTTTATTATTATCGCGTTTATATCCGTACAGACAGTAACCATCTGACTAACCGGCAGGGCAAGGAATTCCCGGTGTTTCCGGGCATGATAGCTACGGTTGATATCAAAACCGGCAGTAAATCCGTCATTGATTATCTGCTGAAACCGTTAAATAAGGCAAAAGAGGCGCTGCGCGAGCGATAAAAAAGGCGTTCAGCAAGCCGAACGCCCGTCAGATCAGAGTGTAGACGTCATGTTGACAGCATGGCGTCGTTCTTTTGGCACCACATTGATGTAATGTGTGACATAGGCAAAATATAAACCGGCATAATTTTCGACAAGTTCGATAAATGCCGGGTAAATGGACATCCGGCCATCGCCGCGATCTTTAAGATAACCAGCCTCCTGTGCCGATTTGATAATGCGGTTGACGTGAATACGCGAGACGAAAAATTCTTTTGCAAGTGTGCTGGCTGAATACGCTATTATGGCACCGTATGCTGTTTTGTTTTTAATGGCCTGCAAATAGAGATAGAGCATAATCATTCGGCCACCATCCTTATCAATAAATAACCCCACCTCCGGAAGTACTTTACTGAATGTTAATCCGCGGAAAAGGTATTCTGCGGCGCGCCGGAAAAAGTTGTGCCTGAGAGTGTCATTGTCCAGAAGATTAACATTAATGTTGAATGTCGGATAAAGAATGCTAACAGGCGTGAACGCCCCGGACATATAGCGTTTAAGCTCATCCAGTCCTTTTTCCGTAGGCGCGATTTTTGTTTTTCGCCGATCTTCGGTACAGCGCCAGGTCTTAATTCGCCCGGTGGTTTTAAGTATGGTGATGATCGCAATAACGCTGTTAGGGCTGGCGATATTATAGCGTGAGCACAGTGCCTTAATCTCCGAGACCGACTCAGCCTGATTGCCAAAAACAAAACAACATATTGAGAGTATTATATTGAACCGTGATTCCTGAAGCATCGTTTTGTAGAACAGGGGTTGTTTTTTATAAATGGCGACATTGATTCTGTAGTGTTCTATTATAGCTTCACTAAATCGCGGGTTGTTTTTAATGACATCCCGTCGATGTAGCAAAGCTCTGGATGAGATGTGATTATCCATAGCATTTTCTCTTTTTTGTCTGAGCCGATGAGAAGAAGTGTCCGGACTTCTTTTTCGGAATTTTCATTATACCTTGAGAAAGTCCTGGTTACTGTTGTTATATGAAAAGAAAATGATATTTATGCTGCATATGGATGAGTCGGTTGATTAACGCAAAGATGTTCATGTGCATAACATTGATAACGGTTTATTAACCAAATGGGGTGCGGTAAAATTATTCAATGCGACAAGGAATATTGGCTTTAATTACATATGGGAATGATGTTTGTATTCTCAGGAGCAGGTTATGTCTCAAAATTTACCTTCTGTGCAAGGTACTTGCTACAAGCAACGGTTTGTTATTTCAGCCTGCGGTTTCACCTTTGAAGGGTATAGCCTGCTTCTGAAATCTCGAGGCGTACACGCCACGCGACTCCATTTTGAAGAGGATGAAATATGTTCCGTTGACGTTGAAAAAATGATGGAAAATCAATCGCCCGAGGTTTCGGTTTTCCTTGGTCGTGACGTTGCTACTTTTCTTGAAAGCCTGAAGCGCTTGGTATCCGTTCTGAATGCACTGCCGGTGATTTGCAGGGTCACCCTGTATGGTGCACTACCTGAGCGATGGCTTAATGCAACGTTGAGAAGTCTCGTTAATAATACAAAAAAGCTTTCCACGATCAGGGTAGAGAATATTACAGAAATAATGGGCTTTGTAAAAAATGAGACAGATGAGCGTGCTGGCCCTTCACGCTTGTTGCGTAACGTACCGGACAAGGAGGGTAAAGAAAATTTGCATGGGTTAACACATCGCGAGTTAACCGTGCTACTGAATTTCTATCGGGGTATTTCCATAAAAGAGCAGAGTAAGAGGTTAGGGCTGTCAGATAAAACTATTTATACCCATCGCAAGGTGGGTTTGGGTAAATTATATATTATCAGAGTATGGTTTAGCGACTCTCGCGTTTTCAAAGATGAGGTTTGTGCAGTAAAAAATAAAACAAAAGTGTTTTCGGAAACGGAAATAGATATATTACAAGCGTTACATAAACGGGAAATCTTTGCGGCTTATCAAATTATCACTGATAGTGATAAAAAAGGAGTTGGATTTGAAATCCTGCTGCGCTGGCATAAAAAAGATGAGATCCTGAAGCCAGCCTATTTTCTGGGAGGGATAAAAAATAGTGAAATATGGCTCAAGCTAACGGCGTTAGTCATCCATGCGGCCGTATCAGGTATCAATAAATACAATGGGAAATATTATTTTTCAGTTAACATTCCTCCTCAACTTGCTTCGGGAAACGCGCTGCCGGGGATGGCCAAAAAGGCCGTCGAAATGTTACTCAAACCGCAGTGGGCCGGCAAACTAGTCTTTGAACTAGCTGAAACGATTGACGTAACAAAGGATAAAAATATTCCCGAAACACTCCAGCGTTTACGCGCCGAGGGATGTCGGCTTTTTCTGGATGACTGTTTTTCAAAATATCATGCTATGTTGCCCATCAGACTGATTAATGTTGATGGACTAAAGCTTGATCGCGATATTGTTGAGCACTTTGTGGCTAACGACAAAGACTATAGCATTATTAAAGCGATACAGGTTTACAGCGACATGACGGGGACCGAATGCGTTGCGGAAGGCGTCGATAGCGAAGAAAAATTTGAAAAACTTGTCGCGTTAGGGGTTAAGCGATTCCAGGGTTATTATCTTTCCCACGCGGTTAAAGAAGAAGAGTTGGATCGAATGGTACGGCTATTTAGTTAACGGCTTCGCTATGCTGGTGGTACGACAGACTACAGTATTCGACCACCAGTAAAAAACACTCAATCACCGTCGCAATAGTGTATTCTCAGATATCATCACGCGTAAAGCCGACAACAATTTCAAGTGTGTTGCGAATGACATCGCAGGCTTCAGGCTCCTCGGTAATTTCAAGGGCGTGAATCAGTTGCAGGATGATCTCTTTATTCGAAAGGTTGTCACCGGTCAGCATAATACAGCGTATTGCCGAGCCTAACACTTCAACTTCACCACTGAGATGCTTTCCAGCATTAAGAAAGTGTTCCGCCAGTCCTTTATCGTGCAGGGCTTCAAAATTATACGTCTGGTGCATAGTCGCTTTACTCATGGTGGTCACCGTCTCGGTTAAAATTAGTGTTTCTTATTTGGGCTCAGAAGCGTGTTGTGAGTAAAGAGAGAACGCATGCGGCCAATTTCATAATCGCCCATCACTCTTCCCCGGTCGTGCGATACGCCGGTTACACGCTGGCGCACTTCATCTTCAGCGGCAATCAATGCATTTTTACGCTCATCATTTGATTCAACGTTAGCCATCGCCAGCAGGCGATTAGCAAGAGACGCAAAGGTAATAGGTCCGTTCTCTTTCAATATGGATAATACGGCCTCACCGATAAGGTCATCCTTAAGTCGTTCAAATTTAGTTCTATGCATAGCTTAATCTCACTCTGCTACACGCGGCTGTAGCATGGGGTTAGTCATCGCATCCAGATGCTCTATTCTCACTCAGCATGACTAACTTAGTAAGTTAAAAACAGTGTTCAGGTTAACGCTCGAAGAAGAGGGCTATCAAACCGTTATAGTGCGCTTTCTCAACGTCAGACGTTGATTCTTCAATTCTGCGCAACAGCTTTGTACAAATTGTCATTCTGCTCAGTTGTACATTTTCTTTGATGATCTCACTGACGATGGCACCAAGGGTTTCCTGCTGTGTTGGGACATTATCCTTGTTAAAATACAAGGTTATAGCGCTTTCTGCTGTAGAGGGAGCATGGTTGCGACGCATAATTTTCCACCGTTGACAAACAATTTTGTAACATCACTGGCATCGAATTTATACTATCCGGTCAAATCTGTACATCTAAATTGTACAAGTTTTTCGTGCAGTTCGGGGATTTGTCAGAAGAACTATCAAAATTAGGGGGGAAGAGAGGGAGAAAAACGTGGGGAAAAGAAAAGGCCCCGGAGGGCCTGAAATTATTTCCGTCCCAGCAGAAGTCCCAGAACGATGCCTACCGCACCCGCAGCGATTAAGCCCGTTAACGGGTTATTTCTGACGGCTTCAGTAACATCCGAGACGGCATCACTGGCCTGGGCAGCATATTTTTTCGCTGCACCTTTCACCTGATGTTTAGGGGAATCAACGAATTCACCAAACTGCTGCTGCGCAGAGCCGGATAATTCATCAAGTTTGTTTTTGGCTTTATCGCCAGCGTATTGTGCATTTTTATCAGTGTCGAAATCAGACATTCCAGCCTCCTTTTGTTGATAGTCTAAGGATAGACGCTGATGGCAAGAGTGAGAGAGAATTCGCTAAAATCGACGCCTGATTACCTCTTTTTAGGATATGTCTTTCTTACATGTCCACCATAACGCCCTAAGGATGGAGTGGATAAATATTTCCCTCGCCGTCTCTGTCTACGTAGCGGGAAGAGACAATTTCTCTCGTGCGTTAGCGCGAAAGGTAATGTAATAGCCAAGGGATGCGGCCAGGCACAGCATATAGCCGAACGATTCCGAACCTTCCTCCACGGCGTTTTTCACGACACGCATATAGCCATGCTCCAGAATGGCGTGCCACAGCACCTGCATTCCAAAGAGACGGGAGAAGACCAGTACAGCCAGCAGGCCGCTCAACAGAATACCGTACCAGGGGGATTGCGTGTATTTTGCCAGCTGTTCCAGGGTAGTGCGAAAATGCATAACGGGGCGAATTATAGCCAGCAGAGCGGTAATCAGCGCGAACCACACCCAACTCCCATGAGAAATGAGGTCAAAAAGCGCGTCCAGTTCACGAATTAACATCGTCAGGAAAAAACCGCCAACCAGAATATTACAGTAACGCATGGATTCGTTCATTTTCGCCAGACGAAAATGGAGAAAAACGATAGTCGCTAATACCGTTTCCTGCATAATTTCGGTCAGTGATAATTCCGGAATATCATGGCCGACAAACCGCATATCAACCCAAAGACAAAGTATAATAAGCGCGCATGCGACCGCCGCGCCAACAAAGAATAAAAAGCTCTTTAGTACAATCATTAACACCACCATTTTGTTTGTAGCAGTATGTTAGGTGACGAGAATGTTATTTCTGTTCACATCGTACCATATAAGTGCTGAATTTTAACATTACGAGCTAAATAGGATTCGTAGCGGCCAGAATAAACCCTAAATATCTTTTGTTGCTTGCCGGCGATGTGCTCATTGCAGCGTCTCTATCTTGTGGTTTACAGGGCAATAACATACAAGGTACCATACCCCCCTATAGTATCAGGAGGGCGTATGCCGCATTCACCCGAAGATAAAAAACGTATTCTGACCCGCGTCCGCCGCATTCGAGGCCAGGTTGATGCCCTTGAACGCGCCCTGGAGTCGGGCGATCCCTGTCTCGCCATTCTGCAGCAAATAGCCGCCGTGCGCGGTGCTGCCAATGGCCTGATGGGTGAAATGGTTGAAATTCACCTCAAAGATGAGCTGGTGACGGGGGAGACCACCCCGGATCAGCGGGCAGTGCGGATGGCGGAAGTCGGCCATTTGCTGCGCTCTTATCTAAAATAAACCCACACACCTCACAACAAGGGAAAGACATCATGAAATCTCGCGCAGCTGTCGCGTTCGGCCCAGGCCAGCCGCTGAAAATCGTTGAAATTGATGTTGCTCCGCCGAAGAAAGGCGAAGTGCTGATCAAAATTACTCACACCGGCGTCTGCCATACCGATGCGTTTACCCTGTCCGGTGACGATCCGGAAGGCGTATTCCCGGCGGTGCTCGGCCACGAAGGGGGCGGTGTAGTGGTGGAAGTGGGTGAAGGCGTTACCAGCCTGAAGCCCGGCGACCATGTGATCCCGCTCTACACCGCAGAGTGCGGCGAGTGTAAGTTCTGCAAATCTGGCAAAACTAACCTCTGTCAGGCCGTGCGCGCCACGCAGGGCAAGGGTCTTATGCCGGACGGCACAACCCGCTTCTCCTATAACGGCGAGCCAATCTATCACTACATGGGGACCAGCACCTTCAGCGAATACACGGTGTGCGCCGAGATCTCACTGGCGAAAGTGAATCCGCAGGCCCCGCTGGATAAAGTCTGTCTGCTCGGCTGCGGTGTCACCACCGGTATCGGCGCGGTGCATAACACGGCGAAAGTGAAAGAGGGTGATACCGTGGCGGTGTTCGGCCTGGGCGGGATCGGTCTGGCGGTCATCCAGGGCGCGGTACAGGCGAAAGCTGGGCGTATCGTTGCTGTGGATACCAACCCGGAGAAATTTAAGCTCGCAGGTGAGATGGGTGCGACCGACTTCATCAACCCGAAAGACTACGACAAACCGGTTCAGGACGTGATCGTTGAGCTGACCGACGGCGGCGTGGATTTCAGCTTCGAATGTATCGGCAACGTCAACGTAATGCGCTCAGCGCTGGAGTGCTGCCACAAAGGCTGGGGTGAGAGCATCATTATCGGTGTGGCCGGCGCGGGTCAGGAGATTAAAACCCGTCCCTTCCAGCTGGTGACAGGGCGCGTATGGCGCGGGTCGGCATTTGGCGGCGTGAAAGGCCGTACTCAGCTGCCGGGCATGGTTGAAGATGCGATGGTCGGTAAAATTCAGCTTGATCCGTTCATTACGCATCGCCTGCCGCTGGAGCAGATCAACGAAGCCTTCGATCTGATGCACGAAGGAAAATCCATTCGCACCGTTATCCATTTCGGCGACAACTGATTATTCTGCCAGCGGTTTTTTCCGCTGGCATTTCTTCCCTGATCTTCTCTAAAGTGTGACCTGTCTGGCGCTTTTAACCGTAATCTAATTCTACGCCGTGCCGATGACTCTTTTACAGGCGTGTTTTTACGCATCTTACCTATAAGAGAGTCGACGGTCATGGACAACACAACATCGATGCAGGCGCAGCATAAGCTGAGTTTCTTGCATCACATCCGGCTGGTTCCGCTGTTTTCCTCCATTCTCGGTGGCATTATTCTCCTGTTTGCATTGAGCTCGGGTCTGGCAGGCTATTTCCTGCTCCAGGCCGATAACGATCAGCAGGATGTCACGGCAGAAATCCAGGTGCGCACCGGGCTGTCAAACAGTTCCAACCATTTACGCACCGCCCGTATCAACATGATCCACGCGGGGGCGGCGAGCCGTATCGCGGAGATGGAGGCGATGAAACAAAACATTGCTGAGGCTGAGATCCGCATCAGGCAGTCGCAGGATGGATTTGCCGCCTATATGAAGCGCACCGTTCGTACCCCGGCTGATGAAGCGCTGGACGGCGATCTGAAAGCCCGCTATGACGCCTACATCGCCGGTATGCAGCCGATGCTGAAATATGCCAAAAACGGCATGTTTGAAGCCATTATTAACCACGAAAATGAGACCGCGCGTCCGCTGGACGATGCCTATAACGCGGTGCTGCTGAAGGCGATAAAAATCCGCACCGAACGCGCCAACGCGCTGACGGCGCAGGCTCACACCCGCACCCGGCTGGGGCTGATGTTTATGTTCGGCGCGTTTGGCCTGGCGCTGGCGGTGATCACCTTTGTGGTGCTGCGCCGTACGGTGATAAACCCGCTCCAGCGAGCCGCTACGCGTATCGAAAATATCGCGAAAGGCGATTTGACCATGCCGGACGAACCGACCGGGCGCAGTGAAATTGGCCGCCTTACGCGCGATCTGCAAACGATGCAGCACGCGCTGGTGACAACCGTGGGCACCGTGCGGCAAGGGGCGGAGGAGATCTACCGGGGAACCAGCGAGATCTCCGCGGGTAACACCGATCTCTCTTCCCGTACTGAGCAGCAGGCGGCGGCGATTGAACAGACGGCGGCCAGCATGGAGCAGCTCACCGCGACGGTGAAGCAAAACGCCGATAACGCGCATCATGCGAGTAAACTGGCAGAAGATGCCTCCGGTAAGGCCAGCCGCGGGGGGCAGATGGTCTCCGGCGTGGTGAAAACCATGGGTAATATTTCCACCAGCTCGAAGAAGATCTCTGAAATTACCGCCGTGATTAACAGCATCGCGTTCCAGACCAATATTCTGGCGCTCAACGCGGCGGTCGAGGCGGCGCGTGCGGGTGAACAGGGACGTGGCTTTGCGGTCGTGGCGAGTGAAGTTCGCACCCTGGCAAGCCGCAGCGCAAACGCGGCGAAAGAGATTGAAAGCCTGATTAATGAATCGGTGTCGCTTATCGATCAGGGTTCCGGGGAGGTGGTTGCGGCAGGCAATACCATGAATGAGATCGTCGAGGCGGTTAAACGCGTCACCGATATCATGCTGGAGATTGCAGCGGCGTCCGATGAACAGAGCCGCGGCATCGTTCAGGTGAGCCAGGCGATTTCCGAGATGGATAAGGTGACGCAGCAGAATGCCTCGCTGGTGGAAGAAGCCTCTGCGGCGGCGGCCTCGCTGGAAGAGCAGGGCGCGCGTCTGACGGAAGCCGTTGGCGCGTTTCGTCTCAACGGGGCGCGCGCAGGACGGACTACAGCCGCCGCAACCGCAGCAAAACCCGCGCCTTTAACCCCGGCGGCGGCCGTCTCAGGTGATAACTGGGAAACGTTCTGAGTAAGACAGACCCGCCCTCGCGGCGGGTTCTGCGTTTAGGGACAGAGAGGCATTGACTTACGAATGGCGCTTAACAGCGTTTGGGCGCCTTCAGAGAGCGGGGCATCTACCCGCGTCAGGATCCCAATGGGTTCTCCTGCGCCGGGTGAGGTTACCGGCAGCGCGGTGAGCACGCCGCGTCGCAGATCGTCCTTCACCGCGCCGGACGGCACAAACCACACGTAGTCATAATCCACCGTCAGCTGGCGCGAAAGAGACGCCGAGAGCGTTTCAATACACCCTGAAGGCAGCGTGCAGCCCTGCATTTGCAGCAACGCTTCCGCATTCTGACGCGGAACCGTTCCTTTCGGGGAGACTACCACCGGCCACTCCATTACGCGGCTTAATGTGACGGTATCCTGCAGCAGGGGATGATTCGGACGCACGACCAGCTTCAGTGATTCCAGGAACAGCAGCTCGTAATTCAGGCCGCTCATCAGTTCCGGATCGGACATCCGGCCAATGCCCAGATCCAGCTCGCCTGACTTCAGGCCCGCCAGCAGCATGGTGTTATTCATAGTCGCGACCTGAAGCGTGGCGTGCTTTTGCTGGCGGTGGAACTGGCCGATCGCCGCAGGCAATATGCCCAGCGCAGCCGTTGGCAGTGCGCCCACGCGCACGATGTCGCTGGCCTGCTCTTCTTTACGGTTTAAGGCCTGACCGGCGGTATTGAGGGCATCAAGAACTTTAACGGCATGCGTCAGGAACTGTTCGCCTACGAGCGTAAGCTGAGCGCCCAGACGGCCGCGGTCGAACAGACGGGTTCCGGTAAGCTGTTCCAGTTCGTTCAGCGTTTTGGATAGTGCAGGCTGACTAAGGTTAAGGGTTTCAGCCGCTCGCCCCAGCGTTCCCTGTTGAGCGACGGCCACAAATGTATGCAAATGGCGCAAGCGTATGCGCTGACTGAACAGACCATTTTTTTCCATAGGCGATGTTAAAAACAGAGCGACGCGGGTGACAAGTTAAGTTGTTTGAATTTGATAACCTGATAGCAAAATATTTTTAACATTTGATCTGTTTGAGTTACAACTGTTTTTCGAAAACGCCCATGCTTTGACCACTCGTCTGCCTGGATCACAATTTGTAAATTCTTCCCAACGAAAAGAACGGGCTTCTCTACACTCCAGGTAGTATTCACTGGAGGCATGACATCATGGCGAACACCATCACGGCTGATGATATTCGGGAACACTTTTCGCAGGCTATGTCGGCGATGTACCAGCAGGAAGTTCCGCAGTACGGCACCTTGCTGGAACTGGTGGCGGACGTTAACCTGGCGGTTCTGGAAAATAACCCACTTTTACATGAACAACTTGCAAATGCAGACGAACTGGCGCGCCTGAATGTTGAACGTCACGGTGCGATCCGCGTTGGCACCGCGCAGGAGCTTTCCACCCTGTGCCGGATCTTCGCCATCATGGGCATGTACCCGGTCAGCTACTACGATCTCTCCCAGGCGGGCGTCCCCGTCCACTCGACGGCGTTTCGTCCGACTGACGATGCGGCGCTCTGCCGTAATCCGTTTCGCATTTTTACCTCGCTGCTGCGCCTGGAGCTGATTGAAAACGTTGCGCTGCGCGAAAGGGCGGCAGAGATCCTCTCCCGGCGCAACATCTTTACGCCGCGCTGCCTGGACCTGATCGACCTGCATGATGTACAGGGACACTTTACCGAGGCACAGGCGCGCGAATTTGTGCAGGAAGCCTTAGAAACCTTCCGCTGGCATCGCCATGCGACGGTCGATCAGGAAACCTATCTGGCGCTTAGCAACGAACATCGCCTGATAGCCGACGTGGTCTGTTTCCCGGGGTGCCATATCAACCATCTCACGCCGCGCACGCTGGATATCGACCGGGTACAGGAACTGATGCCGAAGTACGGCATTGAGCCGAAAATCCTGATTGAAGGCCCGCCGCGCCGCGAGGTGCCGATCCTCCTGCGCCAGACCAGCTTTAAGGCGCTGGAAGAGGCGGTGCTTTTCGCGGGAGAACACAAGGGTACGCATACCGCGCGTTTCGGTGAGATTGAGCAGCGGGGCGTGGCCCTTACGCCGAAAGGACGCGAGCTGTACGACCGTCTGTTAAATCAGGCCGGGACCGGCAAAGACAACCTGACCCATCAGCTTCACCTGCGCGAGATCTTCAGCACCTTCCCGGACAGCGAAATGTTCCTGCGCCGTCAGGGGCTGGCTTATTTCCGCTACCGTCTGACTCCGACAGGTGAGGCGCATCGCCACGCGTTTCGTCCCGGCGACGATCCGCAGCCGCTGATCGAACGCGGCTGGGTTGTGGCGCAGCCGATCACCTATGAGGATTTTCTGCCCGTCAGCGCGGCGGGGATTTTCCAGTCGAATCTTGGCAATGAAACGCAGGCGCGCAGCCACGGCAATGCCAGCCGCAATGCCTTCGAAGCCGCGCTCGGCTGTGCGGTGTACGACGAGTTTACGCTTTACGAGGAGGCGGAAGCGCGCAGCAAACAGCGTTGCGGTTTGCTCTGAAACCGTTACTCTGCAGGGGTGTGATGGAAAAAGAAGGTTGGTATGGAAAATCCCTCCGCCCCTGTGGTTGAAACGCGCCAGGGCGCACTAATTGGTTCTACTGAAGGTGATACCCATGTGTGGTGTGGCATTCCTTATGCGGCACCGCCGGTTGGCCCGTGGCGCTGGCGCTCCCCACGCCCCCCTGCACGCTGGGATGGCGTGCGTCCGGCGACGGCGTTCTCCGCCTCCAGCTGGCAGAGCAGCGAAAGCTGTCAGGAGTTGGGCGGCGGCGATCCTGGCCAGTTCTCTGAAGACTGCCTGTACCTTAACGTCTGGTCGCCAGTCGTACGCGCCGATCCGCTTCCGGTGATGGTCTGGCTGCACGGCGGAGGATTTACCCTCGGCGCTGGCGGTCTGCCTCCGTATAACGGCAGGGCGCTGGCGAAGCGCGGCACGGTGGTGGTGACAATTAATTACCGTCTCGGACACCTCGGCTTTTTTGCCCATCCGGCGCTGGAAGGGGAAGAAGAACGCGTGGTGCATAACTTTGCGCTGCTCGATCAGATCCAGGCCCTGGAATGGGTGCGCGATAACATTGCCGCGTTCGGCGGCGATCCTGAGAACATCACCGTATTTGGCGAGTCGGCCGGTGCGCGCAGCGTGCTGTCGCTGATGGCTTCTCCGCTTGCGGGAGGACTGTTCCATAAAGCCATTGTGCAAAGCGGGTACACGCTGCCCGACACCCCGCGGGAGCAGGCCATGCATAAAGGCGAAGCGATTGCTGCCCATTTTGGCCTGCAAAATGCCACCGCGGAACAGCTTCGCGCGATCCCGCCTGAGGCGTTCTGGCCGTTGATCTCGCCGCTGAATATCGCCCCTGCGCCCATCGTGGGTGACTGCGTTTTGCCTGAGGCCATGCTCGATGTCTTTTTCGCTGCCCGTCAGCATTCAGTACCGGTGATGATTGGGTCAAACAGCGACGAAGCCAGCGTGATGTCGGTGTTCGGGGTCGATCTTGCCGGGCAGATCCAGAAGCTCCGTCGCGAGCGGCGCTTTTGCCTGGGGCTGATCAAGCTGCTTTATCCGGGCGTGAAGGGCGATGAGGAACTCGGCAGGCAGGTTTGCCGCGACATGGCCTTTACCACCATGGGATACGTGGTGATGCAGGCGCAGCAGCGGGCAGGCGGCCTGTGCTGGCGATACTGGTTTGATTATGTGGCCGAAGCGGAGCACGCGACGTATACCAACGGCGCCTGGCACGGTAACGAAGTGCCCTACGTGTTCGATACCCTTGGGCAGGTGGAACCCTCGCGGCAGTATGTAAACGAACGCGATCTGGCCTTCGCCGCTCAGGTGGCGGACTACTGGGTGAGCTTCGCCCGGGATGCGGGAGCACGCGATAGCCTGGTGGGGCCAACACGTTGGCCCGCCTGCCGGAAAGGGCGGGACGTGTTGTTACGCATCGGTGTGAATAAACATGCAGGTTTTAGGCTTGAAAACCGTTTTATGCGTGCCCGTATGAGCCTCTTCAAACGGGTAATGAAACACCACGTCAGCCTCGACTGAGCAGACAGGCACGAAACGCATCCAGCCCGTTCTCCGGGTCGGGTGCGTCGCGTAACACCAGCCGGTAGCTCGCCCCCGTCTTTATGCTCGTATCATAAGGCCGCATCAGCCGTCCGGCGTGCACGTCCTCCTCCACCAGCGTTTCATCCGCAATGGCGATGCCCAGCCCCTGAATGGCGGCGGTAATGGCCAGATCCATGGTTTCAAAGTGTTGATTTTTGAGCATTGCTGGCGCCGGACGCGGCTGTTTCGCCAGCCACAGCGTCCAGTCCGTTTTGTCCCGCGTGGGGTGAAGGAAGGTGAGTGTTTCCAGCGCAGAACCGGCCCGCAGCGGGCTCATCACCGGGGTTAAGGCCTCTTCGAACAGCAGATCGCCGGCGCTCATGTGCGTTCCAAACACAATCGCCGCGTCATAGGATTCGGTTTTGAAATTGACGTTGTGATCGGTGGTAGTGGTCAGCGCAATCTGAAGTTCCGGCTGTTCGCGCTCGACCTGTAACAGACGCGGTACCAGCCAGCGCATCGCGCAGGTAGGCGCTTTCAGTCGAATTACGGTCTGGTGCGTCCGCGCCTGTTCAGCAACGTTAAGCAGGTGCTCAAACGCAGATTGCAGTTCCGGCAGCAGGGCGCTTCCCTGTGAAGAAAGACGCAGGCCGCGAGCATGGCGTTCGAACAGCGGGAAGCCGAACCAGCTTTCCAGCGAGGCAATTTTGCGGCTTACCGCCCCCTGCGTCAGACAAAGCTCCTTCGCGGCATGGGTAAGATTCAGGTGACGCGCGGTCACGATAAACGTCTCTACGGCATTAAGCGGAAATGAACGACGCGACATATCTCACCTTAGCTATGCGTTTTTGTCATGGCTATTATGACAACAATTCGATTGTCCCGGCAATCAAGTTATTGTTTGAATAGTTATGCATTCACCACGAGAAGGGACAGAGGATGACTTTGAAAACGCCGGTGCAGACCCGCTCCAAATTGCCCGATGTAGGAACCACCATTTTTACCGTTATCGGCCAGCTTTCAGCCCGGCATAACGCCATCAACCTTTCTCAGGGTGCGCCGAATTTTTCCTGCGACCCAAAACTTATCTCCGGCGTCACTCGCGCCATGGAGTCAGGGCATAACCAGTATGCCTCCATGACCGGGCTGCAACCGCTCAGAGAGCGCATTGCGGACAAAATTGCCACGCTCTATGGCACCCGCTATGACCCGGCGAGTGAGGTACTGGTGACCGCCAGCGCGAGCGAAGGGCTTTACTCAGCCATCAGCGGGCTGGTTCATCCTGGCGATGAGGTGATCTATTTCGAGCCCTCCTTTGACAGCTATGCGCCGATTGTCCGTCTGCAGGGGGCGACGCCGATCGCTATTAAGCTGACGGTACCGGATTTTGCCGTGAACTGGGATGAAGTACGCGCGGCTATTACCCCACGCACGCGTATGATCATCGTCAATACGCCGCACAACCCGAGCGGACAGGTGTTTTCAGCCGCCGATCTGCACCAGCTGGCAGTGCTGACGCGCCACACCGACATCATCATTTTGTCTGACGAAGTGTACGAGCACGTCGTTTTTGATGGCGAACCGCATCACGGGATGGCGACGCACCCGCAACTGGCGGAGCGCAGCGTGATTATTTCTTCTTTCGGAAAAACCTATCACGTCACCGGCTGGCGCGTGGGTTATTGTGTGGCGCCCGCGGAGCTGATGGATGAAATATGTAAGGTCCATCAATTTTTAATGTTCTCGGCCGATACGCCGATGCAGTACGCGTTTGCCGAACACATGACCGATCCGCAAACCTGGCTGTCGCTGGCGGCGTTTTATCAGCGCAAGCGCGATCTGCTGCAAAGTTTGCTCGCCGACTCACCGTTCAGGCTGCTTCCGAGTGCCGGTTCGTTTTTCCTGCTTGCGGATTACAGCGGCTTTAGCGACGAGCGCGACAGCGAGTTGGTGAAAAGGCTGATTGTCGAGTACGGGGTTGCCACCATTCCGCTGTCAGCGTTTTATGCCGATGGCACGGACAATAAACTGATCCGTCTCTCTTTTGCGAAAGATGAGGCGACGTTACGGGCAGGTGCCCAGGCCCTTTGTCAGGTTACACCACGTTAAGGAATTTGAGATGAAATTACGCGCGTTAGTTGTCGGCATAGGACTGCTGTGTTCATTCTCGTCGTTTGCTGCTACCGAGTTGCGATACGGGCTGGAAGCGGAATATCCGCCGTTTGAAAGCCGCAATGCCTCAGGGGAGCTGGAAGGATTTGACGTAGAACTGGGAAATGCCATCTGTAAAGCCGCTGCGCTGAAGTGCAGCTGGGTAGAAACCTCGTTTGATGCGTTGATTCCCGGTCTGCTGGCGAAAAAGTTCGACGCCATAAACTCGGCGATGAACATCACCGAACAGCGTCGTAAGAGCATTGATTTTACCCAGCCCATCTACCGTATTCCCTCCCAGCTGGTGGGCAAAGCCGGTTCTGCGGTAGAGGCCACGCCGGAAGGGCTGAAGGGCAAAACCATCGGCGTTCTCCAGGGTTCAATTCAGGAAACCTACGCCAAAGAGCACTGGGAAAAGCACGGTGTCACCATGGTGTCTTATAAAGATCAGAATATGGCCTGGGGAGATCTGCTGAATGGCCGCATCGATGCCTCGCTGGTCATGTCAGCGGCCGGGCAGGCAGGTTTCCTCAGCAAGCCGCAGGGCAAAGGGTTTGGCTTTATCGGCAAACCGGTGTCGGACGACACCATCCTCGGCAGTGGGATCGGCTTTGGGCTGCGTAAGGGGGATGAGGCCACCAAAAAGCAGCTTGATGCCGCAATTGATAAAGTACGTGCCGACGGCACGATCGCTAAACTGGCTGATAAGTACTTCCCGGGTATCGATGTCAGCGTAAAATAACCGCCTCGTTGGTCCCGGCTGTCGATGTCCAGCCGGGACATTTTTATACATAACTTTACCCCTTTTTCAGGCCGTTCTGGTCGACAGAAAATATTTCTCGGTTTGTTCAGATAATCACCCGCCAACAATTGGATTCTTAACCGTTTTTGTTTAGGCTGTGCGTTCTTTCTTGCCGTCATTTCGCTGCGCGCGAAACTCATTCACACGACCATAAGGACGTTTTCTCAGGCATGAATCGCAGACGTTTTCTCAAAGGTTCCCTGGCAATGGCTGCCCTGAGCGGCACTTCTGGCCTTGCTTCTCTGTTTTCCCAGGCGGCGTATGCTGCTGACTCCGACATTGCCGACGGTCAGAGCCGTCGCTTTGACTTCTCTGTTCTGCAATCCATGGCGCACGATCTGGCGAAAACCGCGTGGGGCGGTGCGCCGCGTCCGCTGCCGGAAACGCTGGCCACCATGACGCCGCAGGCGTACAACGCCATCCGTTACGATGAGAAACAGTCGCTGTGGAATAACATTGAAGGCCGTCAGCTGGACGCCCAGTTCTTCCATATGGGGATGGGGTTCCGCCGCCGCGTGCGCATGTTCTCGCTGGATCAAACCACCTCTCAGGCGCGTGAGATCCACTTCCGGCCTGAGCTGTTCAGCTACGGCGATACGGGCGTGGATACCAAACAGCTTGAAGGTCAGAGCGACCTCGGCTTCGCCGGATTCCGCGTCTTTAAAGCGCCGGAACTGGCGCGACGCGATATCGTTTCGTTCCTGGGCGCGAGTTACTTCCGCGCAGTGGATGATACCTACCAGTACGGCCTTTCCGCGCGCGGGCTGGCGGTGGATACCTTTACTGACACCCCGGAAGAGTTCCCGGATTTCACCTCCTTCTGGTTTGAAACCGTTAAGCCGGGCGATACCACCTTTACCGTCTATGCGCTGCTGGACAGCCCGAGCATTACCGGTGCCTATAAGTTTGTGATCCACTGTGAGAAGAGCCAGGTGATCATGGACGTCGAAAACCATCTCTATGCGCGCAAAGACATCAAGCAGCTCGGCATCGCGCCGATGACCAGCATGTTCAGCTGCGGCAACAACGAACGCCGCATGTGCGACACCATTCATCCGCAGATCCACGATTCAGACCGCCTGGCAATGTGGCGCGGTAACGGAGAGTGGATCTGCCGACCGCTGAACAACCCGCAAAAGCTGCAATTTAACGCTTATCTGGATAAAAACCCGAAAGGTTTTGGTTTGTTGCAGCTTGACCGTGATTTCTCCCATTACCAGGACGTCATGGGCTGGTATAACAAGCGACCAAGCCTGTGGGTCGAGCCGCGCAACAACTGGGGTAAAGGATCCATCGCCCTGATGGAGATCCCGACAACCGGCGAGACGCTCGATAACGTGGTCTGCTTCTGGCAGCCGGAGAAACCGGTGCAGGCGGGTGATGAACTGGACTTCAAATACCGTCTCTACTGGAGCGCGCAGCCGCCGGTGCGTTCACCGCTGGCAAACGTCTACGCTACCCGTACCGGTATGGGCGGCTTCCCGGAGGGCTGGGCGCCGGGTGAAAATTACCCGAAAGTGTGGGCCCGTCGCTTTGCCATCGACTTCGTCGGGGGCGATTTGAAGGCCGCCGCACCGAAGGGCATTGAGCCGGTGATCACCCTGTCCAGCGGTGAAGCGAAGCAGGTGGAGATCCTCTACGTCGAGCCGTTCGACGGGTATCGCATTCTGTTTGACTGGTATCCAACCTCTGACTCCACCGAGCCGGTCGATATGCGTCTGTTCCTGCGCTGTCAGGGCGACGCCATCAGCGAGACCTGGCTGTACCAGTATTTCCCGCCCGCGCCGGACAAACGTAACTACGTTGATGACCGGATCATGCGTTAGTCCTTATGGGTTTGTGCCGGGTGGCGGCTTCGCCTTACCCGGCCTGATTCGGACGCATTTGTAGGCCGGGTAAGCGTTAGCGCACCCGGCAATTAAGAGGCACTATGTCTTCAGAAATTATCCCCGTAACCCAGGAAATCGAGCTTCGTGCCGTCGAAGAGCGCTATACCACCGATCTGCACAACCTCGTTATTAAAAACAAAACCTGGCTGCAAACCGCCTTCGACTGGGCGCAGCATGTCGGCACTGAAGAGGACACGCGCCGTAACGTGCAGAGCAACCAGATGCTGCACCAGCGCGGCTACGCCAAAATGTTCCTGATTTTCATGAAGGACGAGCTGGTGGGCGTGCTTTCTTTTAACGCGATAGAGCCTGCGAATAAGGCCGGGTACA
Organism: Enterobacter cloacae complex sp. S2; assembly: GCF_015159675.1. Taxonomy (NCBI): domain Bacteria; kingdom Pseudomonadati; phylum Pseudomonadota; class Gammaproteobacteria; order Enterobacterales; family Enterobacteriaceae; genus Enterobacter; species Enterobacter cloacae complex sp. S2. The sequence goes on from NZ_JADDTS010000034.1 coordinate 41,177, forward strand.
TCGGCTACTGGCTTGACAAAGCGCATCAGGGGCAGGGCATTCTCTCTCAGGCGCTACAGGCGTTTATGCGCTATTACGTTGAGCGCGGCGAGATCCGCCGCTTTGTGATCAAATGTCGCGTGGCTAACCATAACAGTAACCGCGTGGCGCAGCGCAACGGTTTTACGCTGGAAGGTTGTTTGCGGGAAGCGGAAATGCTCAACGGCCGCTTCGATGACGTAAACCTGTACGCCAGGTTATTCCCGCTATAGCGCCCCCAGCAGCGGCGTCCGGGTGATCCGCGTGTCACCGTTGATCACTTTGGCTCCCCGGACGTGAATGCTTTCACCCTCCAGCGCCTCGATCGCCGCATCGTCTGTCATCTCCACCTGATGCTCAATCAGGACATCGCCGCTGATACGCGCTCGCCCCTGAATAACGACCTTGTCATCAATCAGGATCGGCCCGCCGCGTAACCACGCCTCGCCACCAATCAATACGTGGTGTTTAATCACGCAGTTACCTTCGACGAGGGCGTTTTCCGCGACCTGTGAACTGTACCGCACGGTCGGGATCGCATCATCCTCTAAACCGGCCAGCAGGCGGGCGTTGCCGTACACTTTGGCGCAGTCGCACACCCAGACGTTATTAAGCGCGTTGCCCTCAAGAATGGCGCGGTCAAACACCTCCGCGCGGTGCTCAACAAAGGCCCAGGTCACCATGGCATCGCCGTAGATTTGCGCCTGATGCACAATACGCGACTGGCTGACCGTGGCTCTGTCGTAAATCTGCAGAATCTGCTCACGGTCGGGTGTCAGCCCTTTGGCTGCAATCACCATGCTGTTATGCAGCACCCGTGCGTCACCCGCGATACGGCATTCCCCGCGTACGGTGGAGTGCTGGATAGTGACGTTGTCACTTATTGCCGCGCCGTGACTCACCTCTGCCGCGTCAAGCCAGCTGTTGCCGCCTACGTGTGCGCGGTGGCTTACGATGCAGGGTTGGGTGAGGCGGGCGTTGCCGGATATCCTGGCCCCGGCAAACACCACGCTGTTTTCATCATAAACCCAGCAATCCCCGTCCTGGGCGAGCGCGTGTTCATCCTCAACCCAACCACCTTTTGTCCCGCTGGTCACATCGTTAAAATCCTTTGCGGCAATAATCTGTCTGAGTAGGGTTGTGCACGGCGTTGATCCGTCCTGCCAGCGCCAGAGACGCGTTTCATTGCCAAGCCTGTATTTTGTCATCGTGTTTTCCCTGAAAAGCCATTCACTAAACGTAGCAAACTTTTGGCGTTTCGAAGTGCTGGCGTCTGCACGGTAAACCCCTTAAAATGGCATTTAAAATACATTTTAAAGTTTAAAAAAAATGCATAACCAAGACCAACGCGTTCTTAACTTGCCCGCCGGTTATTTCGGTATGGTTCTGGGTACCATAGGTATGGGGTTCGCCTGGCGTTATGCCGGTACTATCTGGCCGGTGACTCGCTGGCCGGGCGAGATCCTGGTGGCGCTGGCGGTGGCGATCTGGTTCCTGCTGAGCGTGGCGTTTCTTACCCGTGCGGTACGGTTTCCACATAGCGTGCTGGCCGAGATGCGGCATCCGGTAATGAGCAGTTTTGTCAGCCTGTTTCCTGCCACAACGCTACTGGTGGCCATTGGCTTTGTGCCGTGGTGCCGACCGGTGTCGCTGGTGCTGTTTAGCGTAGGCGTGGTGATCCAGCTTGCGTATGCCGCCTGGCAAAGCGCCGGGCTGTGGCGCGGTAAGCATCCGGAAGAGGCCACGACGCCGGGACTGTATCTGCCGACGGTAGCGAACAATTTTATCAGCGCCATGGCCTGCGGTGCGCTGGGTTTCCACGATGCGGGGCTGGTGTTCCTTGGTGCAGGGGTCTTTTCCTGGCTGAGCCTCGAGCCGGTCATTCTGCAACGCCTGCGCAGCGCGGGCGAACTGCCCGCGGCGCTTCGTACTTCGCTCGGGATCCAGCTTGCGCCTGCCCTGGTGGCCTGTAGCGCCTGGTTTAGCGTCAACGGCGGCGAAGCGGACACCTTCGCCAAAATGCTTTTCGGCTATGGTCTGTTGCAACTCCTGTTTATGCTGCGTCTGATGCCGTGGTATCTATCGCAGCCGTTCAACGCGTCGTTCTGGAGCTTCTCGTTCGGGGTGTCGGCGCTGGCGACCACCGGTTTACATCTGGGGCAGAGCAGTCCGTCAGGGTTCTTTCATGCCCTCGCGGTTCCCCTGTTTATTTTCACCAACATCATCATCGCGATGCTGCTGGTCCGTACTTTTATCTTGCTGATGCAGGGCAAACTTCTGGTGCGCGCTGATAAGGCACTGCTAATGCAATCTGAGGAAAAATAATGACTGTCGATGAAAACTACTTTACTGAGAAATATGGGCTGACCCGCACGCACTCAGAGGTCCTGCTCAGCGCGGACATTGTTAAGCCGGGAAAAACGCTCGATCTCGGTTGCGGAAATGGCCGTAACAGCCTCTACCTCGCTGCCAACGGCTATGACGTGACGGCGTGGGACAAAAACCCGATGAGCATCGATAACATCGAGCGCATTAAGGCGGCGGAAGGGATCGCGAATCTGCAAACGGCGATAAAGGACCTGAACAACCTGACTTTTGACGGCGAATACGACTTTATTCTTTCCACCGTCGTGTTGATGTTTCTCGAAGCAAAAACCATCCCTGGTCTTATCGCCAATATGCAGCGTTGCACTAAACCAGGCGGCTATAACCTGATCGTTGCCGCCATGGATACGGAGGACTATCCGTGTACCGTCGGTTTCCCGTTTGCCTTCAAGACCGGTGAACTGAGCCACTACTACGAAGGCTGGGAGCTGATCAAGTACAACGAAGAGGTGGGGGAACTCCACCGTACCGATGCCAACGGGAACCGAATCAAGCTGCGCTTCGCCACCATGCTCGCACGCAAGCCCGCTTAACGCGCGGCCAGCAGACAGAGTTGCAGGGCCGTGCGACAGGAGGCCTCGAACGACGACAGCGGTAAAAACTCAAACTTCGAGTGGAAGTTATGGGCGCCGGTGAAGAAGTTCGGGGTGAGCAAGCCTTTGGCTGACAGGGCCGCCCCGTCCGTGCCACCGCGCATGGGGATCGGTTTTGGGGTGATACTGAGCGATTCCATCGCCTCGAACATCAGGTCGATCGCGCGGCGGTCTTCGCCAATCGCATTGCTGATATTGCTGTAGGTATCTTCAATGCGATACTCCACGTTTGCCGTGGGATGCTGCGCAGCAATCCGCGCTGCCACATCGGCAATTTGCTGCTTGCGGGCGGCAAAACCCTCTTTGTCAAAATCACGAATGTTGGCTTTCAGCACCGCTTCGTTTTGCCCGGCCTGGATGCCGTTAAACCAGATATAACCTTCGCGCCCCTCGGTGCATTCCGGGGTTTGCTGGCGATCGAAATGGCTGATGAAATCCGTTGCCATCAGCAGCGGGTTGACCAGCACCCCTTTGGCGGACATCGGGTGCGCCGTGACGCCGGTAAAGCGAATTTCAGCCGCCGCCGCGTTAAAGTTCTCGTAAACAATTTCCCCCAGCTCGCAGCAGTCGATGGTCCAGGCAAAATCGACGTCGAAGCGCTTCAAATCCAGCGCTTTCGCGCCACAGAGACCAATCTCTTCATCGGGCACAAACGCCACCACAATATCGCCATGCTTATGTTCAGCAGTGAGGTTTTCCAGCACCGTCATGAACACGGTGACGGCCGCTTTATTATCTGCGCCTAATACGCTGGTTCCGTCGCTGAAAATAATCTCCTCATCAGGATAAGCCAGAATTTCCGGGTGCTCATTTACGCGCAACCAAATATCTTTTTCTTTATTCAGGCAGAGATCATCTCCCGTAAAGGTTAATATTTGTGGATGAATATCCGGGGATAAACCGACGTCAACGGTATCGATATGGGTAATAAAACCAATCCGCGGCGCGCCGGGAATATTGCCTTTTTTCACGGCGGTAACGGTGGCGAACTCATCAATCACAATATCGTCTAACCCCAGCGTTTCCAGCTCCTTCGCCAGCTCCCGCGCCATGTCGTGCTGGCCCGGGGTGGAGGGCAGGGTTTTGACTTTCGGGTCGCTCTGGCTGGTGATGGCGAGATAGCGGAAAAAGCGTTGGGTTAATTGTCTGGAGAGTTCTGAGCCCATAGTGTTTCCTTCTGTATTTATTTTTCATGTGTTTGCGTCATCACTTTAATGTTATTTATGAAATGGCAAAAGAAGTAATTAGCCGTCGAATTAAAAAGACAGGAATAAATGATGAAAAGCACATTCACAATGATAACGCTGGCGCTTGCTGCGCTGACGGTCAGTTCCACCGTCGCGGCAAAAACGCTGGTGTATTGCTCCGAAGGATCGCCGGAAAACTTCAATCCTCAGCTCTATACGTCGGGGACCAGCGTGGACGCCAGCGCCGTACCGGTTTATAACCGTCTGGTCGATTTCAAACCGGGCACTACCGAACTGGTGCCGAGCCTGGCGGAAAGCTGGGAGGTGAGCGAGGATGGTAAGGTCTACACCTTCCACCTGCGCAAAGGGGTGAAATTCCACAGTAATAAACTGTTCACGCCGACGCGCGACTTCAACGCGGATGACGTGATTTTCTCGTTTATGCGCCAGAAGGATGTGAATCATCCCTACCATAACGTCTCCAACGGCAGTTATTCCAACTTCGAAAGTCTGGAGTTCGGCAACCTGATTACCGCCATTGATAAGGTTGACGATCGCACCGTGCGCTTCACCCTGGCGCACCCGGAAGCGCCGTTTGTTGCCGATCTGGCGTGGTATTTTGCCTCCATCCTGTCGGCGGAGTATGCCGATGCCATGCTGAAAGCGGGCACGCCTGAAAAGGTTGATATGCAGCCGATTGGCACCGGGCCGTTTAAACTGGCGCAATATCAGAAGGATTCCCGCATCCTCTTTACCGCCTTCCCGGACTACTGGCAGGGAAAATCGAAGCTGGATCGACTGGTGTTCACCATCACGCCGGACGCCTCGGTGCGTTTTGCCAAAGTCGAGAAGAATGAGTGCCAGGTGATGCCGTTCCCAAACCCGGCGGATCTGCCGCGTATGAAGGCTAATAAAGACATCAACCTGATGAGCAAGGCCGGTCTGAATACCGGTTTCCTGGCATTTAACACGCAAAAGCCGCCGCTGGATAACGTAAAAGTGCGCCAGGCGCTGGCGATGGCGATTAACAAACCGGCCATCATTGAGGCGGTCTTCCACGGCACCGGCACGGCGGCGAAAAACCTGCTGCCGCCTGGCGTCTGGAGTGCCGACAGCGAGCTGAAAGACTACGATTACGATCCAGAAAAAGCGAAAACGCTGTTAAAGGAGGCGGGATTTGCCAACGGCGTAAGCATCGATCTGTGGGCTATGCCCGTGCAGCGGCCGTATAACCCGAACGCGAAGCGTATGGCTGAAATGATCCAGGCGGACTGGGCGAAAGTAGGCGTGCAGACCAAAATCGTGACCTACGAATGGGGCGAATACCTGAAGCGCGTGAAGGGCGGGGAGCATCAGGCTGCGCTGATGGGCTGGACAACGGCGACGGGCGATCCGGATAACTTCTTCGGACCACTGTTTACCTGTACGTCCGCCAACGGCGGGTCGAACTCGGCCAAATGGTGCTATAAGCCGTTTGATAACCTGATTGCCGAAGCAAAATCGATAACCGATCGCGAAAAACGCGTGGCGCTGTACAAGCAGGCGCAGCAGATGATGCACGATCAAATGCCGGCGGTTATGATTGCCCACTCGACCATTTTTGAGCCAGTCAGAAAAGAGGTCACGGGCTATGAAATCGATCCCTTCGGCAAACATCTGTTCTGGCAGGTAGATATAAAACAGTAATATTTTTCTGCCCGGATCCGGTCCGGGCACTATTTTTACAATTTGTGCCTTCCCCGTCATTTTTTGCCACAACATTTCCCTCTGTTTTTTGTTATAACTTCAAGTGCATACTTGCAGATAACTCGGAACTCCATCATGCGTACTTCCACTTTTTTTAAAGTTGCAGTGCTTTCTGGCCTGTTGGCCCTTTCTGGCTGTGCGTCAAAAGTCGCAGCCCCCGATCAATATTCAGGCTTTTTAAAAGATTACTCTGACTTGCAGGAGATGACATCAGCAACCGGGAAACCAACCTTGCGTTGGGTCGATCCTTCCTATGATCCGGCGAACTACGACAGTATTATCTGGACCCCGATCACCTATTATCCGACACCAAAGCCAACCACACAGCTTGGGCAAAAAACGCTTGATGAATTGTTGAGTTACACCAATAACACACTAAAAAACGCGATTGGCCAGCGTAAGCCAATTGTGACGAAGCCGGGCAAACATAGCCTGATCTTCCGCGGCGCCATCACGGGTGTGAGCTCAGAGAAAGAAGGTTTGCAGTTCTATGAAGTGGTGCCCGTCGCGCTGCTGGTTGCGGGTACGCAGATGGCAACTGGCCATCGCACCATGGATACGCATCTTTTCTTTGAAGGTGAGCTGATTGATGCCGCAACGAACAAACCGGTAGTTAAAGTTGTTCGTAAAGGTGAAGGTAAAGAGCTTGCCAACGAGAACACGCCGTTGGGATTCGCCACACTGAAACAGGTTGTGGATGATATGGCGACCGATGCCACCATGTTTGATGTCCATCAGACAGCAAAATAATAAAAACGGCCTGCATCTACGCAGGCCGTTATTTTATGCCGTCAGCAGGCGGCGGAACCAGGTTTCCGGTTTCGTAAACATCACCATATTTCCCCCTAAAATCAACAGCAGGCCGACGATCCCGTTGATATGCCACACGTAACCCTCGTACACCGTTGAAATCGACAGCGCCACCAGCGGGAACAGCAGGGTGCTGTACGCGGCTTTACCGGGACCAATACGGCCTACCAGCGTAAAGTAGGCGCCGAAGGCAATCACCGAGCCAAACAGCGCAAGATAGAGCAGCGCCCCCATATAGCTCACCGTCCATTCCGGCATAAAGCTATCGCCCCTGAAGAGAGCGATAAGGCCCATCACGACGGTGCCATACAGCATCGCCCAGGCGTTGGTGGTCATGGTTTCCAGCCCGTTTCGCTGATGACGCATGCTGATCATATTCCCCAGCGAGAAGCCGTAGGTGCCGAGGGCGGAAAGCCCGATGCCCGTCAGCAATGACGCGCTCCAGCCGCTGGCGAGCAGATCGTTCCAGAACAGGGTAATGATCCCGATAAGCCCCAGCGCTGCCGCCGTCCAGAAGCGCGCGGGTGGACGCTGGCCGAAGAAGATAAAGCTGTTGATGGCGTTATACAGTACGGCCATCGAGAAAATCACCGACTCAAGGCCGGTATTGATATGGGCGGCGGCGGTATAAAAGCACCAGAAGTTGAAACAGAAAACGCAGCAACCCTGAAGCATGCAATAGAGATGATCCCGCAGCGCCAGCCTGCGCAGGCGACGAAGGGCGACCAGGACGATCATCATCGTGGCGCTGGCCACGGCGAAGCGCCAGAAAATGGAGACCGGCGCTGCAACCGGCCCCTGTTGTAAAAAAATGGCGATCCAGGTCGTGCCCCAGATAACAACAACCAGCCCATAGAGTAATGCGTTCATGGTGTCTCTCTTCTCATACCGCGGAAAACAACAGTGTGGCGAAAGAAGGGGGCCCCGGCTTTCATCGCCTTGCGCCGGACTTGCAAATTCTTGCGCTTTTTTCTCGCACAATGGCTGGTAACAGGCTGCAACACTTCTTAGACTGATAGTCTGATTAATCACCTGTTTACGGCCATGTCTCTCGATTACGACACCTTTGAAACGTTACGCCAAAAAAATGCAGTGCTGCGGGAAACCGTCGCGCTCAATAATGGCATTCAACTGGCGGCGTGGTACAACAAGCACGACACGATCACCGTGAAAAGCAACCATCACACCCTTAGCCTGTACGTGGCGGATGGCTATGAAAGCTATCAAAAAACGCCGGGTGGCTGGAAAAATGGCGGTGGGCCGGACCGTTTTTGTCTGATGCCGGAAGAGAGCGAATCCACATGGGATATTCGTGATGACCTGTCGTTCGTGCACCTCTACTGCACCGATGAACACCTGCGGGACGTGGGGGAGAAAATCTGGGATAAACGACCGCTATCGCTGACGCTGGAGGAAAAAATCTTCGGCAGCGATCCGAAAATCACCACCCTTTATCGCCAGTTTTTGCTCGGCTGCGACTGGCAGCAAAACGCCAATCAGCTCACCCTGAGCACTGCGTCGACTTTATTATTGACGCATTTGGTCCAGCACTATTCCAGCGTCCAGTGGAAGTTACCGGTGGTCACCGGCGGGCTATCGCCGTTTGTGCTGCGCAACGTGCTGGCCTTTATCGAGGAAAATCTGGCGCAACCCTTAACGCTGGCGGAACTGGCGGGCCAGGCCGCACTCAGTGAGTATCACTTTGCGCGGATGTTCCGCCAGTCGATGGGGCTGGCGCCGCATCAGTACGTCATGCAGCGCCGCATGGAGAAGGCCAAAGCGCTGATTCAGCACACGACTACGCCGCTCACCGACATCGCGCTTGCCTGCGGATTTAACTCCGGCAGCCATTTCAGTAACCGTTTTCGCAGCATGACCGGCATCACGCCGTCACAGCTACGCGCGGCGAAGGCGTGAGAAGACAGCGTAACAGATCCCACCCAGCACCAGCCCCCAGAAAGCGGAGCCAATTCCCAGGAGCGTGACGCCGCTGGCGGTCATCAGGAAGGTGACGATCGCCGCGTCGCGCTCTGCTTCATGATTCAGTGCCTGATACAAACTCCCGCTGATAGTGCCGAGCAGGGCCAGCCCGGCCAGCGTCTGGATGCCGCTCAGCGGCAGGGCGGCCATCAGCCCCGAAATCGACCCGCCGAACACCCCCGCCAGCAGATAAAACCCACCTGCGGCCGCCGCTGCCAGCCAGCGTTTACTGGCATCCGGGTGGGCGTCCGGGCTCTGGCAGATGGCGGCGGTGATGGCGGCGATACAGATGGAATAGACGCCGAAGGGGGACAACAGAAGCGCCAGCCCGCCGGTGGCAACGATCAGCGGTGAGACCGCCAGCGGATAGCCCGATGCCTGCATGGTGGCGAAGCCGGGCGCATTCTGCGACGCCATGGTCACCAGGAAGAAGGGTAAGCCGACGCTGATCAGGCTGGTGAAGGTGAACGCAGGGGCAATGAATTCCGGCATGATCACCGATAACGTCATTTTATTCGTGACAACGTCACCTCCAGCCCAGGCCACGAACACCCCCACCAGCAGCGTGGCGACAATGGCGTACCGGGGCGCTACGGCTTTAGCCACCAGCCAGGCGACCAGCATACTGCCGCAAAGAAGCAGGTGTCCCTCAAGATTGCTGAATGCCTTCAGGCCAAACTGTAACAGCACGCCTGCCAGCATAGCGGCGGCAAGCGAGTGCGGGATCAGTTTCATCAACCGGGCAAACAGGCCAGTGACGCCGCACAGCAGAATCAGCGCATTCGCAAATATAAATACCCCTATGGTTTCCGCCAGCGTCACGCCTTGCAGGCTGGTGGCGAGCAGCGCCGCGCCAGGAGTCGACCAGGCGGTCAGCACCGGGGCTTTATACCACCACGACAATGCAAGCGTGCTGATCCCCATCCCGAGCCCCAGCGCGGTCATCCATCCGGCGATTTGCTGTGTACTGGCGCCCGCCGCCGCAGCCGCCTGCCAGATAATGGCGGCAGAGCTGGCGTAGCCCACCAGAACGGCAACAAAACCGGCCAGCACGGCAGGAAAGAGAGAGGCAGTCGATCGCATGTGAACTCCGTTGTGCGTTATAACGTCCGGGGTAAGGTATCACTGTGCGCTATAGCGTACAAGTGGTATGCTTTGCTGCAACGGGAGGAACCATGGATATCACTCAACATCTGGCAACCACACTGAAAGCGCTGCGTCAGGCGCGGGGCTGGAGCCTGTCGAAACTGGCGGAAGAGACGGGCGTGTCGAAAGCGATGCTTGGGCAAATCGAACGCAATGAGTCCAGCCCGACGGTCTCAACCTTGTGGAAAATTGCCACCGGGCTGAACGTACCTTTTTCGGCGTTTATCACTCCAGAGAGCGAACCGCAGGCGGTGTTCGATCCGCAGCAGCAGGCGATGGTGGTGAAACCGCTTTTCCCCTGGGATGAACAGCTTAAGTTCGACCATTTCTCCATCACCCTGTCGCCCGGCGCGCTGAGTGAGTCCACGCCGCACGAAGCCGGGGTGATTGAACACGTGGTGGTGATAAGCGGTGAGCTGGATATGCATATCGACGGTGTCTGGCGCACGCTACACGCTGATTCAGGCGTGCGTTTTGCCGGCGATAAACCGCACGCGTACCGCAACAGCAGCACCCGGACGGTGCATTTTCACTCTCTGATCCATTATCCCCGCTAAAGCGTCGCAAAACGGTTTCACTGGCACAGACTTCTGACTACAATAGCCGCCATTTTGACCATAACGGATAACGACGAAGTATGCGCCTGCACCCCCATCATCTTGAACTGCTAAGCCCGGCCCGCGACGCCGCCATTGCCCGTGAAGCCATTCTTCACGGTGCGGATGCCGTCTACATTGGCGGCCCAGGCTTTGGTGCCCGTCATAACGCCAGCAATAGCCTGCGCGACATTGCCGAACTGGTACCGTTCGCCCACCGTTTCGGGGCGAAGGTGTTCGTGACCCTGAACACCATTCTTCATGATGATGAGCTGGAGCCCGCGCAGCGTCTAATTACCGATCTCTACCAGACCGGCGTTGACGCTCTGATCGTTCAGGATATGGGTGTTCTGGAACTGGATATCCCGCCAATTGAGCTGCACGCCAGCACCCAGTGCGATATCCGCACCGTTGAGAAGGCGAAGTTTCTTTCAGACGTCGGGTTTACGCAGATTGTTCTGGCGCGTGAGCTGAACCTGAACCAGATCCGCGATATCCACCAGGCCACAGACGCGACCATTGAATTCTTTATCCACGGTGCGCTTTGCGTGGCCTATTCCGGGCAGTGTAATATCTCTCACGCCCAGACGGGGCGCAGCGCTAACCGCGGCGACTGCTCTCAGGCCTGCCGTTTGCCGTATACCCTGAAAGACGATCAGGGCCGCGTGGTGGCATTCGAGAAACACCTGCTGTCGATGAAAGATAACGATCAGACGGCAAACCTCGGCGCGCTGATCGATGCCGGCGTACGCTCCTTCAAAATTGAAGGCCGCTACAAGGACATGAGCTACGTGAAAAATATCACCGCCCATTATCGTCAGATGCTGGATGCCATCATCGAGGATCGCGGTGACCTGGCGCGCGCGTCCGCCGGTCGTACAGAGCATTTCTTTATTCCATCGACGGACAAAACGTTCCACCGCGGCAGTACGGATTATTTCGTTAATGCGCGCAAAGGGGATATTGGCGCGTTCGATTCACCGAAGTTTATCGGTCTGCCGGTGGGTGAAGTGCTGAAAGTGGCGAAGGATCATCTTGACGTTCAGGTTACAGAGCCGCTGGCGAACGGCGATGGTCTCAACGTGATGATCAAACGTGAAGTGGTTGGTTTTCGCGCCAATACGGTGGAGAAAACCGGCGAAAATCGTTATCGCGTCTGGCCGAACGAAATGCCTGCCGACCTTTACAAAGCCCGCCCGAATGCGGCGCTGAACCGTAACCTGGATCACAACTGGCAGCAGGCCTTGCTCAAGACCTCCAGCGAGCGTCGCATTGCGGTGGATATCGCGCTGGGTGGCTGGGAAGAGCAGCTGATCCTGACCATGACCTGCGAAGACGGCATCAGCGTGACGCATACGCTCGACGGCCTGTTCGAGGTGGCGAACAATGCGGAGAAAGCGCTTAGCAACCTCAAGGATGGCGTAGCGAAGCTCGGGCAGACCATTTATTATGCGCGCAATATTGAGGTGAATCTGCCGGATGCGCTGTTCGTGCCGAACAGCCTGCTGAACCAGTTCCGCCGTGAAACGGCTGAGATGCTGGATGAAGCACGCCTGGCAAACTATCCGCGCGGCAGTCGTAAGGCCGAAGCGGTGCCTGCGCCGGTCTACCCGGACACGCATCTCTCTTTCCTTGCGAACGTTTACAACCACAAAGCGCGTGCGTTTTACCATCGTCACGGCGTGCAACTGATTGACGCCGCGTATGAAGCGCATGAAGAGAAGGGCGATGTGCCGGTGATGATCACCAAACACTGCCTGCGGTTTGCCTTTAACCTTTGTCCGAAACAGGCGAAAGGGAATATTAAAAGCTGGAAAGCGACGCCGATGCAGCTGGTGAATGGCGATGAAGTACTGACGCTGAAGTTTGACTGCCGTCCGTGTGAAATGCACGTTATCGGCAAGATGAAGAATCACATCTTCAAAATGCCGTCTCCGGGCAGCATTGTGGCCTCCGTCAGCCCTGACGATTTGATGAAGACCCTGCCAAAGCGTAAAGGCAGCTAACCCGCAGAGTGGGTATCCGGTTTGCGCGATTTCTGCCAGGCATGGTGCTCGCGCAACCCCTCCGCAGACTCCTCTGCCGCGCTGCGTAACTCGTCGCTGTCAGCTTCATGACGAAGCTGATGGTCGGCGTTTTTCACATACACAAATTCATGCCCTTTGTGCTCCGCCATAATCTGCCCCGAGAACAGTGCACTAATCAGCAGCAGTAGCGAAAAGCCTTTTCTGAACATCTTTTACCCCCGAAAATACGCTACGGTCATCGTAGGGATAATTTCATAGAGTAATTATTCGACTCTTTAAATTTGAGAAAATAGACTGTCAAAAATTGTGGTCGCCATAAAACTCACTTAAGACTATTCTTAAAAGCAATATCGCCGTTGTAAACTCCCATTTCTGGTATGCAAAGAGAAGCTAGATTTATTGGGAAATCATTTACAATAAGATTTTTCTGGCTAAGGATTGGATCGAATAAATGAAAAAAATAATCGTGCTATCACTTCTGGGCGTAGTGGTTGCGGTGGGTGCTGCGGCCAGCATCTATACAAATGAAGAACCAGAATATATTCAGTCAGCAAAAAGCCGTGTCGGATCGTATTTAACCAGCGATTACGGACGTGTCGAATGTAATAGCATCCAGGTAAGTGAAGATCGTTGGGAGCTGGGCTGTACCAATAAGGCGAGGGGCAAAACCTTCCAGTTCGCTGTTTACCCATCCGAGCAGGCGCCGTATGGGGTCTCTCGTGCGTTTTATCTCGAAGCGATTAATGATGATGCCCGCCAGAGTGCAGAGCAGGGGCTGATGCGTTATCTGCAAATTAATACCAAAGCGGGTTAATCGATTCGTTTATGCTTCGTTGAGGCTCACAGTGGTAGATTGCAGGTGATCCACATCCCGGTATGGAATACCGGAGCGTAGATACCAAAATACAAATCTATCCATGCAAGCATTTACCGCCAGATTATGGCGGTTTTTTTTTGCCCGTTTATCGTACCGGCTGTAAAAATTGTTTGCGATATTGCGCGGGTGAAAGCGCAAATTGCTGCCGGAAATGGTGGCGCAGCGTGGCGCTTTGTCCAAATCCGGTTTGTTCCGCAATATTGTCGATGCTGAGCCGACTGTTTTCGAGATAATCTTTTGCCCGGTGCAATCGCGCAGTCAATAACCAGCGCGCGGGCGTTGTTCCGGTCGCGTCCTGGAAACGGCGCAGAAAGGTGCGCTGACTCATACCCACCCGCAGGGCCAGCGATTCGACGGTATGGGAAACGGCCAGATGCTGGTGAAGATAATCAAACAGCTGGCCGAGGCGCTGGCTCTCCCGCAACTGAGCCACCGGTCGGCTAAGCTGCTGGGTTTGCGAGCCGTCCCGATGGGGCGGGATCACCAGCCGACGCGCCACGCGGTTTGCCACTTCCATACCGTAATTCCGGCGCACCACGTGCAGGCACAGATCAATCCCCGCGGCGCTTCCGGCGGAAGTGAGAATATCGCCTTCGTCCTGGTAGAGCACATCTTCGACCACGGTAATGGCGGGATAGCGTGTTTTCAGCGCTTGCGTATAGCGCCAGTGGGTGGTCGCCTTCCGCCCGTCAAGCAGGCCTGAGGCTGCCAGAACGAAAACCCCAGAACAGATCGAGAGTAGCTGGCAGCCGCGGGCATGCGCCGCGCGGAGCGCCTGGCAGAGCGCTTCCGGTACGGGTTCGTCCAGCCCTCGCCAGCCGGGAACGACAACCAGATCCGCCGTCTCCAGCAGACCCAGATCGCCATCGGCCAGAATACGGATCCCGCCCGTTGCCCGGAGTTCGCCATCATCCACGCTCGCCACGGCAAACTGATACCAGTCATCGCCCATCTCCGGGCGCGGCAAGCCAAAGATTTCTACCGCCACGCCAAACTCAAAGGTACATAAACCGTCATATGCCAGCACGATCGCGCGCGGCGAGGGATGTCTTAAGTTTGTCATCTTTTTGCTGTTTTCTGGCATAGGCGGACGCATTCATGGGCTGAATTAAGGGATAGAGTAGTGTTAACACAAACACCACAAATGAGGAAGATTCATGAGCTATGTTACTGAATTTCCGGCTGCTGAGCCGCAGGAAGCTGTGGGACATTTTCTGCGTCGTCTGAGTGTCGAGACGGACTGCGCCGATGTCCATCATGCGGTATCCAGCGGTGAGCAGGACTTTGTTCTGCTGCACGTTGTCGGAAGGCCTGAACATTTTGCCCGGCGGCATCTGCCCGGCGCGCTGCATTTACCCTGGAGCCAGATCACCGCAGAGCGGATGAAAGCGTGGCCGGAGGGCACGCTGTTTGTCGTCTATTGTGCAGGCCCGCACTGCAACGGGGCGGACAGGGGGGCGCTGAAGCTGGCGCGTCTGGGTCTGCCGGTTAAGATTATGCTCGGGGGCATGACCGGCTGGGAAGATGAGCGGTTCGCGTTTGCAGGATCTTCATCACCCGCTCTGTGAACATGAATTTATTTCAACACAGATGAAATTTTCTCGTTTGTCGGCGGCGAGCCGGTATGACATCTTTTCAGGACGTTTAGACATCCAGAAGTCTAAAGATTCAAGAGATGAATTATCACTGTGGGCAATTAACGCCGACAGACAGAGGAGATTTCCATGCAGCGACAACATGCCCCGTACCGCGCCGATGTAGTCGGCAGTTTTTTACGCCCGGATGCCATTAAACAGGCCCGTCTGCAATTTGCCAGCGGTGAAATCGATGCCGGGCAGCTTCGCGCGGTTGAGGACGAGGCCATTCGTCATGTTGTCGAGCAGCAGTGCGCCTGCGGTCTGCATGTGGTAACGGACGGTGAATTCCGCCGCGCCTGGTGGCACTTTGACTTCTTTGACGGGCTACAGGGCGTGGAGCGTTATGATTCCCAGCAGGGCATTCAGTTCAACGGGGTGCAGACTAAAGCCCATGGCGTGCGCGTAACGGGCAAACTGGGCTTCGGCGATCATCCTATGCTGGAAGATTTCCGCTACCTCAAAAGCATTAGCGGTAATGCACAGCCGAAGATGACCATTCCGAGCCCGAGCGTGCTGCACTTCCGCGGTGGCCGCAAGGATATTGATGCTACGGTCTACCCGGATCTGAAGGATTACTTTGACGATCTGGCGACCACCTGGCGCGATGCCATTCGGGCCTTTTACGATGCAGGCTGCCGCTATCTGCAGCTGGATGACACCGTCTGGGCCTATCTTTGTTCGGAGGACCAGCGCCGCCAGATCCGCGAGCGCGGTGACGATGCAGACGAACTTGCCCGGACCTATGCCCGGGTGCTGAATAAGGCGCTGGAGGGCAAACCGGACGATCTGACCGTCGGGCTGCACGTCTGCCGCGGCAACTTCCGCTCAACCTGGATTTCCGAGGGCGGCTATGAGCCGGTGGCGGAGGTGCTGTTTGGCACGGTGAACGTCGACGCGTTCTTCCTGGAGTACGACAACGACCGTAGCGGGGACTTCGCGCCACTGCGTTTTGTGCGCCCGGGTAAACAGCAGGTGGTTCTGGGGCTGATCACCACCAAACACGGTGAACTGGAGAACCCGGAAGGGGTGAAAGCGCGTCTGGAAGAGGCTGCGCGCTACGTGGCGAAAGAGCAGATTTGCCTCAGCCCGCAGTGCGGATTTGCTTCTACGGAAGAGGGTAACAGCCTGAGCGAAGCCCAGCAGTGGGATAAAGTTCGCCTCGTGACGAAAATCGCCAGCGACGTCTGGTAACGCCGTTTACAGCGCTGCATTATTACAGTGCAGCGCTGTACCATTCTGAGTCGTTTCCCGTCACTCCTCTCTTCGATCCCTTTAAAATCCTGTCTCTGCAACCTGGCACTGTTTTTGCTCTCCTGAAACTGGCGTTACTTTTTTCTGCGTCCGGCGGTAACGGACGTCTTCGCACAGCTTTCTTTTCAGGAGTGAAAATATGCACCGTCGTACCTTTATTAAAGCGTTCACCTTGTCCGCCTCCGTCATCGCCATGGGAATGAGCTTTGGCGTCCAGGCCGCAGAGACCATTAAAGTCGGGATTATGCACTCTCTCTCCGGCACGATGGCCATTTCAGAAACGCCCCTGAAAGATGTCGCCCTGATGACAATCGATGAAATCAACGCTAAAGGCGGCGTGCTCGGGAAAAAGCTGGAGCCGGTGGTGGTTGACCCGGCATCCAACTGGCCGCTGTTTGCCGAAAAGGCCCGCCAGCTTCTGAGCCAGGATAAGGTCGCCGTGGTGTTTGGCTGCTGGACCTCCGTATCGCGTAAATCGGTTCTGCCGGTTTTTGAGGAGCTGAACGGTTTGCTGTTCTATCCGGTGCAGTATGAAGGTGAAGAGATGTCACCTAACGTCTTCTATACCGGCGCGGCGCCTAACCAGCAGGCGATCCCGGCGGTGGAGTACCTGATGAGCGAGGACGGCGGCAGCGCGAAGCGCTTCTTCCTGCTGGGCACGGACTACGTTTACCCGCGCACTACTAACAAGATCCTGCGCGCCTTCCTGCACTCGAAAGGCGTTGAAGATAAAGATATTGAAGAGGTCTACACCCCATTTGGACATAGCGATTACCAGACAATCGTCGCCAGTATCAAAAAGTTCTCCACGGGCGGCAAAACGGCAGTGGTCTCCACCATCAACGGTGATTCCAACGTGCCTTTCTATAAAGAACTGGCGAACCAGGGGCTGAAAGCCACGGACGTGCCGGTGGTGGCGTTCTCGGTGGGTGAGGAAGAACTGCGCGGCATTGATACCAAACCGCTGGTGGGTAACCTGGCGGCGTGGAACTACTTTGAATCCGTCGACAACCCGACCAACCAGACCTTTGTCGCGGCTTACAAAGCCTACGCGAAAGCCCATAAGCTGCCGAATGCCGATACCGTGGTCACCAACGATCCGATGGAAGCGACTTACGTTGGCCTGCATATGTGGGCGCAGGCGGTTGAAAAAGCGGGAACAACCGACGTGGACAAAGTGCGCGCGGCAATGGCGGGCCAGTCGTTCAACGCGCCGTCCGGCTTTACGCTGACCATGGACGCCACCAACCACCACCTGCATAAGCCCGTCATGATTGGTGAAATTGAAGGCAACGGCCAGTTCAACGTCGTCTGGCAAACCGAACAGCCGGTACGCGCTCAGCCGTGGAGCCCGTTTATCGCCGGGAATGACAAAAAGCCTGACCAGCCGATGAAAACCGCCAGCAACTAAGCCACCACCAGGGAGAGACGTCATGAACGCCATACGCATGATGATTGCGATTGTGTGGCTTACCGGACTGCTGCCAGGGATGGCGCAGGCATCGGATGCCGATGATTTCGTTGCCGCTAGCCGCAGCCAGCAAACCGCCATGCTGACCCGCTGGGCAGCCACGCCGGAACCTGCACGTTTGCCGCTGCTTAAGGCGCTGCAACAGGAGAA
Organism: Enterobacter cloacae complex sp. S2; assembly: GCF_015159675.1. Taxonomy (NCBI): domain Bacteria; kingdom Pseudomonadati; phylum Pseudomonadota; class Gammaproteobacteria; order Enterobacterales; family Enterobacteriaceae; genus Enterobacter; species Enterobacter cloacae complex sp. S2. The sequence goes on from NZ_JADDTS010000034.1 coordinate 59,051, forward strand.
CCTTTATACCGACAGCCAGAAGAAGGCATTTACCCGCATCGACGGCGAAATGGTTGCCCTGGGCGCGGCAAAAAGCGCTGAAGGCACGACCAAAGCCGTGCGGCTGACCAACCGACTGCGCGTGTTAACCGTCACGGCGCTGGCGACGCATCAGCTTGTCAGTGACAGTGTCACCGAAAGGCGTCATGCCGCGCGGCAACTTCAGCGTGACGCCCAGCCGGATATGCTCGGCTTTCTGCAACAGCGGGCCAGTAGCGAAACGGACGACGTCGCCCGACAGTCGCTGATGCTGGCGCTGGCAAACCTCCAGTTGACGAGCCCACAGGCTGAAGTACGGCTCAAGGCTGTTGAGCTGTTGGGACAGTCTGACGATCCGGACGTGCAGGCCACGCTGACGCCGTTCACCCAAACGCAAACCGAGCCGGACGCACGGGTACGTGCCGCCGCCGCTGAGAGCCTGGAGCGTATTCAGCACCGGCTGATGTGGGGCGAACTGCTGGGGCAGGCCTTCATGGGCCTGTCGTTGGGGTCGGTACTCTTGCTGGCCGCGCTCGGGCTGGCTATCACCTATGGTCTGCTGGGGGTGATTAACATGGCTCACGGTGAAATGCTGATGCTCGGGGCGTATGCCACCTGGATGGTGCAGCAGGTAATGGCGCAGTGGATGCCTCAGTGGCTGGCGCTCTATCCGGTGGTGGCGCTGCCGGTGGCGTTTTGCCTGACCGCAGGCATCGGAATGGTGCTGGAGCGCACGGTGATACGCCATCTTTATGGCCGCCCGCTGGAAACCCTGCTCGCCACCTGGGGGATAAGCCTGATGCTTATCCAGCTGGTCCGCATGACCTTTGGCGCTCAGAACCTTGAGGTCGCTAACCCGGCATGGCTGTCCGGCGGGGTGCAGGTTTTCGCCAACCTGACGCTGCCCTGGAACCGTATTGTGGTGCTCGGCTTTGTACTGCTGGTGCTGTTCTTCACCTGGCTCATTCTGAACAAAACGCGTCTGGGTCTCAACGTGCGGGCGGTGACGCAAAACCGCAGCATGGCGGCCTGCTGCGGCGTTCCCACCGGACGGGTAGATATGCTGGCATTTGGCCTCGGGTCCGGCATTGCCGGGTTGGGCGGCGTGGCGTTGTCCCAACTGGGGAACGTGGGGCCGGAGCTGGGCCAGGGATACATCATCGATTCGTTCCTGGTGGTGGTGCTCGGCGGCGTCGGCCAGCTGGCCGGTAGCGTCGCGGCGGCCTTTGGTCTGGGGATCTTCAATAAAATTCTTGAACCGCAGATGGGCGCCGTGCTGGGCAAGATCCTGATTCTGGTGGCGATCATTCTGTTTATCCAGAAACGTCCGCAGGGGTTATTCGCACTTAAAGGGAGGGTGACAGACTGATGAGCCAGCCATTGACCTTAACACTGGCGCGCAGGGCACCGCGCACCGCGCAAATCTTCGGCAGTCTGCTGGTTGCGGCGCTGCTGGTGCTGCCTTTTCTCGCGCTGTTACCCGCAACCCATCCGCTGGCCGTTTCGACGTGGATGTTGACGCTTATCGGCAAGATCCTCTGCTACGCGGTTGTCGCCGTGGCCCTCGATCTGGTCTGGGGCTATGCCGGTATGCTCTCGCTGGGGCACGGCATATTCTTCGCCCTGGGCGGCTATGCGATGGGCATGTACCTGATGCGCCAGGCGGCCGGGGACGGGCTGCCCGCGTTTATGTCGTTTCTCTCGTGGAGCGAGCTGCCCTGGTTCTGGTGGGGAACGCAGCATTTTGCATGGGCTCTGGTGTTAATTGTGACGATCCCCGGCCTGCTGGCGCTGGTCTTCGGCTGGTTTGCTTTTCGCTCGAAGATCAAAGGGGTCTATTTCTCCATCATGACCCAGGCGCTGACCTACGCGGGCATGCTGCTGTTCTTTCGCAACGAAACCGGCTTTGGCGGCAATAACGGCTTTACCGGCTTTACCACGCTGCTCGGGTTTTCCGTCACGGCGACCACCACGCGGATCGCGCTGTTTCTCGCAACGGTCGTGCTGCTGCTTCTGGCCCTGGGCACAGGCTACGCGCTGGCGAAGAGTAAATTTGGCCGCATTTTAACGGCGGTGCGCGATGCGGAAAACCGTCTCACGTTCTGCGGCTACGATCCGCGCGGTTTCAAGCTGCTGGTCTGGACGCTTTCCGCCGTGCTGTGTGGCCTGGCGGGAGCGCTGTACGTTCCGCAGGTGGGCATTATCAACCCGGGTGAAATGTCGCCGACCAACTCGATTGAAGCGGCCATCTGGGTAGCGCTGGGTGGACGCGGCACTCTGGTGGGCCCGGTGATTGGCGCGGCGCTGGTCAACGGTGCGAAGAGCTTTTTCACCGTGGCGATGCCGGAGTACTGGCAACTGTTTCTTGGGCTGATTTTCATCGCCGTGACGCTCTTTTTACCGCGCGGCGTGTTCGGTCTGTTTCGTAAGGGAGAGAATTAATGCAGCCCTCTGAAGGACTCTTTACCCGCCAGCTACCGGGCGATCGTTACCGTGAGCAGACCGATCCTGTGTTGCAGCTTGAGGCCATTAACGTCAGTTTCGATGGTTTTCAGGCGTTGACCGATCTCTCACTTAATATCGGCATTGGAGAATTGCGCTGCATCATTGGCCCTAACGGCGCCGGTAAAACTACGCTGATGGACGTGATCACCGGCAAAACCCGGCCAAAAAGCGGGAAGGCTATTTACGATCAGTCCATCGATCTGACAGCCCTTGAACCGGCGGCCATTGCCCGTCAGGGCATTGGCCGTAAGTTCCAGAAGCCGACCGTGTTTGAAGCGCTGACCGTAGGGGAAAACCTCGAAATCGCCATGAAAGCCGACAGGTCCGTCTGGGCGAGCCTGCGGGCAACACTCAGCGGCGAGCAGCGCGACCGCATTGACGAGATGTTGGTTTTGCTACGGCTTGGCAGCGAGCGCGATCGCCGCGCCGGGCTGCTTTCCCACGGGCAGAAGCAGTTTCTGGAGATCGGCATGCTGCTGGTGCAGGATCCGCATCTGTTGCTGCTGGACGAACCCGCCGCCGGTATGACCGACGCAGAGACGGAATACACAGCCGAGCTGTTCCGAACTCTGGCAGGCAAGCATTCGCTGATGGTGGTTGAGCACGATATGGGCTTCGTCGAGACCATCGCCGACCACGTCACGGTGCTGCATCAGGGGCGCGTACTGGCCGAAGGCTCGCTTCGCGAGGTACAGGCCAATGAGCAGGTGATTGACGTCTATCTGGGACGCTAAGGAGAGGGGATGTTACAGGTTAACGAGCTGAATCAGTACTACGGCGGAAGTCATATTCTGCGCGGGGTGAGCTTTGAGGCGGTGGTCGGGGAAGTTACCTGCCTGCTGGGGCGCAACGGGGTAGGGAAAACCACACTGCTGAGGTGCCTGATGGGGCTGATCCCGGTGAAAGCCGGGGAGGTGGTCTGGCAGGGAAAGACCATCACTCACAGTAAACCGCACCAGCGGGTGCAGTCCGGCGTGGCGTATGTTCCGCAGGGGCGGGAGATTTTTCCGCGTCTGACCGTAGAAGAAAACCTGCTGATGGGACTGTCGCGCTTCTCCGCGGGAAACGCAAGGAGCGTGCCGGAGGAGATTTGGCAGCTTTTCCCGGTGCTGAAGGAGATGAAACACCGTCGCGGAGGCGATCTTTCCGGTGGTCAGCAGCAGCAGCTGGCGATTGGTCGCGCGCTGGCGAGCCGTCCACGGTTACTGATCCTGGATGAACCCACGGAAGGTATACAGCCGTCGGTGATTAAAGAGATTGGGCAGGTGATCCGCAGCCTGGCGAACCGGGGGGATATGGCGATCCTGCTGGTGGAGCAGTTTTATGATTTTGCGGCGGAGCTGGCCGACAGCTATCTGGTGATGTCGCGCGGCAGCATCGTCCAGCAGGGGCGCGGTGAGAACATGGAGCAGGAGGGGGTTCGCGGACTGGTTGCGATCTGAAATGTTATACTATAACATCCTCATTCTTATAACACGGAATGAGGGTTTTGCTGTGGCTGCACAACTTGGAAAAATTGCGCTGACTCTGGGAACGCTGCTGGTAAGCGGCTCGCTTTTTGCCCATTCGCACGGTCATCAGATGACGGAGGCGGAACAGAAGGCGGCAAACGGCGTCTTTGAGGATAAAGACGTCAGGGACAGGACGCTGTCTGACTGGGACGGGACCTGGCAGTCCGTTTACCCGTTCCTGCTTGATGGTTCGCTGGATCCGGTTTTCGAAAAGAAAGCGCGGAAGGGGGAAAAATCCGCTGCCGAGGTGAAAGCCTACTACCGTAAGGGCTACGCGACGGACGTGGACGCCATCGGCATTGAAAACAACGTGATGGAATTCCACAGAGGCAAAACGGTGAGCAGCTGCCGCTACGACTACAGCGGCTATAAAATTCTGACCTATGCGTCGGGGAAAAAAGGCGTGCGCTACCTGTTTGAATGTAAGGATAAGGCAAGCCAGGCGCCTAAGTTTGTGCAGTTCAGCGATCATACCATCGGGCCGAAAGCCTCTTCACACTTCCATATCTTTATGGGCAACACCTCCCACGAGGCGCTGCTGAAAGAGATGGATAACTGGCCGACCTACTACCCGAACGAGATGTACAAAGAGCAGGTGGTGGAGGAGATGTTGCACCACTAGGCTGTTGGATTTGCCGGGTGGGGGCTTAGCCTTACCCGGCGTGGGATTAGGGTTTTCCAGGTCGGGTAAGCGCAGCGCCACCCGACACGCTATCTTCACTTTTCACGCGCATCCCGCGCAAAACCATCAGCCACGCCGCAATAATGGCGGCCATCATAATAATAAATAACGACCAGTGCGGCAGATGGGTCAGGATGAGCCCGGTGATCATCGGGTTCGCCGCCGCGCCCAGCCAGCCCAGCGCCTGGGCGGAGAAGTAGCTCGCCTTCATGCCCGGCGGGGCGATATTGTCGATCAGCATGTATTCACCCGGAGCATAAATAATTTCACCCAGGGTGAAAATCGCCGCCGCAATCCCCCAGTAAAGCAGGTTCTCGCCGGAAAGCATAAACCCGCCCAGCCCGAGAATGAAAAAGAGCGTTGCGGCTGTCATTAGCGGGCGGATGTTGCTGGCGGAGATCTTGCGGCCAAGCGCGTATTGCAGGGTGACCACCACCACCGCGTTGACGGGCAACACAACGGCCACCACCTTTTCTGCGAAATCGCTGTCCGCATACGCGGCGAGGACGTACTGGGAAATGCAGCTGGCGAACGATCCGCCCACGTAGGACGCCAGCAGGCCGGAGAGCGTGTACCAGAACAGCGCCCGGTCCTTCAGCAGCACCGAGGGCTGCCACGGCGCTTTTTCCTCCACGCTGTCAGACGCTACGCTTTTCTGCACAAAGAAATGGATAAACCCGAGCGGCAGTGCGGCGCAGAAGGCCGCCAGCCAGAACGGCAGTTGCAGGCTGTACATCACCAGTAGAGTGCCAACCGGCGGCCCAATCGTCCAGCCGATGTTCAGGAAACTGTAGTTGAGTGAGAAAACGCGCGCCTTTTCGCTGGAGGTCAGCACGTCGGCAAACCACGCTTTCAGCACCGTTGAGAAGACGGAATAGGCGCAGTTAATCAGGGCAAAGAACAACACCACCAGCGTCACGTTATTCACCAGCGGAATGGCCATAAACCCGGCGATAAAGGCCACGATGGCGACCAGCATATAGCGTTTTTTGTCGAACTTGTCCGCCAGGACGCCAAACCCCAGGCTAAACACCACGCCAATGGTCAACGCCACGGTAAGGGCATAGCCAATATTCTCCACGCTCATATCGTACACGCGTGTGAGATATATGGTCATAAAGGGCAGCGTTGCCCCGCGGCCAATTGTTAATAACAATGACGATGCCAGTAGCGCTGCGGTTGAGCGCCTGATTGATGGTTTCATTTTCCTGCCCGACAAATGCTTATGCTTTTTTTGTTGTGTTATTACAGGATTATCATGGCATCGGCAGCTTGTATAGCACCCAATTTATCCGCAAGTGATTCTCCTCAGTACCAGAATTAATGATCTTCTCGCGGGGGTATTTTTTCTGTTACCTTGAAGTGTTTACAAAAATTTAATAATTCAGGGGCGGAAAATGACGCGGAAAGACGGGCTGTTAGCGTTACTGGTTGTCGTGGTGTGGGGACTCAATTTTGTGGTCATCAAAATGGGGTTGCACAACATGCCTCCACTCATGCTGGCGGGTCTGCGCTTCCTGCTGGTGGCCTTCCCGGCGCTGCTGTTCGTTGCCCGCCCAAAGATTCCCCTGAAGCTTCTGCTGGGCTACGGCCTCACCATCAGCTTTGGTCAGTTTGCGTTTCTTTTTTGCGCCATCAAATTCGGTATGCCTGCGGGTCTGGCTTCGCTGGTGCTTCAGGTGCAGGCTTTCTTTACCATTATTCTCGGCGCGTTTGTCTTTGGCGAACGTTTGCAGGGCAAACAGCTGGCGGGTATTAGCCTTGCGGTCTTTGGCGTGCTGGTGCTGATAGAAGGCAGCCTCAACGGTCAGCATGTCGCGCTGCTGGGCTTTATGCTCACCCTGGCGGCGGGGCTGAGCTGGGCGTGCGGCAACATCTTTAACAAGCTGATAATGCAGCATGAGTCGCGTCCTGGGATCATGTCGCTGGTGGTCTGGAGCGCGTTGATCCCCATTGTGCCGTTTATGGCCGCGTCGTTTATTCTGGATGGACCGCAGGTGATGCTGAAAAGCCTGGTGGAGATCGACCTGACGACCATTTTGTCGCTGATCTACCTGGCATTAGTCGCCTCAATCATTGGCTACGGCATCTGGGGATCGCTGCTCGGACGCTATGAAACCTGGCGCGTGGCGCCGTTATCGCTGCTGGTTCCGGTGGTCGGGCTTGCCAGCGCCGCCCTGTTGCTGGATGAAACGCTCAGCGCGCTGCAACTGTGTGGCGCAGGGCTGATTATGGCCGGGCTGTATATCAACGTCTTTGGCTTGCGGGTGCGTCGGGCGACGCGGGTGCGGAGTTAAGGCAGAAAAAAGCCCCGCATTAGCGGGGCAAAAACGAATTACAGGTCGTGATTATAATACGGCACGCCTAATTCGTCGGATTTGTCGCTGCCAGCGCCCATGTGATTGAAGTCCCAGGGCGACTGGTTTTGCGTGGACGGCATAATCATGTTGTCACGATTATTTTGCTGCCCCGCACTGGGGGTTTGCTCCGCGAAGCTCTGGCCGGAAACCAGCACCAGCAAGGTGAGGGCGGCGGAGGCGATAAATTTCATGATTTCCTCGGTTACGTCTTAACAGGCGATGATTAACTGCAATGTTTTAGCGGATACAGATAACGGGATTCACCCGGCATACTGGTAATACGGTACTTATGAGGCGGCACGTCAAAGTAGTTCTTGAACGTACGCGTCAGGGTTTGTTGCGATTCAAATCCGTAACGTTCCGCCAGATAGAGGATCGGCTCATTGCTTTCTTTCAGTTTTTGGGCAATCTCCGTCAGCTTACGGCTGCGAATATATTGTCCTAATGAATGGCCGGTCTCTTTTTTAAACATCCGTTGCAGGTGCCATTTTGAGTAACCTGAACGCTCCGACACTTTCTCAAGGGAGAGTGGAGATTCCAGGTTATCTTCGATCCAGTCCAAAATGCTATGAATGGTGATAGCGTCAGTATTGCGTCTGGACATCGTCATACCTCTTTTTCTGTTTACGGCAGGATTTTCTTGAGTAAAAGCTCAAGCGTTGCCACTTCATCTGCCGTTAAGTTTTTTGTCAGTTCCTGGTGCAGTGTTTGTCCTACTAATTGATGACATTGCTCACACATGGCCGCGCCATCGCTGGTCAGTTTCACCAGTACGCCACGTTTGTCATTCGGGTTAGGGCTTCGTTCTATCCATCCTTTGCAGACGAGACGATCCAGCATGCGGGTTAACGCACCGAGATCGACAGAGAGCACCTTTTTCAGCTCAACCGGCGTGATACACACTTCGCAGCGAATGGAACACAGCACTTTGAACTGTGTTGCGGTGATATCCAGCGGTGACAGGTAGTCATTGAGCAGGCGATCTTTTTTCTGGTTAACCATATGAATAAGACGACCCAGTGGGATTATGTCGTTAAAGAGATCACTGGTGCTTTTCACAATGGTTGCCCTGGCAAGTAGTTTAGTCACGGCAGATATTATTGCTCAGGCAAGTATAAGTCAACTGAATGGATCAGCCGATGCCACGAAATGCTAAAACGCTTCAGGACCTTTTTCTGTACGCTTTTAAATCATATAGATAATCTGGGGTTATTAGTTACGCGAGACAATTATGGTTACGTTGCGCGGATAGCTCAGGACGAGACTTTCCCCCTATAATTGCGGTAATGAATAAGGATAAGGACTGCGGTGCATTATGTTGGATTTGATTAAAGCAGTGGGGCTTGGGCTGGTGGTGTTGCTTCCGCTGGCGAACCCGTTAACGACCGTGGCGCTCTTTCTGGGGCTGGCGGGTAACATGAACAGCGCGGAGCGCAACCAGCAGTCGAGGATGGCCTCCGTCTACGTCTTCGCGATTATGATGGTGGCTTATTACGCCGGACAACTGGTGATGAATACTTTTGGTATTTCGATTCCCGGTCTGCGTATCGCCGGTGGGCTGATTGTGGCGTTTATTGGTTTCCGGATGCTGTTCCCGGCGCATAAAGCGCATGAATCGCCGGAAGCCAAAAGCAAATCGGAGGAGCTTGAAAGCGAACCGAGCGCCAATATCGCGTTTGTGCCGTTAGCCATGCCGAGCACGGCCGGGCCGGGAACGATTGCGATGATCATCAGTTCCGCCTCAACGGTGCGTGATGGTGTTACTTTTCCGCACTGGGTTATTACCGTTGCGCCGCCGATCATTTTTGCGCTTATCGCCATTATCGTCTGGGGGTCATTGCGCAGCTCCGGGGCGATTATGCGCTGGGTGGGCAAGGGGGGGATTGAAGCTATCTCCCGTCTGATGGGCTTCCTGCTGGTCTGTATGGGCGTGCAGTTTATTATTAACGGCGTACTGGAGATCATTAAGACGTATCACTGAGGACATCGCCGGGTGGCGCTGCGCTTACCCGGCCTACAAGTCCGTAATAACCTAGGCCGGGTAGGCCGAAGCCGCCACCCGGCACAACTAACGTCAACCGTGGCTGGTCTGTTCTTCCATCGCGACCGGCCATTTACGGAAGATAAGCACCGACCAGATCAGCGCAATAAGCGCGGGAATCGCCCCGAGATAGCCAATGGCCGACATCGATACATGCAGGCTGATCTGATTTCCCACCAGCGCACCGGCCCCAATTCCCAGATTGAAAATTCCCGAGAACAGCGACATTGCCACGTCCGTGGCGTCCGGGGCCAGGGCCAGCACTTTGACCTGCATTCCCAGACCAATAATCATGATCGCCACGCCCCAGAACAGACTGAGGATCGCCAGATGACTCTCGCTGCCTGCCGCAGGCATCAGTAACAGCAGGCACGCCAGCAGCAGGCCAATCGCACTGCTTACAAGCGCAGACGCGTGCTTATTGCCCAGCTTCCCGAACAGGATACTGCCGATAATACCCGCGCCGCCCAGGATCAGCAGCAGAACGGTGGCGAAGTTAGCGCTAAAGCCCGCCACAACCTGAACAAACGGCTCAATATAGCTGTAGGCTGTGTAATGGGCGGTCACCACAATCACGGTCAGCAGATAGATGCTCATCAGCGCTGGTCGACGCATCAGCAGCGGCAGACTTTTCAGCGAGCCGGAGTGTTCGCTGGGCAGTTTTGGCAGCAGTTTGATCAGACACACCAGGGTGATCAGCGCCCCCATGCCGATGGCAAAGAAGGTGGTGCGCCAGCCGAAGTATTGACCCACAATGCGCCCGATCGGCAGGCCTAACACCATCGCCAGCGCCGTTCCGGTGGCAATCAGGCTCAACGCCTGGGCGCGTTTCCCCGCCGGGGCGAGACGAATGGCGAGCGATGCGGTGATCGACCAGAAAACGGCATGGGCAAACGCGATGCCGACGCGGCTGATCACCAGCACCGTAAAGTTCCATGCCATAAATGACAGCACATGGCTGGCTATGAACACCACAAACAGCCCAATCAGCAGCTTACGACGTTCCATCTGGCTGGTCAGCAGCATAAACGGCAGCGACATCAGCGCTACCACCCATGCATAGATGGTCAACATAATGCCAACCTGTGCCGTTTCCATATGGAAGCTGGCTGCAATGTCGGACAGCAGCCCAACCGGAACAAATTCCGTGGTGTTGAAAATAAACGCTGCGATGGCGAGCGTGACCACGCGTAGCCACGCGACCCTGCGGGAAACCGTGTGTGTTGTCATAGGGATATCTGGGATTCGTTGCCTGAAAGATGAGGAGACGATCTTAAAGCCTTAAACGGCGAAAACTCAACCGTTATGTGATGTGAATCACAAAATTTACCTTCATGCAGCGGTAGCGAACGCGGTTGTTTTCATTGAAGATAAAGAACAACACAACAAAAACAGGCGGTAACACAATGCAGGAGATTGATTTTTATCTGGTAGATGCGTTCAGCGAGTCCTCCTTTGGCGGCAACCCGGCGGCGGTGTGCCCGCTCGACGCGTGGCTACCGGATGAGACGTTACTGCGGATGGCACAACAGCATAACCAGTCGGAAACCGCGTTTTTTGTGTGCACCAAAGGGGGGATTGAGCTGCGCTGGTTCACCACGCTCACCGAGGTTAATCTGTGTGGTCACGCGACGCTTGCCGCGGCGTATGTTCTGTTTAACGAACTGGATTATCCGGACTCACGCCTTCATTTTGACACCGCTTCTGGTCGCCTGACCGTCAGCCGTGAAGGTGACTGGATGACGCTGGACTTCCCGGCCTGCCCGACGCAGGCACAGACGCCGCCACCGGAGATGCTCACCGCACTCGGTATCAGCCACTACGTCGAGGCGCGAAAAGGCCGCGCCTGGGTGCTGGTACTGGAGAGCCGCGAGCAGGTGGAAGCCATTAATCCGGATTTCTCTGCCATGACGCCGGGGGAGCATAAAGTTGCCGTCACCGCCCGGGACGAAGGGGAATACGACTTTGTCAGTCGTTTCTTCTCGCCGGGCGTGGCCGTGCCGGAAGATCCTGTCACCGGCTCCGCGCACACCATGCTGATCCCTTACTGGAGTGAACAGCTTGGCAAAACACAGATGTTTGCCCGTCAGGTTTCTGCCCGTGGTGGCGACGTACGCTGCGAACTGAAAGGCGACCGCGTGCGGATGGGCGGGCAGGCGGCGCTGTATCTGAAGGGCACAGTATTTCTGCGCTGAATAAATCTAAGAGGAACCAACGATGCAGGAAATTGATTTTTATTTGGTGGATGCCTTCAGCGACAGGGCGTTCGGCGGCAATGCGGCGGCGGTGTGTCCGCTGGAAGCGTGGCTGCCGGATGAGACGCTGCTGAAGATGGCGAAGCAGCATAATCAGTCAGAGACGGCGTTCTTTGTCCGAACGGATAACGGGTTTGAACTGCGCTGGTTTACCACGCAGGATGAAATTAACCTCTGCGGCCACGCAACCCTCGCGGCTTCTCACGTTATTTTCGAATACCTGGATTATCCGCATACGGAAATCACCTTCACCACGCGCTTTGTCGGCGAACTGACGGTACAACGCAGCGGCGACTGGCTGACGCTTAATTTCCCGGCGTGGTCAACCGAGGTTGTCGATACTCCACCGCCAGTGCTGTTCAGCTCGCTGGGCATTAACGCGGCAAAAGAGGTGCGTGCAGGGCGCGATTACATGGTGGTGCTCGACAGCCAGCGGCAGGTGGAGGCGCTGACGCCGGATATCACAGCCATGCTCCCGCTGGGGAAAATGGTCTGCGTTACGGCGCCGGGGGATGAGTATGATTTCGTCAGCCGCTTCTTCTGCCCGGGGGAAGGGGTACCGGAGGATCCGGTGACGGGATCAGCGCACAGCATGCTGATCCCGTACTGGAGCGAAAAGCTTGGAAAAACGCAAATGTCGGCCCGCCAGGTCTCCTCCCGTGGCGGGGATCTGCGCTGCGAGCTGAAAGGCGACCGCGTGCTGATTGGCGGGCAGGCCACGCTGTATATGAAGGGGAAAATTTTCCTTCGTCTCCAGGATTACGGTCATCATTAAAAACTATGACGCCGGTATACAGGGCGGGCGGTATGTTGAACGAAAACGACAAGGAGCCTGCCATGTATTCTATTACCGCTGAATCCGCCCATCATCCAGATATTCTCGCCCTGATTACGGCGCTGGACCGTTATCAAAGCGTTCTCTATCCCGCGGAAAGTAATCATCTGCTGGATTTAACCGAACTGCCGGACGACTCGCTGATCCTGATGATTATTCGTGACACTCAGCTTAACGCCGTCGGGTGTGGCGCTGTTGTTTTGAACGGGGACGGGACCGGGGAAATGAAACGGGTCTATATTGATCCAACCCATCGCGGGCAACGGCTGGGTGATAAATTACTGGCGGCGCTGGAAGATGAAGCTCTCAGCCGCTGCTGCCACACCGTCCGGCTGGAGACGGGGATCAAACAACACGCCGCTATTCGTCTGTATCAACAGTGTGGATACGAACGGCGCCCCGCGTTTGCCCCCTACAACGAGGATCCGCTGAGCCTGTTTATGGAGAAGACACTGGTGGCTGACGTTCGTTTAGCAGCCCTATAAACGCCTCAAGCTGGCGGGTCATCGCCCCGCGTCGCCACACCAGCCAGGTGGTGAGCCAGCGCCAGTTTTCCGCCAGCGGCCACGCCGCCACCTGATGATGCCCCGGCATACTCTCCAGCATGGAGCGGGGCATCAGCGCAATGCCTGCCCCGGCAATCACGCAGGCGAGCATCCCGTGGTAGGACTCCATCTCGTGGATCCTTCCCGGCGTTACGCGGTCAGCATGAAACCAGCTCTCCAGATGACGCCGGTAGGAACAGTTGGCGCGAAAGGCATACACGTCGCTACCGCTCACCTGCGTGGCTTTTGACACTTCCGCATGGCCCGCAGGGGTGACCAGCATCATCTCTTCACGGTAAACCGGCATTCCTTCCAGTTCGGGGTGTGAGAGCGGCCCGTCGACAAAGGCGGCGCTGAGCGTCCCCTCAAGCACGCCGTCAATCATCGTACCGGAAGGCCCGGTGGATAACGCAAACTGAATGCGCGGATAGCGCTGATTAAACCGCGCCAGACTTTCCGGAATGCGTACGGCGGCGGTACTTTCCAGCGCGCCGAGCGAGAATAATCCCTGCGGTTCATCCCCGGCGACGACCATTCGCGCTTCGTCGACCAGCGCCAGGATCTGTTTGCTGTAGCGCAAAAAATTGTGCCCGGCGGGGGAAAGCCGCAGGCGCTGATTCTCGCGAATAAACAGCTCCACGCCGAGATCCGCTTCAAGCTGTCGGATGCGGGTGGTGAGGTTTGACGGCACCCGGTGTACCTTCTGCGCCGCCTGGGTAATGCTGCCGGTCAGTGCGACGGCGTTAAACATCTCAAGCTGTGTTAAGTCCATACCATTCTCGATTCGTGAACAAGGTGGTGAGTATTATTCATTTTTAAGAAATAGCAGAGTGGGCCACAATCAATCAACTGTTATTACATGGAGAACTTCATGACGTATTCATCTGCTACCCATGCCCACTCTGTCAACCCGGCTACCGGCGAAACGCTGGCTGCTTACCCGTGGGCAACGTCCGGTGACGTTGAACGTGCCATTGCGCAGGCGGATACCGGTTTTCGTCAGTGGCGACGCGAAAGCGTAGCGCACCGGGCGCAAAAACTTCGCGATCTGGGTGCGGCGCTGCGTAGCCGTGCGGAAGAGATGGCGCAGACTATCTCCCGGGAGATGGGCAAGCCCATTGGGCAGGCGCGTGCGGAGGTGACTAAGTCCGCCAGCCTTTGCGACTGGTACGCTGAATACGGCCCGGCAATGCTGCGCCCGGAATCTACCCAGGTCGACAATGCGGTGATTGAGTACCGTCCGCTGGGGCCTATTCTGGCGGTGATGCCGTGGAACTTCCCGCTCTGGCAGGTGCTGCGCGGTGCGGTGCCGATCCTGCTGGCAGGGAACAGCTATCTGCTTAAACATGCGCCAAATGTGCTCGGCTCGGCGGAGCTGATCGGGAAGGTGTTCGCGGATGCCGGTTTCCCGGAGGGGATCTTTGGCTGGGTGAACGCGACAAATGACGGCGTCAGCCAGGCGATTAACGATCGGCGTATCGCGGCGGTGACCGTAACCGGCAGCGTTCGGGCTGGTGCGGCAATTGGCGCGCAGGCGGGCGCGGCGCTGAAGAAATGCGTGCTGGAGCTGGGCGGCTCCGATCCGTTTATCGTTCTGAATGATGCCGATCTGGATCTGGCTGTCAACGCGGCCGTGGCCGGACGTTATCAGAATACCGGACAAGTTTGCGCGGCGGCGAAACGCTTTATTGTGGAAGCGGGCGTGGCGGACACCTTTACCCAACGCTTTGTTGACGCGGTCAAGGCGCTGAAAATGGGCGCACCGGATGAGGAAGATAACTATATTGGCCCGATGGCGCGATTTGATCTTCGCGATGAACTGCATCAGCAGGTACAGGCTACGCTGGCGGAAGGGGCGACCCTGCTGCTCGGCGGCGAGAAGCTTGCCGGGACCGGTAACTTTTATGCGCCAACCGTACTCGGCGACGTCACCCCACAGATGACGGCCTTCCGTCAGGAGCTGTTTGGCCCGGTGGCTGCGATTACCGTCGCCAATGATGCGTCGCACGCGTTGCAGCTGGCTAACGACAGCGACTTTGGCTTATCAGCGACGGTCTTTACCGCGAACGATGCGCTGGCTGAAACCTTCTCTCGCGAGCTGGAGTGCGGCGGAGTCTTTATCAATGGCTACAGCGCAAGCGATGCGCGCGTTGCGTTTGGCGGAGTGAAGAAGAGCGGCTTCGGGCGAGAGCTTTCACATTTCGGTCTGCATGAGTTCTGTAACGTTCAGACGGTCTGGAAGGATCGCGTGTAATGTTGTTGCCGGGTAGGGCAAGGCCGCTACCCGGCAATTCACGTTTCCTGTCATTATTTTGCAATGGTTCTGTCATTTTCGTTTCGTAGACTCGCTCGCGTCTAACGTATTGTTACAGAAGAAAATTATGAACCTAACGCAAATTTTTCGTCGTCTTGCGCAGCGCTTTTTTCCTCGTCAGTTTGGCCTGCTGACCGGCATCTTTTGTATTATCGGCCTTTTCTCCGCCCTGCAACTTTCATCCTCCTTCCTGCTTACCGCTTCCCTGAATCAAGCCCAGCGTAACGAACAGCGCAATCAGCTGGCCTGGCAGCAACAGAGCAGACTGGATCAGGCGCGTATTTCGCTGCTTGCGGCGAGCGATCTGCTCAACCGCTCCGGGGTGTACTTTATGCAGGATAAAGAGACCGGTTCGGAAGGGAGCTGGCATAGCCTGATGGACGAGGCGCAAAAATCCCTGGCGGCGTCTCAGCAGGCATGGCAAGCCTGGCTCGCGCTTAATCCTCCGCAGGACGAGGGGCTTGTTAATAGCTATCAGCTGTTCTTCGGTGCCATTAGCGAGCAGGCGGAAGGGCTGGTGAAAACCAACAGTATCGACCTCTTTTTCGCCGTACCCGCCCAGGCGTTTCAGACCGATTTTAATGACAACTTTGCACGTTATCAGCAACGGAGTGAGAAGCAGGCGATACAGGGGCGTCAGTCGCTCATGGAACAACTCTCAGGCCTGCAACGGCTGTTCCTGTTTGCGCCGCTGGTGCTGCTGGCTATTGCCATTGCCGTCTGGTTTGCAATGGCGAAATGGGTGATATCCCCGCTACGCCGTCTGATTGTCCATATTAACCAGCTTGCGGCAGGGGATTTGTCGGGAATACCCCCTGACGTTGTGCGTTTTAACCGTGAAATCAGCCAGCTCAGCGGCAGTATTACCGCCATGCAGCGCGGGCTCCAGCAACTGGTGACTCAGGTCAGCGAGGCCACTACCTCTATGGTCGAAAATATCGGGTCACTTGCGCAGGGGAACCAGAAGCTTTATCAGCAGTCCACGCGTCAGGCCAAAGAGCTGGAGGAGGTGACCGCGCATATCGCCGATCTCGAAACCCACGTTGAGGGGAACACGGGTTATGCAAAACTCGCCCGCTCGCGCGCGGATGAAGCCCGACAGGCTGCCGTCGGCGGGGAGCAAATGATGACAGCGGTGAATGGCTCGATGCAGACGATCGTCGACCGATCCTCAGAGATGCGTGGGATCGTCGCCATGATCGACAGCGTGGCGTTTCAGACCAACATTCTGGCCCTCAACGCTGCCATTGAAGCCGCCCATGCGGGAGAACAGGGGCGCGGGTTCGCGGTGGTCGCCCGTGAAGTGGGGCTGCTGGCCAGAAAAAGCAGTCACTCTACGCAAACCATCCAGTCGTTAATTAACCACTCGCTACAGGGCATTGAAGAAGGTTCTCAGGTGGTAAACCGTCTGGAAGAGAATCTCCAGCAGGTCACCGGGCTGGTGGCCAATCTGAGTAGCCTGCTGAATGATATTTCGCTGGCCACTCTAAATCAGGGGGAAAGCATTCATCAGATGACGCGCCAACTTCAGGCGCTGAATCAGGTATCGCGTCAGACAGATGTGCTGGTTAGCGAAGCGTCGAATGCCTCTGAGCGCCTGCATCGGGAGTCAGATCTTTTGTTGCAGGCCGTCTCGCGTTTTCGTCTCCCTGCCTGACGTGACGTATAAGCCTCTGTTATACTCGCAGCCCGTTTTAGCCTGAGGGCAAGGAGCAAAGTGTGGCTGCGGTCATCCATAATGAGATGCTGGACGAGATTCTGGCGCAGGTTCGTCCGTTACTGGGGCAGGGTAAGGTTGCCGATTACATTCCCGCGCTGGCCTCGATCAGCGGTAATAAGCTCGGCATCGCCATTTGTACTGTCGACGGGCAGCGTTTTCAGGCGGGAGATGCACTGGAGCGCTTTTCAATTCAGTCGATCTCAAAAGTGCTTAGCCTCGTTGCCGCCATGCGCCAGTATGACGAGCAGGAGATCTGGCAGCGGGTGGGCAAAGATCCCTCCGGTCAGCCCTTCAACTCCCTTCTCCAGCTTGAAATCGAACAGGGTAAGCCGCGCAACCCGTTTATCAACGCCGGGGCGCTGGTGGTGTGCGATATGCTGCAAAGCCGTCTGAGCGCGCCGCGCCAGCGTATGCTCCAGATTGTGCGGCAGCTTTCCGGCGTGCAGGACATCGCCTACGATCCGGTGGTAGCGCGCTCTGAGTTTGAACACTCTGCACGTAACGCCGCCATCGCCTGGCTGATGAAGTCCTTCGGCAACTTTCATAATGACGTCGCCACGGTGCTGCAAAACTATTTTCATTACTGCGCGCTGAAGATGAACTGCGTCGAACTGGCGCAGACTTTTCTGTTTCTGGCGCATCAGGGCCATGCCCCGCATCTGGGCGAGGACGTTGTCTCCCCGATGCAGGCCCGGCAGATCAACGCCTTAATGGCAACCAGCGGAATGTATCAGAACGCCGGGGAGTTTGCCTGGCGCGTGGGGCTGCCGGCTAAATCCGGCGTTGGCGGTGGCGTCGTGGCCATTGTTCCGCACGAGATGGCGATTGCCGTCTGGAGCCCGGAACTGGACGAGACCGGCAACTCACTGGCGGGCGTCGCGGCGCTGGAACAGCTGACCAAACGCCTTGGACGGTCCGTATACTGATGTCCACGTTAGATCCTCTGTTCACGCGCCTGGCTCGCTCCACGTTTCGTTCACGATTTCATTTAGGGATGAAAGAGCGGCAATACTGCTGGGATAAGGGCGCGGACACTATCGATAAGCATGCCGCTGATTTTGTCGCCGCGCGGCTGGCGCCTGCACACCCGGTGAATGACGGTAAGCAGACGCCGATGCGCGGCCATCCGGTTTTTATCGCCCAGCATGCCACGGCAACCTGCTGTCGGGGCTGTCTGGCTAAGTGGCATGCTATCCCGCAGGGCGTGCCGCTGAGTGCGCAGCAGCAACAGTATATCGTCAACGTGATCCATCATTGGCTGGTCATTGAGGTAAATCGTGCCTCCTGAACTGACAATGTCTCTGTTTAAGCTACGCTTTTACTAATGCTCAGCGTCAGGAGACGTCATGAAAGCACCTCTAATTCCCGTGAATGAAACGGAGCGCATGAATGCGCTGCGCGAGTCCGGTCTGCTTGAGATCGACAATTATCCCGCGTTTGATCGTCTCACGCGGCTGGCAACACGCTTTTTCAGGGTGCCGCTGGCGATGATTACGCTGGTGGATGACCACGCTGCGATCGTGAAATCTGCCGACGGCCGGGCACTCGCCAGCCAGCCTCGCGATCTCTCGTTTTGTGGTCATACGATCCTGGGTGACGCGCCGCTGGTGGTGGCTGACACGCTGCTGGACGAACGCTTTGCGGATAATCCGCAGGTGGCGGGAGATCCGGGCGTACGCTTTTATGCCGGTTTCCCGCTGCGTTTACGTGACGGGGCGTGCGTAGGATCGTTGTGTCTCATTGATTACGCACCGCGTGAGTTTACCGCGGCGGATTCCGCCGTACTGGCCGATCTCAGCGCGCTGGCAGAAGATGAATTTGCAGCCGTTAGCGCCGCCACGACCGATGAACTCACGGGCCTGTTTAACCGACGCGGGTTTAACCAGTTTGCGCAGTTTGCACTGTCGGTTTCGCAGCGTAGGGCAGAACCGTTAACGCTTGGCTGGCTGGATCTGGACCATTTCAAAACCATTAACGATCGCTTCGGGCATCAGGAGGGCGACAAGGCCCTGAAAGCGATGGCCGCCCTGATGCGCTCCTCATTCCGCGAGGCCGATATGCTGGTGCGTTTCGGGGGAGATGAGTTCGCGGTGCTGTTTGCGGATACCGATGAGCCTGGCGCCTGGATCGCCATGCAGTATCTTGTCGAACAAACGGAGAAGTATAACGCGCGTCAGCTGCATCCCTGGTCGTTACAGTTCTCCTGGGGGCTGAGCGAGTTCGATCATCACCGCAACGATATGCAGGCATGGTTAAAACACGCGGATGCGCAAATGTACGCCATGAAGCGGCAACATCACGGCGAAAAATGACATAACGAAATCCTATGTCATCGCTTATTGCGTAACAAAAATGTTAATAGCAAAGTGGAGAGATTCAACCTAAGGACGCGCAATGAACTCTCCCATGCTGATTAAACCTCTCTCCCGACAGGACATCCTCACCCACATTGATGCCCTGAGCGATATCCTCGTCAACTGTGTAAACGGCGGCGCCTCCGTCAGCTTTATGCTGCCTTTTTCTCCCGAGAAAGCCCAAACCTTCTGGCTCGGCGTCGCAGACAGCGTCGGGCGCGACGAGCGTACCGTCCTGGGCTGTTTTGACGCGGAGCAGGGGCTGGTTGGCACGGTCCAGCTGATCACCGACCAGCCGGAAAACCAGCCGCACCGCGCAGATGTCGCGAAACTTCTGGTACATGGGAAGGCGCGCCGTAAAGGTGCGGCAATGGCGCTGATGGAAGCCCTGGAGGCGGTTGCGCGTGAAAAAGCGCTTACGGTGCTGGTGCTTGATACCTCGACCGGCAGCGGCGCGGAGACGTTTTATCAGAGAGCGGGCTGGCAAAAGGCGGGGGAGATCCCACGCTACGCCCTGATGCCGAACGGGGACATGACGGCGACCTCGGTGTTCTATAAATTTCTTTGATATTTTTCACCATCGCGTCCTGAGTTGATCCAGACAGGGGTTCTGGTCCTGAAGTTTTGATAAGTTATCACACCAATCTTATCAGGCTGTATGACTAATCATAAAGGACCTCCATTGTGAACACACTCAACCGTCGTGATTTCCCCGGTGCGCGCTACCCTGAACGTATCATCCAGTTTGGCGAAGGTAACTTCCTCCGCGCGTTCGTTGACTGGCAAATCGACCTCTTAAACGAGCATACCGATCTCAATGCAGGTGTGGTGATTGTGCGGCCGATCCAGAGTGATTTTCCGCCGTCGCTGAGCACCCAGGATGGTCTGTATACCACGATTATTCGTGGTCTGAATGAGGAGGGGGATGCGGTAAGCGATGCGCTTCTTATTCGTTCCGTGAATCGTGAAATCAGCGTCTACAGCCAGTACGATGAATTCCTGAAACTCGCCCATAACCCGGAGATGCGGTTTGTCTTCTCCAATACCACGGAGGCGGGGATCGGCTATCACGCGGGCGATAAGTTTGACGATGCGCCAGCTGTCAGCTATCCGGCCAAACTGACGCGTCTGCTGTTCGAACGCTTTACCCACTTTAACGGGGCTGCGGATAAAGGCTGGATTATCATTCCTTGCGAACTCATCGACTACAACGGCGATGCCCTTCGTGAACTGGTGCTGCGCTATGCACAGGAGTGGGCGCTGCCGGCGGCATTCATTGCGTGGCTGAATGATGCTAACACCTTCTGTTCGACGCTGGTTGACCGCATTGTTACCGGCTATCCGCGTGATGAGGTGGCAGAGCTGGAAGCCGGTCTGGGCTATCACGACAGCTTCCTCGACACGGCGGAACATTTCTATCTGTTTGTTATTCAGGGCCCGAAATCACTTGCAGCTGAACTGCGCCTGAATAAATACCCGCTCAACGTCCTGATTGTTGACGATATCAAGCCGTATAAAGAGCGTAAGGTGGCGATCCTCAACGGCGCGCACACGGCGCTGGTTCCGGTCGCTTTTCAGGCCGGGCTGGATACGGTAGGGGAAGCCATGAACGACGCGGAAATTTGCGCGTTCGTAGAGAAGGCTATTTATGAGGAAATTATTCCCGTCCTGGATCTGCCGCGCGACGAGCTGCACTCCTTCGCCAGTGCCGTAACGGGGCGTTTCCGTAATCCGTACATTAAGCATCAGCTGCTGTCGATTGCACTGAACGGGATGACCAAGTACCGCACCCGCATTCTGCCGCAACTGCTGGCAGGGCAGAAGGCGACCGGCAAACTGCCAGCACGTCTGACCTTTGCTCTGGCGGCGCTGATTGCATTTTACCGTGCCGAGCGCAACGGTGAGCGCTATCCGGTGCAGGACGATGCGCACTGGCTTGAACGTTACCAGCAGTTGTGGACGCAACATCACGACAAACAGGTCACTACCCGTGAACTGGTATCGTCGGTGTTAAGCGTGAGCGAACACTGGGAACAGGATCTCACTCTGGTTAATGGACTGGTAGAACAGGTTGCGCTGGATCTGGATGCGATTTTAAGCAAAGGCATGCGTGATGCGGTGAAACCGCTCTGCTAATCATAATGCCCGGCGTTTGCCGGGTTTTTTAAAGACCCATTTAGTTACAACATACTATACGTTCTTTTTTTAGAAAGCACTTGCGGCACCGTGCGGTTCAGGCTTAACAGGTCAGAAAATGCAATGAACTATTAACATGCTTGCAACCGTGAGGGGGATCACGTTTAATAGGCCGCGCTCTTTACTTTTCTGAAGCTGATTATGATTGTTCGTCCTCAACAGCACTGGCTGCAACTGATTTTTGTCTGGCATGGTTCGGTACTTCCCAAAATTTATACCCGACTGCTGCTTAACTTCCTGCTTTCCATCGCCGTGATTGTCATGCTGCCGTGGTACACCTCGCTGGGTATCCGGTTTACCGTCGCGCCGTTCAGCATTCTGGGTGTGGCTATCGCCATCTTCCTGGGGTTTCGCAATAACGCCTGTTATTCGCGCTACGTTGAGGCGCGTCTGCTTTGGGGGCAGTTGATGATAGCGGCGCGCTCGCTGTTTCGCGAGGTAAAAAACACCTTGCCGGATGATAAACATCTTGGTGAGTTTGTCCGCCTGCAAATCGCGTTTGCTAACTGTCTGCGAATGACCCTGCGCAGAGAAACCAATGCCGATCAGCTGTCCCGCTATCTGGCTCCAGACGATTTACGCAAAGTGATGGACGCCAACTCGCCGGCGAACCGTATCCTGCTGATCATGGGGGAGTGGCTGGCCGTGCGGCGGCGTAGCGGGCACCTTTCAGACATTCTGTTTCACAGCCTCAACAACCGCCTGAATGATATGTCCATCGTGCTGGCTGGCTGTGAGCGTATCGCCAATACGCCAGTCCCGTTTGCCTATACGCTGATCCTGCACCGGACGGTGTATCTGTTCTGCATCATGCTGCCGTTTGCGCTGGTCGTTGATCTGCATTACATGACGCCCTTTGTCTCTGCGCTGATTTCCTACACCTTTATCTCGCTGGACACGCTGGCGGAAGAGCTGGAAGATCCGTTTGGGACGGAAGATAACGATCTGCCGCTGGACGCCATCTGCAACATGATGGAGCGCGATCTGTTGCAGATGAACGATGAAGAGAACATCCCTGAAAGGCTAATGCCGGATAAGCATTATCAGCTGACCTGACGGGCATTCCACTCGTCGCGGGTGATTTCCCACAGCTCCGAATCCAGCAGGCCGCTGACATAGGCTTTCTTCTCTGTCCTGATGAGTCGCATGCCGCTGCTGTCTGAAATACGTCGGGAGCGGCTGTTGGCCGCCGCTTTCGGCGCGCGTAACACCGCTTTGTTAAGCGTATTGAACCAGTAATCCGTTGCCGCGATACTCGCCTCACGCATATATCCCTGGCCCTGAAATTCCGGCGCGAGCCAGAACCCCCTGTTGTTGTCCTCCACGTCATACAGGCAAATCAACCCCATCAGTTCGTCAGGCGCTTCGCGACGGCGAATCGTCCAGAACCACGCAATCCCTTTGGCCATGTCGGGCAGTGCAACGTTGTTGACATAATTTTCTGCACCGTTTTCCGGGTAGGGCCAGGGGACTGAAGCCACCATATAGCGGACAATTTCCCAGCGCGGATAGCGTTGCTGGATCTGGACGGCATCGGCGGCAACAAGGGGTTTAAGTAATAAGCGTTCTGTCGTAAGCGTGGGTATCGTCATCCGGTGATCTCCATATTTGAGCGTTATCATTTGTTTGGGTTCTGATATTTCATCAATATCACATTCCAGTTGGTCGTGCTTTTGTTATTCAGATTTATCCATAAAGGAGTATGTAATGCCAAGAAAAGCCAGGCCCGAAGAAGCCGAAACACTCTGGCACGTCCGTAACGAAGCGATGCGCCATGGCTGTAAAATCTGTTACGACGCAGAAGTGATTGCGCGCTGGACGTCAGAAAAGATGCCTGAACATTACCGTACCTCCAGGTCGATTTCGTGTTATAGGCCTGCCCATGCAGGAGCTGAACTGCTCCCAAATGGAGCTACGGTTTACGAAGTTCAATAGCTTATTTACATTTGCTTACATAAATACACTTTCTTTACATTAAGTAATGTAAGATATTTTTTTAGCACAAAATGCAAAACTAAATTAAATGGAGATGATTTATGTCGAATATAAGAGCATTAAGCCTTAATGAGATAGCATTAGTAAGTGGCGGCAATGGAAGCGGTAATTATGAAGGTGCCGGTAGTCGTAACACCAGCTCTAAATCTGGTAATTCAAAAGGAAACAATGGCTCTATTTACAAGGGCGTTGACTCATGCGGCGCAGGAATCATCGGTGGTCTAATCGCCGGCTCTTCTGGGGGGCCAGTGGGTATGACCGCTGGGGTAATTGGTGGAGCTATAGCTGGTCAGTGCACAAAAGATAGTTTTTCAGATCGTGGTAGTAAAGATAAAAGTAATAATTACAACGGCCCCGGACAATGCCGTTGGTAAGTAATTTGAGTTGTGTGTGATAATAATTTAAAAGCTCATTATAACTGAATTATTCTAGGTGTTTCGATATTTAATGATTATTCGAAGTAGTCATGATGAGCTATTATTTTTGATAAAGTTAATGTAATCACAAGTATCGGGTTAAGCATGAAACAATTTTTAAATTTCCTAATTTACTTATTTTTTTTCATTATCGCATTTACCCTTTTGAAATACGCTGAAGTTCTTGAGTTTGACGAAGTATCACGGCCAGGGATTATATCAAGGTTTCTTATTGCGTTGATTGTATTAATAGCAGTAACTCGATGGGGCGTTAACTTGATGAATAGGTTTAAAAGTAAATAAAGTACACTCCGATAAAAATTGTTGTGTTGCAGAATGGAATCATTACAAATGTTCACTGAAGTTAAAGTGCATGATATCAAAAAATGGTTACGATATCATAGCCATATTTGTTGATTCTTATATAAAATATGAATTAATAATAGGTTGAACATGATAATCTTTAGGCATGTCTATCCATTCATTTATAGTAAGAAAAACGTAATTGTTCTTTTT
>NZ_JADDTS010000035.1:0-72793 GCF_015159675.1 Enterobacter cloacae complex sp. S2
TCCGTTCCGCCACTTATTAAGACATTAAGCCTGCCCAAAGGGCAGGCTTAATGGCAAAAAAATTTAGGGGCGTAGCTCAGTTGGTAGAGCACCGGTCTCCAAAACCGGGTGTCGCGAGTTCGAGTCTCTCCGCCCCTGCCATATAGAATCCTTTGCTTCGGCAAAGGATTTTTTTTTGCCTGTAAAACGGCTCAACACCTTCCTGAAGAATAAGCAGCCTGCGTTTCCGCAGGCTTTTGCGTTAATCCAGTATGCTGGTTTTTAACAGATCTTTTATCTGCGACTGCTTATCGCTGTTTTGCAGCCAAATGGCATACAGCGGCCTGGAGAGCGTTGTTGAATCGGTGACAACATGGAGTGCAGGTTTATTATCCGCCCAGCGAACAGGTAACCATGTACAGCCTTTCAGTGTGGGAAGATGCTGGCATGCGATCTCCGCAGAGCTTGTCGTGAGTTGCGGGATATCATCGCTGGCAATTAACCCCGTCTCGTGCTGCTGAAAATCAGGCCCCCATTCCAGGCGTAAATAATTCAGGTCGGCCTTCATCATTGCAGGCTCGGATGCATAGAGCGCCAGGCTAAACTGTCCAACAATCTGGCTGCTAAATTCATCCATCTTGGGGGCTTCTGTGGTGATCAGCAGATCAAGCTGCCGCTCGTGGAGTTGCTTAACCAGCGACTGGCGTTGCGCAATCCTCGCCTCAAATTGCAGATGATTGTGTGTGCGATATAGCCGCATAAGCCACTGGCTGAGCATGCATTCCCATAGTGAAGCGCTGGCACCGATCGAGAATTCATTATGCCGGGAGGTGTGCGCAACCTCCTTTCGCGCTGCCTGCCAGGTATTCATCAGGGTTTCTGCATAAGGCAATAGCTTTTCACCGGCCGGGGTTAGACGAATATTGTTGCGATGGCGGGTAAAAAGGTTCACACCCAGTTGATTTTCCAGCTGTCGAATACGAAAACTGACTGCTGACTGCGTCAGGTAGAGGGCTTCAGCTGCTCGCCCAAAGTGTCGCGTTCTGCTCACTTCGAGGAAAGTTTTTAGCAATTCCGTATCCACATCTTTCTCCACAAAATTATTTGTCGTTATGATTTAAATGTTTTGTTTTACACTCTGTCAAGCGTAACTAATACTCCGCGCCATAAATAGCTCGGCCAAAGAATTAGGAGCGTGTAGGATGGCGGAAAGCTTTACGACGACTAATCGTTTTTTCGATAATAAACATTATCCGCGCGGGTTCTCTCGTCACGGCGATTTCACTATCAAAGAAGCTCAACTTCTTGAGCGCCATGGTTATGCCTTTAACGAGCTGGATCTGGGTAAGCGCGAACCGGCAACCGAAGATGAAAAACAATTTGTCTCTGTTTGTCGTGGTGAGCGTGAGCCGCAGTCTGATGCAGAACGTGTATGGATCAAGTATATGGCTCGCATTAAGCGTCCTAAGCGTTTCCATACGCTGTCTGGCGGCAAGCCGCAGATGGAAGGTGCAGAAGACTACACCGAGTCTGACGATTAAGAAGAGAAGGGGCTACGGCCCCTTTTTTATGCCAGCATTTTTTGCAGATGCAACAGCAGCCGATCGATCGCACGGTAGCTTAATGCCTCCTGCAAATGTCGCCTCTCTATTCCGGGGCAGCCCTCCACGTCAGCGACCGTGCGCGCAACTTTCAACAAACGCTGCCACGCGCGAATGGATAGCCCAAACCGCGTCAGTGTCTCTTCCAGCCAGCCTGCATCTTCGGCGTTGAGAGAGCAAAACTGTCGGATCCCGCTGTTATCCAGCCGGGCATTCAGCCTGTTCTGACGAGCATACTGCCGCGCCTGAGCCGCAATAACCCGTTCTCGCACCGCTGCTGAGCTTTCGCCTTTGATACCGGTTTGCCTCAGCAGACCGGGCGGTGGCAGGGGGATCTCGAGAGATAAATCAAAACGGTCGAGGAAGGGGCCGGACAGCTTACTCAGATAGCGCAGCGTCTGCTCCGGCGTACAGCGGTTATGGTTGCCCTGATAATGGCCCGTTGGGCTAGGGTTCATCGCGGCGACCAGCTGAAACTGCGCAGGGTAGCTTATTTTGGCGCGTGTACGAGACAGATGGATTTCGCCGGATTCAATCGGCTCCCGCAACGCATCCAGCACGCGGCGTTCAAACTCTGGCAATTCATCCAGGAACAGAATGCCGTTGTGTGCCAGTGAGATTTCACCCGGTCCGGGAATTGAGCCCCCGCCCACCATTGCGGTAAGAGACGCACTGTGGTGTGGCGAGCGGAAAGGACGGCGGCGCCACTGTTTATGCAGCGATATTGAACTGACCAGGCTAAATATCGCGGCGCTTTCCAGCGCTTCGTGATTATTGAGGGGGGGCAGCAGGCCGCTCAACCTGCTCGCCAGCATCGTTTTCCCCGTGCCTGGCGGACCTATCAGTAGCAGGTTATGCCCACCCGCGGCCGTTATTTCTAACGCCCGCTTACCCTGTTCCTGACCCATAATATCGCTGAGGTCATCGGGTGAATCTGCCACTACCTCCTCATTCTCCTGCGGCTCGGCAAGCTCATGTCGGCCTTCCAGCCAGGCGCAAACCTCCTGCAAATGTCCCGCGACAAGACACCCCTTTTCGGCGATAAGGCTGACTTCAGAGGCATTTTCATTGGCCACAATGATTTGCCTTCCCGCGCGTATGGCTTCAAGCGCACCCGAGATTGCTCCGGGAACGCCTCTTAACGCGCCTGTAAGCGCTAATTCACCCACGAACTCGCACGAGCTTAACCCTGGCGTATTGAGCTGTTCAGAAGCCGCGAGAAGCGCTATAGCAATAGGTAAATCATATCGCCCTCCCTCCTTTGGCAAATCGGCGGGCGCAAGGTTGATGGTGATCTTCTTCGCCGGAAAAGCATAACCGCTATTAATAATTGCGCTGCGCACGCGATCCCTGGCCTCCTTAACGGTCGTTTCGGGTAAGCCGACCAGCGTCAGTCCGGGCAGTCCATTACTTAAATGAACCTCTACAGAAATAAGCGGTGCCTTCACGCCGATGGCCGCGCGTGTATAAACAACTGACAGTGACATAAGCCCCTCCTTGGCGGTGACTATGCCAGCATCATTTTTTCCTGTTTAGCGCTAATTCACTGAATTACGGCGCTCGTTCCAGCCTTTTAGCGCCTAAATGTAATCATTACATGTCGGTGGAATCGGCCTCGCAGAAAAGAAATCATGCGCGCCTTGCCTGATGAAACGGGCCAAAAAATGAAAAATCTTCATTTCTATTTTTTCCCTATATAAAACAACGATTTTGAAAGAAATAGTTCGCCTGCTACAGAAATGAGTCATAAAAAAATCTTGTGTCAGATGAAATATCTGTGGTAACTCTTTAGGTATTCCTTCGAACAAGATGCAAAAAGAACTGAAAATGACAGCCCTTCTACGAGTGATTAGCCTGGTCGTGATTAGCGTGGTGGTGATTATTATCCCACCGTGCGGGGCTGCACTTGGACGAGGAAAGGCTTAGAAATCAAGCCTTAACGAACTAAGACCCCCGCACCGAAAGGTCCGGGGGTTTTTTTATGACTAAAAAACTTAAATGAGGAGCAGAGAATGACGACTAGCACAAAATTCTGTTTCTCCAGATTTATGACGGGGAACTAACTATGAATGGGGCACAATGGGTAGTACATGCGTTGCGCGCGCAGGGAGTCGAAACCGTATTCGGTTATCCGGGTGGCGCAATTATGCCGATTTACGATGCACTGTATGACGGCGGCGTGGAACACCTCTTGTGCCGACACGAGCAGGGCGCAGCGATGGCCGCCATCGGTTATGCCCGTGCGACCGGTAAAACCGGCGTCTGTATGGCCACCTCCGGTCCGGGCGCAACGAACCTGATCACCGGCCTGGCTGACGCGCTGCTCGATTCCGTACCCGTGGTGGCGATCACCGGCCAGGTGGCCTCTCCGTTCATCGGCACCGATGCCTTCCAGGAAGTGGATGTGCTTGGTTTATCGCTTGCCTGCACCAAACACAGCTTCCTCGTTCAGTCTCTCGAAGAGCTGCCGCGCGTGATGGCCGAAGCGTTCGAGGTTGCCAGCTCTGGCCGTCCTGGCCCGGTTCTGGTAGATATCCCGAAAGATATTCAGGTTGCACTCGGCGATCTGGAACCGCACTTCTCCACCGTTGAAAGCGACAACGTGTTTCCCCATACGGAGGTTGAAGAGGCTCGCCAGATGCTGGCGCAGGCGAAACAGCCGATGCTGTATGTAGGCGGCGGCGTGGGCATGGCGCAGGCTGTTCCTGCCCTGCGCGAATTTATCGCAGTAACGCAAATGCCCGCCACCTGCACGCTGAAAGGATTGGGCGCGGTCGACGCGGACTATCCATACTATTTGGGCATGTTAGGGATGCACGGCACCAAAGCGGCAAACCTGGCGGTGCAGGAGTGTGACCTGCTCATCGCCGTCGGCGCCCGTTTTGACGACCGCGTCACCGGCAAGCTGAACACCTTTGCGCCGAACGCCAAAGTGATCCATATGGACATCGACCCGGCGGAAATGAACAAACTGCGTCAGGCGCATGTCGCGTTGCAGGGCGATCTCAACGCGCTGTTACCGGCGCTGGAGCAGCCGCTGGATATCAACCCATGGCGTCAGCACACCGCCGATATGCGCGCTGAACACGCCTGGCGTTACGACCACCCCGGCGAGGCCATCTATGCGCCGCTATTGTTGAAACAGTTGTCCGACCGCAAACCCGCAGACAGCGTGGTGACGACGGATGTCGGCCAGCATCAGATGTGGTCAGCCCAGCACATGACCTACACCCGCCCGGAGAACTTCATCACCTCGAGCGGCTTAGGCACGATGGGCTTCGGCCTGCCCGCTGCCGTGGGCGCACAGGTTGCCCGCCCGAACGATACCGTTATCTGTATCTCCGGTGACGGCTCCTTCATGATGAACGTCCAGGAGCTCGGCACCGTGAAGCGTAAGCAGTTACCGCTGAAAATCGTTTTGCTCGATAACCAGCGTTTAGGCATGGTTCGCCAGTGGCAGCAGCTGTTCTTCCAGGAGCGTTACAGCGAAACGACCCTGACCGACAACCCCGATTTCCTCACCCTGGCCAGCGCCTTCGGCATTCCTGGCCAGCACATCACCCGTAAAGACCAGGTTGAAGCGGCACTCGACACCATGCTGTCAAGCGAAGGGCCATACCTGCTTCATGTCTCAATCGACGAGCTTGAGAACGTCTGGCCGTTGGTACCGCCCGGTGCCAGTAACTCACAAATGCTGGAGAAATTATCATGATGCAACATCAGGTCGCCGTGCAGGCTCGCTTCAACCCGGAAACGTTAGAACGCGTATTGCGTGTGGTCCGTCACCGTGGTTTTCAGGTTTGCTCTATGAATATGGAAACGGCCACGGATGCACAAAATATCAGTATCGAATTAACCGTTGCCAGCCCGCGGCCGGTCGACTTACTGTTTAGTCAGTTATCAAAACTGGTAGACGTTGCCCATGTTGCCATCTGCCAGAGCACAACCACATCACAACAAATCCGCGCTTAAGCGTGACAGGACGAAAAAATGACGACAAAAAAAGCTGATTACATTTGGTTCAATGGTGAGATGGTTCGCTGGGAAGACGCGAAAGTTCACGTGATGTCCCACGCGCTGCACTACGGCACCTCCGTGTTTGAAGGCATCCGTTGCTACGATTCTCACAAAGGACCAGTGGTGTTCCGCCATCGCGAACACATGCAGCGTCTGCATGACTCAGCCAAAATTTATCGTTTCCCGGTCTCCCAAAGCGTTGATGAGCTGATGGAAGCCTGCCGCGAGGTGATCCGCCAGAACAAACTGACCAGTGCCTATATTCGTCCGCTGGTCTTCGTGGGTGATGTCGGCATGGGTGTCAATCCGCCCGCTGGCTATAACACCGATGTGATCATTGCTGCGTTCCCGTGGGGCGCCTACCTGGGCGCGGAAGCACTGGATCAGGGGATCGACGCAATGGTTTCTTCCTGGAACCGCGTGGCACCAAACACTATCCCGACC
Source organism: Enterobacter cloacae complex sp. S2 (assembly GCF_015159675.1). NCBI lineage: Bacteria > Pseudomonadati > Pseudomonadota > Gammaproteobacteria > Enterobacterales > Enterobacteriaceae > Enterobacter > Enterobacter cloacae complex sp. S2. The sequence continues at coordinate 6,042 of NZ_JADDTS010000035.1, forward strand.
GCGGCTAAAGCGGGCGGTAACTACCTCTCCTCACTGCTGGTTGGCAGCGAAGCGCGCCGTCACGGCTATCAGGAAGGTATCGCGCTCGATGTAAATGGCTACATCTCCGAAGGTGCGGGCGAAAACCTGTTTGAAGTGAAAGACGGCATTCTGTTCACCCCGCCGTTCACCTCGTCCGCGCTGCCGGGCATCACCCGCGACGCCATCATCAAGCTGGCAAAAGATCTGGGTATCGAAGTACGCGAGCAGGTGCTGTCCCGCGAATCCCTGTACCTGGCTGACGAAGTGTTCATGTCCGGTACCGCGGCTGAAATTACACCGGTGCGTAGCGTCGACGGCATTCAGGTGGGCGAAGGCCGCTGTGGTCCGGTCACCAAACGCATTCAGCAAGCCTTCTTCGGCCTGTTCACCGGCGAAACAGAAGACAAATACGGCTGGTTGGATCAGGTTAATCACTAAATATAAATTTGGGACGGCACGCACCGTCCCATTTAATAGTCAGACGGGAGTAAATAAAGCATGCCTAAGTATCGTTCAGCCACCACCACCCACGGCCGTAATATGGCGGGTGCCCGCGCACTGTGGCGCGCCACCGGAATGACCGACGCCGATTTCGGCAAGCCAATTATCGCCGTGGTGAACTCCTTCACCCAGTTTGTGCCGGGCCACGTGCACCTGCGCGATCTCGGTAAGCTGGTTGCCGAGCAAATCGAAGCCTCCGGCGGCGTGGCGAAAGAGTTCAACACCATTGCGGTGGATGACGGTATCGCAATGGGCCACGGGGGGATGCTCTATTCACTGCCGTCGCGCGAGCTGATCGCCGACTCGGTGGAGTACATGGTTAACGCCCACTGCGCCGATGCGATGGTCTGTATCTCCAACTGCGACAAAATCACCCCGGGGATGCTGATGGCCTCCCTGCGCCTGAACATTCCGGTGATCTTCGTTTCCGGCGGCCCGATGGAAGCGGGTAAAACCAAGCTTTCCGACAAAATCATCAAGCTCGACCTGGTCGATGCCATGATCCAGGGCGCGGACCCGAAAGTCTCTGACGAGCAGAGCGACCAGGTGGAACGCTCCGCGTGTCCGACCTGCGGCTCCTGTTCCGGGATGTTCACCGCCAACTCCATGAACTGCCTGACCGAAGCGCTGGGCCTTTCTCAGCCGGGTAACGGCTCGCTGCTGGCGACCCACGCCGACCGTAAGCAGCTGTTCCTTAACGCGGGCAAGCGCATCGTTGAGCTGACCAAACGCTACTACGAGCAGGACGACGCCAGCGCGCTGCCGCGCAACATCGCCAGTAAAGCGGCGTTCGAAAACGCCATGACGCTGGATATCGCCATGGGCGGTTCCACCAACACCGTTCTGCACCTGCTGGCCGCCGCGCAGGAAGCCGAAATCGACTTCACCATGAGCGACATCGACAAGCTCTCCCGCAAAGTGCCGCAGCTGTGTAAAGTCGCGCCGAGTACCCAGAAGTACCATATGGAAGACGTGCATCGTGCTGGTGGTGTCATCGGTATTCTCGGCGAGCTGGATCGCGCAGGGCTGCTGAACCGCAACGTGAAAAATGTGCTCGGCCTGACGCTGCCGGAGTCGCTGGACCAGTACGACGTGATGCTGACCAAAGACGACGCGGTGAAAAAGATGTTCCGCGCCGGTCCGGCAGGTATTCGCACCACGCAGGCGTTCTCGCAGGATTGCCGCTGGGACACGCTGGATGACGATCGCGCCGAAGGCTGCATCCGCTCGCTGGAACATGCCTACAGCAAAGACGGCGGTCTGGCCGTGCTGTACGGTAACTTTGCGGAAAACGGCTGCATCGTGAAAACCGCAGGCGTGGACGACAGCATTCTCAAATTCACCGGTCCGGCAAAAGTGTATGAAAGCCAGGACGAGGCGGTAGACGCTATCCTCGGTGGCAAAGTGGTGGAAGGCGACGTGGTGGTCATTCGCTACGAAGGGCCGAAAGGCGGTCCGGGCATGCAGGAGATGCTCTACCCGACTACCTTCCTGAAATCGATGGGCCTCGGCAAAGCCTGCGCGCTGATCACCGACGGTCGTTTCTCTGGCGGCACGTCAGGCCTCTCCATTGGCCACGTCTCCCCGGAAGCGGCAAGCGGCGGCAATATCGCGATCATCGAAGATGGCGACCTGATCGAAATCGACATTCCGAACCGCGGCATTCAGCTGAAGCTGAGTGACCAGGAGATTGCGGCCCGTCGTGAAGCGCAGGAAGCCCGCGGCGACAAAGCCTGGACGCCGAAAGACCGCCAGCGCGAAGTCTCCTTCGCCCTGCGCGCTTACGCGAGTCTTGCCACCAGTGCAGATAAAGGCGCGGTGCGCGATAAATCTAAACTTGGGGGCTAATGATGGCCGAGTCACAACCTTTATCCGCCGCCCCCGAGGGGGCGGAATACCTGAGAGCGGTGCTGCGCGCGCCGGTCTATGAAGCCGTGCAGGTCACGCCCCTGCAAAAAATGGACAAACTCTCCTCGCGCCTCGACAACGTCATTCTGGTGAAGCGCGAAGACAGGCAGCCGGTGCACAGCTTCAAGCTGCGCGGCGCCTACGCGATGATGGCCGGGCTGACGGATGAGCAGAAAGCGCGCGGCGTCATTACCGCGTCGGCGGGCAACCACGCGCAGGGCGTAGCGTTCTCCGCGGCCCGTTTAGGGCTGAAAGCGCTGATCGTGATGCCGGTTGCCACGGCGGATATCAAAGTCGACGCGGTGCGCGGTTTTGGCGGGGAAGTGCTGCTCCACGGCGCGAATTTTGACGAAGCGAAAGCCAAAGCGATTGAGCTGGCGCAGCAGCAGGGTTTCACCTGGGTCCCGCCGTTCGATCACCCGATGGTGATTGCCGGGCAGGGTACGCTGGCGCTGGAACTGTTGCAGCAGGATGCCCATCTCGACCGCGTTTTCGTCCCGGTGGGCGGCGGTGGCTTAGCCGCTGGTGTGGCGGTGCTGATCAAACAGCTAATGCCGCAGATCAAAGTGATTGCGGTTGAAGCGGAAGACTCCGCTTGCCTGAAGGCGGCGCTGGACGCCGGACATCCGGTGGATCTGCCGCGCGTCGGGCTGTTCGCCGAGGGCGTGGCGGTGAAGCGCATTGGCGATGAAACGTTCCGTCTGTGCCAGGAGTATCTCGACGATATCGTCACCGTCGACAGCGACGCTATCTGCGCGGCGATGAAAGATCTCTTCGAGGATGTGCGTGCGGTGGCGGAGCCGTCCGGCGCGCTGGCGCTGGCGGGGATGAAGAAATACATCGCCCAGCACAACATTCGCGGCGAGCGTCTGGCGCACGTGCTTTCCGGCGCCAATGTGAACTTCCACGGCCTGCGCTACGTGTCCGAACGCTGTGAGCTGGGCGAGCAGCGTGAAGCCCTGCTGGCGGTGACCATTCCGGAAGAGAAGGGCAGCTTCCTGAAGTTTTGCCAGCTGCTGGGCGGCCGTTCGGTAACGGAGTTCAACTACCGCTTTGACGATGCCAAAGATGCGTGCATATTTGTCGGCGTGCGTCTGAGCCGTGGCGTGGAGGAGCGCAAAGAGATCCTCAGCCTGCTGCATGACGGCGGCTACAGCGTGGTCGATCTCTCCGACGACGAAATGGCGAAGCTGCACGTGCGTTACATGGTCGGCGGCCGTCCATCCAAGCCGCTCAAGGAACGCCTGTTCAGCTTCGAGTTCCCGGAATCGCCGGGCGCGTTGCTCAAGTTCCTGCACACGCTGGGCACCCACTGGAACATTTCTCTGTTCCACTACCGCAGCCACGGCACCGACTACGGCCGCGTGCTGGCGGCGTTCGAGCTGGGCGAGCACGAGCCGGATTTCGAAACGCGCCTGAACGAGCTGGGCTATGAGTGCCATGACGAAACCCACAACCCGGCGTTCCGCTTCTTCCTCGCGGGCTAAGGGTTGAGCTGCGTGTAGGCCGGGTAAGCGCAGCGCCACCCGGCTTTAGTGGTTCGGCAATATCTTCCAGAACGCATCAATAAGCGGCTCATGCAGCCGCTTTTTTTGTGCGCACACGCCAAGCTCGAACGGCGTTTTTTCGTCGCTGCGTTCTAAAATCATCACGCGATTGCGCACTGGCTCCGGGCTGTTTTCCAGCACCACTTCTGGCAGCAGCGCCACGCCGCAGCCGAGCGCCACCATCGACACCATCGCCTCATGGCCGCCGACCGTGGCGTAAATCGACGGGTTGCTGATTTTCTGGCGGCGGAACCACAGCTCAATGCGGCGGCGCACCGGCCCCTGATCGGCCATGATAAATGGCACCGTCGACCAGTCCGGTTTCTCCACCGAGACCTGATTGCGCACAGGACAGGGCAGCGCCGGGGCAATCAGTACTACCGCCAGATTCTCCAGCATTGAGAACGCTACCGCGCCCGGCAGGGTTTCCGGCTTCCCGGCAATCGCGAGATCCGCTTCGCCCGTGACCACTTTTTCCATCGCGTCGGCGGCATCGCCGGTGGTGAGCTTAATTTCAACCGACGGATGTTCCGCGCGGAAGCGGTCGAGAATGGGGGGAAGATGGCTGTAGGCGGCGGTCACGGAGCAGAAAATATGCAGCTCGCCGGACAGCGACGGCCCCTGCTGGTCGATGGTGTGCCGCAGCTGCTGGTACTGCAACAAGGTTTGCTGGGCAAAGATGCGCAGCTCTTCACCGGCTTCCGTGAGGGTGACGGTGCGGTTATCGCGCACGAACAGCGGCTGGCCGAGGTCTTCCTCAAGGCGCTGGATCTGGCGCGACAGCGTGGAAGGGCTGACGTGCATCGCCCGGGCGCTGCGGCCAAAGTGACGGCTTTCCGCCAGATGCAGGAACATTTTCAGATCGCGTAAATCCACCGATTCCACTCCCTCTTTTTACATTGCATAAATTGCAATGTGACGTTGTGAATATATCAATTTCCGCAATAAATTTCCTGTTGTAATGTGGGTACATTCTCGCTGAAACGCGAACCGAACAATAAGACACACAACATCACGAGGTATCACCCATGGCTAACTACTTTAATACACTGAACTTGCGCCAGCAGCTGGCGCAGCTGGGCAAATGCCGCTTCATGGCGCGCGATGAATTTGCTGATGGCGCGAGCTACCTTCAGGGTAAAAAAGTGGTCATTGTTGGCTGTGGCGCACAGGGTCTGAACCAGGGCCTGAACATGCGTGACTCCGGGCTGGATATCTCCTACGCCCTGCGCAAAGAAGCGATTGCTGAAAAGCGCGCTTCCTGGCGTAAAGCGACCGAAAACGGCTTCAAAGTAGGTACCTACGAAGAGCTGATCCCGCAGGCGGACCTGGTGGTTAACCTGACGCCAGACAAGCAGCACTCAGACGTTGTGCGTTCCGTACAGCCGCTGATGAAAGACGGCGCCGCGCTGGGTTACTCTCACGGCTTCAACATCGTTGAAGTGGGCGAGCAGATCCGTAAAGACATCACCGTAGTGATGGTGGCACCGAAGTGCCCGGGCACCGAAGTGCGCGAAGAGTACAAACGTGGTTTCGGCGTACCGACGCTGATCGCCGTTCACCCGGAAAACGATCCGAAAGGCGAAGGCATGGCGATTGCCAAAGCCTGGGCAGCGGCCACCGGAGGCCATCGTGCGGGCGTACTGGAATCTTCCTTCGTTGCGGAAGTGAAATCTGACCTGATGGGCGAGCAGACCATTCTGTGCGGCATGCTCCAGGCTGGTTCTCTGCTGTGCTTCGACAAGCTGGTGGAAGAGGGCACCGATCCGGCATACGCGGAAAAACTGATTCAGTTCGGCTGGGAAACCATCACCGAAGCGCTGAAGCAGGGCGGCATTACGCTGATGATGGACCGTCTGTCCAATCCGGCAAAACTGCGCGCGTTCGCACTCTCTGAACAGCTGAAAACCATCATGGCACCGCTGTTCCAGAAACACATGGACGACATCATCTCCGGCGAGTTCTCTTCCGGCATGATGGCGGACTGGGCGAATGACGATAAGAAACTGCTGACCTGGCGCGAAGAGACCGGTAAAACCGCGTTCGAAACGGCACCACAGTTCGAGGGTAAAATCAGCGAGCAGGAGTACTTCGATAAAGGCGTACTGATGATCGCGATGGTGAAAGCGGGCGTTGAGCTGGCGTTCGAAACCATGGTGGATTCCGGCATCATTGAAGAATCTGCGTACTACGAATCGCTGCACGAGCTGCCGCTGATCGCAAACACCATCGCCCGTAAGCGTCTGTATGAGATGAACGTGGTGATCTCCGATACCGCCGAGTACGGTAACTATCTGTTCTCTTACGCCTGCGTACCGCTGCTGAAAGAGTTCATGACTACCCTGCAAGCAGGCGATCTGGGTAAAGCGATTGCGGAAGGTGCGGTTGATAACGCGCAGCTGCGTGACGTAAACGAAGCGATTCGCAGTCACGAAATCGAGAAAGTGGGCCAGAAACTGCGTGGCTACATGACCGATATGAAACGTATCGCAGTAGCAGACTAAAAAGACAATCGGGTGGCGCAAGCCACCCGAACTGTTTTAGCTACGCAGTATCGCGCCGGGATAACCCAGCTGGCGCCACGCCTCATAGACCACCACCGACACCGCATTCGACAGGTTCATGCTGCGGCTGTCCGGCATCATCGGAATACGAATTTTTTGCTCAGCGGGCAGGGCATCCAGAATGGTGGCCGGCAGGCCGCGGGTTTCCGGACCAAACATCAGATAATCCCCGTCCTGATAGCTTACGGCGCTATGCGCTGGCGTGCCTTTGGTGGTCAGGGCGAACATGCGCTGCGGCTTCTCTGCGTCCAGAAACGCGGCGTAATCGTGATGACGAACGACGGCAGTAAACTCATGGTAGTCCAGCCCCGCGCGGCGCAGACGTTTGTCGTCCCACGTAAAGCCCATCGGCTCAATGATGTGCAGACGAAAACCGGTGTTGGCGCACAGGCGGATGATATTGCCGGTATTGGGTGGGATTTCTGGTTCGAATAAGACGATGTTAAGCATGCTGCCCCCTTAATTGCGGGGGGCAGAATAGCAGAAAAGAGAGGGACTAGGCGACGCCCGGCTCCTGCGAGCGGCTATACAGCATTTTGTAGACGGTTGCCGCCGCGGCCATGAGAGCAGGCACGCTGAGGATCATCAAAATACTGTCCGCCTGCCACTGCATGGAGAGAAGCTGGGCGCTGGTCATGGTGCCCGCCACGCCGCCGAAGCGGCCGATCCCCTGCATCCAGGCGATACCCGTCGCGCGGCACTCGGTAGGGTAAAAGGTGGCGGCCAGGGTCTGCATCCCCGACTGCGCGCCGTTCATCGCGATCCCCATCAGGAAGATTAACCCGCCAAACAGGGCGATATGATTATGCTCAATGCCGAGTAAAAGAATCAGGCCCATCGTCAGCACGAAACCACACGCGACCACCTTGTGCGCTTCCCAGCGGTCCATCATCCAGCCCGCGAGCAGAATGCCAGCGGTGCCGCCGAAGGTGAACAGCGAGGTGAGCCAGGCGGATTCCGCCAGCGCATACCCCATCCCCTGCATCAGCGTTGGCATCCAGCTCAGCAGGACGTAATAAATCACCAGTCCCATAAAGTAGGTGACCCACAGCATCAGGGTGCCGGGTAGCCAGGGCATGGAAAACAGCTGCGACACGCTGCCTTTTTTCGACGCGACCTTCTCCTCCGCCAGGAAAAAGCCCGTGACGCTATCCAGCGTGCTGCGGGCGAACCGGCTGGCGATGCGGCGAACCTGCGCGACGTCTTTTCCGCGCTGCACCAGAAACTTCACCGACTCCGGCAACAGCAGCGCCAGCAGCACCGTTAAAATCAGCGGCGCAATCGCGCCGGTCAGCAGTACGCTTCGCCAGCCATGGTGAGGGATAAGCCAGGACGAGATCGCCCCGCCGCCCGCCGCACCCAGCGGAAAGCCGCAGTACATGGTGTTAATTGCCATGGCGCGGCAGCGCTGGGGGGCAAACTCTGAGATCAGCGTGATGGCGTTAGGCATCGCGGCGCCCAGTCCGAGACCGGTCAGAAATCGCCACAGCGTCAGGGTATTCAGACTTTGCGCCCAGGCCGTGCCCAGGCTCGCCAGGCCGAAGAAAAGGCATGAAAAGACCAGTACGCGCTTGCGTCCCATACGGTCCGATACCGGACCTGCAATAAGAGCTCCCAGCGACAGCCCCAGTAGCGCCGCACTCAACACCGGCCCCAGATCCTGTTTATGTATTCCCCACTCCGCCGACAGCGTAGGCGCAATGTAACCCATCGCGGCGGTATCGAAACCATCGATCGCCAGCACCAGAAAGCCCAGCACAATAAGAAGCCAGTGAAACCCTGAAAAAGGACTCTCATCGATCACCTGCTGTATATCCACCCGACCTGAATACGTCATACGTTTCCTCCGATGTAATGTTGTTTTTGTGTTCTTGTATTTGCTTGTCTATACAATTGCGGAGGGCGGGTTGTGTCAAATTTTCTTATCCAGAATGTTACGCAGGTGTTATTTTCAACAAAAAAAGCGCCCGAGGGTAAAGCCGGGCGCGGAAGAAGGGGAGGCTAACCGGGGGAGATCAGGCCGCGTTTCCCTGAGAAAGGGGGGCCAGCGCCGCAGGCAGCTTACTGAGCTCCTGCACCAGAGAGTCTTTGCTGATTTCACCGATTGTTTTCGCACCGGTCAGGGTCATCGCCACCTTCATCTCTTTCTCGATCAGGTTCAGCAGATTCGCCACGCCCGCCTGGCCGCTGGTGGCCAGCGCGTACAGGTAAGCACGGCCCAGCAGCACACTGTCTGCGCCCAGGGCAATCATGCGCACCACGTCCAGCCCGTTACGGATGCCGCTGTCGGCCAGAATCGCAATATCGCCTTTCACCGCATCGGCAATGGCTGGCAGGGCGCGGGCGGAGGAGAGCACCCCGTCAAGCTGGCGGCCACCATGGTTAGAGACCACGATCCCATCGGCGCCAAAACGCACCGCGTCGCGGGCATCTTCCGGATCGAGGATCCCTTTGATCACCATCGGGCCGTCCCAGAATTCGCGGATCCACTCCAGGTCTTTCCAGGAGATGGATGGATCGAAGTTGTTCGCCAGCCAGCCGATGTAATCTTCCAGCCCGGTCGGTTTACCCAGGTAGGCCGAAATATTGCCCAGATCGTGCGGACGGCCATTCACGCCGACATCCCACGCCCACTGCGGGTGCGTCACCGCCTGCCAGTAGCGGCGTATCGCGGCGTTCGGACCGCTCATGCCGGAGTGCGCATCACGGTAGCGTGCGCCGGGCGTGGGCATATCGACGGTAAAGACCAGCGTTGAGCAGCCTGCCGCTTTGGCGCGCTCCAGCGCGTTACGCATAAAGCCGCGATCGCGCAGGACGTAGAGCTGGAACCACATCGGGCGCTTGATGGTCGGGGCGACCTCTTCAATCGGGCAGACGGACACGGTGGAAAGGGTAAACGGGATGCCTTTGGCATCTGCGGCGGCGGCGGCCTGCACTTCGCCCCGGCGGGCATACATGCCGCATAAGCCGACGGGCGCAAGCGCCACCGGCATGGAGAGCGTCTCGTTAAACAGCTTCGTCTCAAGGCTCAGGTCAGACATATTCTTCAGCACGCGCTGGCGCAGGGCCACTTCCGACAGGTCCTCCACGTTGCGGCGCAGGGTATATTCGGCGTACGCCCCGCCGTCAATGTAGTGGAACAGGAATGGCGGCAAAATGCGCTGTGCCGCGGCGCGATAGTCACTGGCTGCGGAAATAATCATGCTTTGTTCTCCCTGGAAATATCACTCTCGCCAGGCAGACGGGTAATACGCGCCTGTCGGGCCTGATCTTCATCGAATCGTTTAATGGTGGTATGTACGAAGCCGAGATGCGCCATCATCGCCTTGCGCGCGGCCTCGGCATCACCGGCCAGAATGGCGTTGAGCACCGCCTCGTGCTGTTCGGTCAGTTGGGCAAATACCGGCGGCACCAGATACATGCGCTGGCGGCTCTGCTTCACGGAGGATTGCAGCAGGTCGAAGAACCCGCGCATGGTTTGCAGCAGAACCACGTTGTGCGAGGCCTCGGCAATCGCGAGGTGAAAACGCACGTCCGCCTGGGAGGCGATGTCCGGGTCGCTGCTTTGCGTGGCCTCAAAGCAGGCTTTGAGCTTCTCTTTGTCGGCCTCGGTTGCCCGCATCGCCGCATGCCACGCGGTGCTGGTTTCGATGGCGTGACGCGCTTCGAGGATGTCAAAGCTGTAGTCCGGGTCGTTTTCCATCAGCGTTTTAAGCGGCTGCACGATGTTTTGTTCGGACCAGTCGTCATGCTGCCAGCGCACGAAGGTGCCGCCGCCTCGACGGCTCAGCAGCACCCCTTCGCTGACCAGCGTCGCCAGCGCCTCGCGCAGTGAATTGCGCGACACGCCAAGCTGGGCGGCAAGCTGACGCTCGGCGGGCAATCTCATGCCCGCTTCCAGCTGTTGTTCTTCTATCAGCGCCCGTACGCGAGTGGCAATCTCGTCGGACAGGCGTCTGGGCATCACTATCATGGAATCATCCAGGTTAAGACATAGGCCTGCAATGTGGTGATCACGCCCACCATGCAGGTAAATATCAGGCTGTGTTTAACGGTAAAGCGGAACAGATCCGACTCTTTGCCTACCAGCCCCACCGCGGCACAGGCAATGGCGATGGACTGCGGTGAGATCATCTTCCCGGTCACGCCGCCGGTGGTGTTCGCGGCGACCAGCAGCACGTCCGAGACGCCAATCTGCTGCGCGGCTGTGGCCTGTAGGGCGGCAAACAGGGCGTTAGATGACGTATCTGAACCGGTCAGGAACACCCCCAGCCAGCCGAGGAACGGCGAGAAGAAGGTAAACGCGTGGCCGGTATGCGCCAGCGCTAACGCCAGCGTCGACGACAGGCCGGAGTAGTTCGAAATAAACGCGAACGCCAGCACCATGCCGATGGAGTAAATCGGCAGCATCAGCTCTTTAATCGTCGCCGCAAAGGTCTGCACCGCGGCGGCAGGCTTCATGCGCAGCCACACTACGGAAAGGATAGCGGCAAACAGGATCGCCGTGCCGGTGGCTGAGAACCAGTCGAACTTAAACACTGCCGCATACGGCGTGGCGTCGTGTACCACCGGCGGCATACGGGCGACCATTTTGTCGAGGAACGGCACGGAGATATTAATCACCATGTCGTACAGCGCGCCGCCCGGGGCGAACAGGGCTTTAAACGGCGGAATACTCCACAGCGTCACGGTGGCGGTCAGGAACAGGAACGGTGACCACGCGCGCACAATCTGTCCGGCGGTATAGCCGGTGCGCGCCAGCGTCTGATCCACGTGCGATGCGCCCATGTCAGCAAAGCGGAAGATACGTACCGGCTGCCAGCGTTTCAGGAACAGCGTCAGACAGACCAGCGACACCAGGGAAGAGATGATGTCCGGCAGTTCCGGGCCGAGGAAGTTGGAGCTGAGATACTGGGCAATGGCGAACGAACCGCCCGCTACCATCACCGCAGGCCAGGTCTCCTTCACGCCGCGCCAGCCGTCCATAATCGCCATGATCCAGAACAGCACGATAATGGTCAGGAACGGCAGCTGGCGGCCCACCATCTGGCCGATCTCGAAGCTGTCCAGCCCGGTCACCTGGCCCGCCACCAGAATAGGAATGCCCATCGCGCCAAACGCCACCGGCGCGGTATTCACAATCAGGCACAGGCCAGCGGCATACAGCGGGTTAAAGCCCAGACCGACCAGCAGGGCGGCGGTGATGGCCACCGGTGCGCCGAATCCTGCCGCCCCTTCCAGAAATGCTCCGAAGGAGAAGCCGACGATCAGCATCTGCAAACGCTGGTCCGGCGTGATGGAGAGAATCGACGAGCGAATAATGTCGAACTGCCCGGTATTGACCGAGATTTTGTAGACAAAGACGGCGGCGATGATGATCCACGCAATCGGCCACAGTCCGTAGAAGAAGCCATAGACGACGGAGGCCAGCGCGCGATCGACCGGCATTTTGTAGAAGAACAACGCCACCATCAGGGCGATGGCAACGGTATACGTCGCGGCAAGGTAGCCCTTCAGCTTGAGCTTAATCAGCGCAAAGAAGAAAAACAGGATCGGTAGCGATGCGATCAGGCTCGACAGCCAGATATTTCCGGCCGGATCGTAGTTTTGTTGCCAGAGGCTCATGCAGGTCTCCTGAGGACCACACAGGTGTTCGTCGGGTGAGTCTCTGCTCATCTCTGCGTCACACTTAGTGTAAAAGTGGTCCTTCCAATATTGTGATGTAGGGTTAATGACAACAAATGGTTAATCAAGTGTTGCTATTCAGCAATTGTTTTGTGAAGTGGAGCATCGAAATTGTGAACGATGGATAGCTTTGTGCGCGATTGGTAGGACCAAAACCGCAAAATCAAATCACCGTGTGCGTTGGGAGCGGTGGTCAGGTGGAGAGCCTTACACTCGCCTTTTAAGCAGATACGGCGTGTAAAAGAGGTTATATAAAAAGGAGAGGTGATAATGTTTCGTGAATTTAATGAGGTTTGTTTGTTTTATTTGTGTTTTTGAGAAGCTGTATATGTGTGAGCAGAGTGATATATTTCCTATAAATAAAAATTTTTTTTGGTTAAAAATGCGAAATCTAAGCTGTAGCAAAAAATTTTAATTAAGGTAAATTTCACATATAGATTTTAACAGTGTATTACAAACGATCAATTGATGATCGATAAAGAAATATCCTGTTCAAGTGTTGTTTTTCAGGATAAAGGGTAAGAATTTTGCGCTGAACAGACATTTTTTGGCTAATAATATTCTGAAATAAATTGATCAAACAATGATCAGTTGACTCTCTTGTAATTTAGTTGCGGTATTAAAAGCAGATTAATAATTATTAGGGCAATCGAAAGGGGTTAAATTTGTTAGCTGAGTGTTAATTTCTGAGTGTTTACAGACGCGGCATATTGCTTTTCAATGCGTAGACGTTAAAAGGCATTTGATTTACTATTTATTCAGAAGCAACGTAACAGAAGATTTTAAATTTATTACTAACCACAACGTATTCAGTGTTATTTTCGGCCAGAAGTCATTCCTCAGTTGAAGGATATCTGTGTATGGCCTTCTGAAAATATACGGATTATCACCATGGGATGGACCCTGCTTTATTCTATAAGGTCGCGTCACCCATTCTGCTAAAAACCTTTCGGTGGCGTTTTTAAATCCTTATAGCGGTTATTGTACCTGGTACAACAAGTCTATATCTGTTTAATTTACAGAGGGGAAATTGTTCCAAATGAAAATCAAAAATGTGGCGCTGGCGATTGCCGCGGCGGGGCTGCTGTTATCTTCTCAATCAGTACTGGCAAGCAGTGATTCTGGCGTTAATGCTTCTCTGGATACCGGTGCGGGTTCGCAAAGTACGGGCGGGGTGATCAATTTTACCGGGAAGATTACCCTTATTTCCTGTGATATTACTCCGGCCTCTAAAAACAAAACGGTAGACCTTGGGGCGTGGGCAAAAAGCTACTTTGACGATCACAACGAAACGACGCCGCGCGAGTTCAAAATCAACGTGGAAAACTGCCCGGAGACGGTTGAATCGGTTGCGGTACTGTTTGACGGAACCAAAGATACGGTGAATGACACACTGCTTCAGGTTACGCCAGGTGAAGGTATGGCGACGGGTGTCGGCGTGAAGCTTTATAACAGCGATCGCAGCACCGCGATTAAACCGGGTACGGTATCTGAAACAACCGCACCGGATGATGAAGGCAATGCTGAATTAACTTTCTATGCCGCACTTGACAAAGATGGCACGGAAATCAACGCCGGCGATGTTAACGCCGTATCCAACTTCCTGATGGTTTATAACTGATTTCACTGTCAGCCACCTCCAGAGATAATAATGATGAAACGTTTATCGTATATTATGCTCACTGCATTAATGGTTAGTTCTGCGTCAGTTTCCGCTGGCGTTGTAATGGGGGGAACACGGATCGTATACCCGCAAAACAGCAAGGAGGTGGCATTTTCTGTTTCTAATATGGAAAGTGCGGTTCCCTATCTTATTCAGTCGTGGGTTGAAGGCGATGGGCCGGATAAAAATAACGCTGCGCCATTTATTGTCACACCACCTCTGTTCAGACTTGATCCGGAGCAGACCAACACGCTGCGTATTCAATATACCGGCGCTCCGCTGCCCACAGATCGTGAATCTGTATTCTGGCTCGATATTAAAGCGATAGCGCCAAAGCCAAAAGAGAGCAGCAACGAATTACAGGTAAACGTCAAATCGAAATTTAAAATCTTCTACCGCCCGGACAACCTGAAAGGGGACGCCGCCACGGCCTGGCAGAAAATAACGTTTTCGCGAACGGGAAAAGGGCTTAAGGCCGCTAACCCGACGCCATACTACGTCTCTTTTTATCGTCTGACCGTTGGCGGGCATAAAATTGAGCAGCCGGGCATGATCGGTCCAGGGGAAACCCGGGAATGGCCTGTGTCCGCCTCCGGGGGCGTAAGCTGGTCGGCTATTAATGATTTTGGTGCCATCACCGCCACCCACACCCAGCCTCTTTAAGACCATGCCTTTTCGCCTGTTTCGTTACGCGCCGCTTTCGGTGTTGCTGCTTAGCTTCAGCCGCACGGGGATGGCCGAGGATTACTTTGATCCCGCCGCGCTGGAGCTTTCCTCTACTGAACAGAAAACGGCGGATCTGCACTATTTCTCTGAAAAGGGCGGGCAGATGCCAGGCACCTGGCTCGTGACGCTGGAGATTAACGGACGCGAGGAGCGGCATCAGGAGATCACCTTCGTCAATGAGAAAGGCAGCCTGCAACCCGTTTTTAGCGTATCGCTGCTGGAAGCGCTTGGCGTAAATGTAGGGGCCATTCCTGCATTCTCCCGGTTGCAGGAGGGAGAAACGTTCACGCACATCGAGGATTTTATTCCGGCAGCGCGAACCTCTTATGATTTCAACCAGCAGCGTCTCTTTCTCAGCCTGCCGCAGGCGGCAATGAAACACCGCAGCCGTGGCTACGTGCCGCAGTCGCAGTGGGACGATGGTATCCCGGCGGCATTTACTGATTACAGTCTGTCGGGCGGTCAGGCCCGTCATCAGAGCGGGGTCACAACATCCAGCTATCTGAGCCTGCGTAACGGCATCAATCTGGGGGCGTGGCGGCTGCGTAACACCTCGGCCTGGAGCTACAGCGACGCGGGCGGCAACCATTTTCAGTCGCAAAGTAGCTGGCTGACCCGGGATATTCGCCGTCTTAACAGCCAGCTACGGATCGGTGATGCCTGGACCGCAGGCGACGTCTTCGATAGCGTGGCGTTTCGCGGGGTACAGCTCTCATCAAGCGAAAGCATGTTGCCCGACAGCCAGCGCGGCTTCGCACCAACCATCCGCGGCGTCGCACACAGCTTCGCTAAAGTCTCCGTTTCGCAAAATGGCTATGTGATCTATGAAACCTGGGTGGCCGCCGGGCCATTTATCATTAACGATCTGTTCCCGGGCGCACAAAGTGGCGATCTACAGGTTACGGTCACGGAAAGTGATGGCTCAACGCGCGTCTTTACCCAGCCCTATTCTGCGGTGCCGTTTATGCGACGCCAGGGCAGCCTGAAATACAGTCTCAATGCAGGACGATTTCACTCCGGCTCCGGTGATGCGCGTTCGCCCGAATTTGTTGAAGGCGCTTTCTTCTACGGTCTGCTCTCCAGGATGACGGTGTATGGCGGCTTTCGTACGGCGAGCAACTATCAGGCCGGTGCAATTGGCGTAGGCAGAGGGTTTGGCGCATTTGGCTCGCTGGGTATTGACGATACGCTGGCAAAAAGCCGTTTACCCGACGGCAAAAGCGCGATGGGGCAGGCGTGGCGCATTCAGTACCAGAAAGATTTCAGCGCTACCGGCACCGCCTTCAACCTGGCGAGCTATCGCTATGCCTCGCGCAATTACTACGAATTTAGTGAACTGAATCAGTCTGACAGCCAACAGCTGCAACTCAATAATCGCCGTAGCCGCTCGCAGGTCACTTTTTCACAGACGCTGGGTCAGTTCGGCAGCCTCAGCGTCTCGGCATGGATGCAGGATTACTGGCATACGTCCGGGCAGGATAAAACCATCCACATTGGCTGGTACACCAGCTGGCGGGGTATTTCCTGGGGCGCGGGGTATGACTACACCGACTCAGCGCTTGAGCAGCATCCCGATCGCACCGTGTCGTTTAACGTCAATGTTCCGCTTGGCAACTGGCTGCCGGGCAGTTCGGTCAGTTACTACGCCAACCACAACAATCGTGGGATGACCACGCAGCAGGTGTCACTCAACGGCAGCGCGCTGGCGAACCGCAACCTGAATTACAGCGTTCAGCAGAGTAAGACCAGTGAGGGAGAGGCCGACAGCACCAGCCTGGCGCTGCAATACAACGGTGGCTACGGCAACGTCAGCCTCGGTTATGACCACAGCCGAAACGGTAGCAACGCGAGTCTTGGACTCGCCGGAGGCGTTGTCGCCACGCAGTATGGCGTCACGCTTAGCCAGCCGCTGGGCGATACCGTCGCCCTGCTGCGCGTGCCCGGCGCGGCGAACGTTGAGCCGGAGGGCTACAACGGGATCCATACCGACAGCCGCGGCTATGCGGTCATGCCAACGCTCTCGGCGTATCGCAAAAATACCGTCAGCCTTGATACGGCGACGCTGGGTGAGAACGTCGACATTGAGCAAAGCGGTCTGACGCTCATTCCCACCAGCGGCGCGGTGGTGCTGGCCAATTACACAACCCACATTGGTTATCGCGTTCTGTTTTCCCTGCGCTACCACGGCGAACCGTTGCCGTTTGGCGCGCAGGCTGAAGTGGTGGAGCAGAACCGCCATTCTGCAAACCGAAGCATGGTCGCTGACGGCGGTCAGGCCTACCTGAGTGGAGTACCAGAGCGCGGCACCCTGCGCGTCACCTGGTATGAAAACGGGGAGCAGCAGCAATGCCAGACACCTTTCAGACTGGGGAAAGCTCATATGGCTCCCGGTATCGCCACGCTGTCCGTTGAGTGCCATTAGAGGAATATCATGCGTCGTTTTATTCACTGGTTTTTCTATCTGAGCCTTCTTTCGCTTTTTGGCATGCTGAGTTTTCATGCCCATGCTCAGACTTCACCTTGCCGCACCACGCGCGATCAGTGGGTTGTCCAGGTACCCTACGCCATTGGATATGCTCCCGGCACGGCTGACTGGACGCCGATATCTGCGCCGATACAGTCTACCGGGGCAGATTTCTACAGCTGTGATGGCGGGAATGATGCCTGGCGTAGTATCGGCTTTGTCGACGTGGATAACCCCGTCGGCACCGTGGTGGGTGAAGACGGTGCGTCGCGGCACGTCTACAAAACCCAGATTGACGGCATCGGCTACGCGCTCGGGTTTCGCGAGCAGCAGTACTGCGGCGCCGATGCGATACGCTATATTGACGGCACAAGTCAGGTGAATGGCAATGAGTCTCGGCGCATTTGCGACGCATCGCAAAACCCCGCCTTTGCCAGCGCCTCAACGTACAAAATGCAGTTCTGGGTGGTGTTTTACAAAATCCCGACGACCAGCGCCATGCCTGACGATAACGCCAATTCCCAGGAGCAAAATGTCGGCTCGCTGATATTGCAGGCGGGAGAAAATCAAGCCAGCGCCACCAACGTGGCGACACCGGTACAGATCCATCTCGCCAGCTTCACCGTCAGGCGTACCAGCTGCTCAGTGGGCTCTCGCAGCATTCTTGTTCCCATGGGGAGCGTGAGCCAGCGTGAATTTCACGGTATCGGCTCCCGCGCCGGAGGCGGACGCTTCAGCATTTTGGTGACCTGTGAAAATAACACGGCGGTTAAGATGGGTTTCTTTGGCGATACCACGCCGGGCAACGATCGGGCGCTGGCGTTGACGAAGCAGGAGGATAGCGCCAGCGGTGTCGGGATCGAACTGCTTTACGGTGACAATACCGGTTCGGTTCAGGGGCAGGTGGTATCGTGGAACACCCCGCAGGTGTCAGCGCTTGGCCAGGTGGGGGATAACCAGACGCAGACCTTCTGGTTTGATGCGCATTACATTCAGACGGAAGAGAACGTAACGGCGGGAAAAGCGGATGCGATGGCCACGTTTAACCTGATTTACAACTGAGTTTCCCCTGCCGCTCCGGCAGGGGAGAGCGATCAGAACGCGGTCTTACTAAAACCCGTCATCTCTTTCAGGCCCATTTCGCGGCCAAGCTCAGTCATCGGGTGCACCACCACCAGGCCACGGACGCTTTTCTTCAGCTTGCCCATGTCGGCCTGCTCTTTTTTGGTGATCGCGCGGCGATGCGGCATGTTCATCAGCTTCTGCGCCTCTTTACTCAGCTTCTGGCCTTTCACATCGCGCAGGCGCTCAATTTCCGCCTCCAGCTTCACGGACTCTTTTTCCAGCTCGGCATATTTCTCGGCGGAATCAACAAGGGAGAGGCCAGCCATCTGATGGCGGATCAGATCCAGACGGTCGCTCAGGCGTTTAATTTCGTTCTTTTCGACTTCTTTCATGACAAATAACTCTGAAAACGGGGAATTTACAGGGAAGGATACACCAATGTGTGCGGGCTTACTTCTGAAACGCTTTTTTTAAGCTGATTTTAGAAATCAGCTCAGTCAGGGAAAGCACCATGGTGGAGCGCACAACCTGTTGATAACGCAGCTTTTGCATCGCGTACAGCTCGGGGTCGCTGTTATCAAACTGAGGTGCGGGAGGGAGCGCGGATACGCAGTGCAGTTCGCCGAAGGGCCCCAGTATCTCATCATCGGTAAAGGTGTACTCATTACCGTCATGATTGAGCTCTTCGCGCAGCGCCATTAACAGCTCGGCGTCTTCATACTCCTGGCGGTTCAGCACGCCAAGACCGTAAATCAGCTTCAGCCGTACCGATAAATCGCCCAGCGGTCCGTCTCCGTCAAGTAACGGTTCTACAGCATACTTTACCGCGTAGTCGTCTTTGCGAAACACCTGAAGCACCAGAATGTTCACCGCCTCGGTTAACAGCTCGACGGCGGCGATCAGGAAACTTCGTACGGTTTTGCCAGCATTCAGACGCTCAAGCACACGATTTTCAAAGGCCTGGGTTTGTTCCATTATTGCCTGCATATCTGACAATCTGTTATTCGGGCGCAGGCTAACCTGCGCCGGACTCTGCATCATTTGGTTGCGTTGTATGCGCTGACCGCCTCCGCAACCACGTCACTGTTGGCATCCAGACCGGAAATCTGCGCCAGCGCAGCCTGTGCGCCTTTGTCATCAATCAGCTGAGCCAGCTCAATCGCCTGCGGGTCCTGCTCGCTGCGGTAATGCATTGCGGCAGCAATCCCTTTCACCAGGTTAGCGTGCGGCAGACCGTATTCCAGAGTGCCCAGCAGCGGTTTAATCAGGCGGTCACCCGCGCTCAGTTTACGCAGCGGTTGACGACCCACGCGCTCAACGTCATCTTTCAGATACGGGTTTTCAAAACGACCGAGGATTTTCTGGATGTATGCTGCGTGTTTATCAGCATCAAAACCGTAGCGTTTGATCAGCACCGCGCCGCTCTCTTCCATTGCCCCTTTGACCACCGCACGGATGTTCTCATCGAGGATCGCGTCACGAATCGTCTGATGACCGGCCAATTTCCCGAGGTACGCGGTTATAGCATGCCCGGTGTTCAGCGTGAAGAGTTTACGTTCGACAAATGCCATCAGATTATCGGTTAATTCCATTCCCGGAATGGACGGCAGCGCGCCTTTAAACTGAGTTTTATCAACGATCCACTCGCTGAAGGTTTCCACCGTCACTTCCAGCGGGTCGTTGGTGGCGGATTCTGATGGCGGAACGATGCGGTCAACGGCGGAATCCACAAAACCAACGTGCGCTTCAACCCAGGCTTTATCTTCATCAGCCACAGCGGCCAGAACGTGGCCTTTCAGCTGCGTGGTGCCGCGCACCATGTTTTCACAGGCGATGATGTTCAGCGGCGTTTCAACGCCTTGTGCTTTACGCTTCGCCAGGCCTTTCGCGACCGCCGGGGCGATACGCTCAAGCACCACCGGACCCACGGCTGTGGTGACCAGATCAACGCTTGCGATGAGGTCAATCACGTCGTCGCCAATGCTGCTTACCGCGTTGACGCCAGAGACCGTTTCAACCTGTTCGTTTTCACCCACCACGTGAACCTGATAGCTATGACGGGCATTCAGGGCATCCAGAACCACCTGATTCACATCGGCGAATGTCAGGGTAATGCCTGCGTCTGCCAGCAGTTTACCGATAAAGCCACGTCCGATATTACCTGCGCCAAAATGTAATGCTTTCATAGTGTTAACCTTCATCAATGTTTTTACCCGAGAGGGCTGGGGTGAGGAACGTTTTCCCCCTCACCCTAGCCCTCTCCCCGGGGGGGAGAGGGAAGAGGCGCTGTTACTTGTTAAGCAGAGCCAGAACTTCTTCAACGCTGGTGGTATTGGCCAGACGCTCAATAACCGTTTCGTCATCCAGCGCGTTGGTCAGGCTGGTAATCACCTGGATATGCTCGTTATTGCGAGCGGCGATACCAATCACCAGACGGGCGATGTCGTCCTCTTCTTCACCGAAGCGCACGCCATCAGGATACTGACAGAACACCACGCCGGTTTTCAGCACGCGGTCTTTCGCTTCAACCGTACCGTGCGGAACCGCGATGGATTCACCCAGGTAGGTTGGGGTCAGCTTTTCACGCTCCAGCATCGCCTCAACGTACTCAGACTGAACGTAGCCGCCTTTCACAAGCTGCTCACCGGCGAAGCGAATGGCCTCTTCTTTATTGGTCGCCGTGCGGCCAAGGAAGATATTTTCTGCGCCCAGTTTGAACAGATGCGCGTTGCTCTCGTCGAAGCTGTCTTGCAGGCTGGTGCGCACCTTCACTTCGTTATCTTCATGGCGCTGGGCCGCAACCAGACGTTCAGTCAGGCTGGTGTACAGGCCGCTGTCGAGGAAGTTGGTCAGGGAAATGTGCTGCGCCTGCGGCACCTGACGCATGGCGCGCTCGGTCAGATCGCGGTGCGTGATCACCAGGTCAACGTCCGGCGGCAGGTTGTTAATCGCGCTGTTGGTCACGGAGATGTTGGTCAGACCCGCATCCTGCACTTTCTTACGCAGCACGCCCGCACCCATTGCGCTGGAACCCATACCGGCATCACAGGCCACGATAATTTTACGCACGTGGCTCAGGTCGTTAGAGACATCACCCGCCGCCAGCGGCGTTGCGCCTTTGGATTCGGCTTTCATGTCATGCATACGACGGGTTGCCGCTTCGATATCGTCGTCTTCTTTCACCTTGCTGGTTTTCAGCAGGATAGCGGAGACCACGAAGGAGACGGCCATGGCCGCACAGATCGCCGCGATGTTCGCGAAGTAGGCGCCTTTCGGGGTCATCGCCAGCACCGCCAGAATAGAGCCTGGAGAAGCAGGAGACACCAGACCACCGCCCAGTACGCTCAGGGTGAACACGCCGGTCATACCGCCAAGGATAACGGCCAGGATCAGACGTGGGTTCATCAGCACATACGGGAAGTAAATTTCGTGAATACCGCCCAGGAAGTGAATGATCGCCGCGCCGCCAGCAGACTGTTTCGCGCTGCCGCGACCAAAGAACATGTACGCCAGCAGAACGCCCATACCCGGACCCGGGTTCGCTTCAATCAGGAAGAAGATGGACTTGCCGAGATCGTGTGACTGCTGAATACCCAGCGGTGAGAAGATACCGTGGTTGATGGCGTTGTTCAGGAACAGGATTTTCGCCGGTTCAACGAAGATAGACGCCAGCGGCAGCATGTCATGCGCCACCATGAAGTTAACGCCCGCCGCCAGCAGTTTGGAGAGCACTTCAACCGCAGGGCCAATGCCGAGGAACGCCAGAATCGCGAGGATCATCCCGATGATGCCCGCGGAGAAGTTGTTCACCAGCATTTCGAAGCCGGATTTGATCTTGCCATCAACCCAGACGTCAAATTTCTTGATCGCCCAGCCGCCCAGAGGACCGGCAATCATCGCACCGAGGAACATCGGCATATCCGCACCGACAATCACCCCCATGGTTGTGATGGCACCCACGACACCACCACGGTCACCGCCCACCAGACGACCACCGGTATAACCGATGAGCAGCGGCAGCAGGTACGTAATCATTGGGCCAACAAGTTTCGCCAGCGTTTCGTTAGGCAACCACCCTGTCGGAATAAATAATGCGGTGATAATACCCCACGCGATAAACGCGCCGATATTTGGCATCACCATGTTGCTGAGGAAACGACCAAAGCTTTGCACTTTGATCTTGAAATCGGATGACATAAAACACCCCTTCTTATGTTTACGCTTAGGCTTGTGGCCCGAGGTTTATCGTTAATGTGCGGCGGCAGAGGTAGCCGGGCCCTGTTCTGATGCTGTGAAATCTGGCACTGAATCGTTCAACTGTCCAGACAGCGGAATTTTGTGTGATCTGAATCACATGAATGTAGGGGGTGAGGATATTAATGAAGTGATCGCGATCACATAATGGATGTGTAAAAAAAATACATTGCTCAGAATTACGCCAAAATGAGGGCTATTTTGTGATTAATATCACAATGTTAAGTTGGCTGTTTGTTTCCAGATTGTGATTTGATTCACAAAATATTTTTATGCAGATTTCTCCCGTATCCCCTCACGGCAGGAATGCGATACGTACACCTGCCTTTTTTCACGGCTTGATCCATACTGACCTCTTTATGGGCATTAAGGATAAGCAATGAAACTCATCGGCAGTTATACCAGTCCTTTCGTGCGTAAGATTTCGATTCTCCTGCTGGAGAAAGGGATTGAATTTGAATTCGTAAATGAACAACCGTACCACGCAGAGAACGGCGTTGCGCAGTACAACCCGCTGGGGAAAGTCCCGGCGCTGGTAACGGACGAGGGCGACTACTGGTTTGATTCCCCGATCATTGCGGAGTACATCGAGCTGCTTGGCGTTGCGCCAGCCATGCTGCCGGCGGATCCAAAAGCAGCGCTGGCGATGAAGCAAATTGAAGCCCTGGCGGATGGCATTATGGATGCGGCATTAACGTCCGTACGCGAGCAGGCAAGGCCCGCCGCCCAGCAGTCAGAAAATGAGCTGCTGCGCCAGCGCGAAAAAATCAGCCGCAGCCTGGATATGTGCGAACAGCTGATCCGCGACGGGAAAATTCAGAGCGATAGCCTGAATCTGGCGACGATCGCCATCGCCTGCGCCATTGGCTACCTCAATTTCCGCCGCGTCTCGCCGGGCTGGTGCGTGGATCGTCCGCTGCTGGTCAAACTGGCGGAGACGCTCTTCCAGCGCGAAAGTTTCGCCCGGACTGAACCACCAAAGGCTTGATGCGGGTTATAACACTTCCTGGCGGGAGGCGGTACAATCCCCCCACATGTTAACTCCCTCTCCCGTCGGGAGGGGGGAAGATATTTACTCGCCAGGCGCATTCATGACTACTCATCATTCCCTCTACAGCCAGATCCCCGCTACCGATCGTCTGCTTCGTGATCCGCGCATCACTGCGGTGCTGGAGCAGTTTGGCCATACTGCAACGGTCGACATGCTACGCCAGCTTCAGGACGATGCGCGTCGCCATATCCAGGCTGAAAACGCGCTACCCGGCTGGTGCGAGGCATGGGCGCAGGAAGTTGAATGGAGGCTGAGCAAGCACGCGCAAAGCGCGTTGCGCCCGGTTATTAACCTGACGGGCACGGTTCTGCACACCAATCTGGGCCGGGCACAGCAGGCAGAAGAAGCGATAGAGGCCGTCACCCGGGCCATGCGCTCGCCGGTGACGCTGGAGTACGATCTGGACGGCGCCGGGCGCGGGCATCGCGATCGCGCACTGGCGGATCTTCTCTGCCAGATCACCGGCGCGGAAGATGCCTGCATTGTGAATAACAACGCGGCGGCGGTGCTGTTAATGCTGGCGGCCACCGCGAGCGGAAAAGAGGTTGTCGTCTCTCGCGGCGAGCTGGTGGAGATCGGCGGGGCGTTTCGTATTCCGGATGTCATGCGCCAGGCGGGCTGCACGCTGCATGAAGTGGGCACAACCAACCGTACCCATGCAAAAGATTATCGCGCGGCGGTGAATGAAAACACCGCCCTGCTGATGAAAGTGCATACCAGCAATTACCACATTGAGGGGTTCACCAAAACGGTGGAAGAGGCCGAACTGGCCGCCATCGGGCGCGAGCTAAACGTGCCGGTGATTGCCGATCTCGGCAGCGGGTCGCTGGTGGATATGCGCCAGTACGGTCTGCCGAAAGAGCCAATGGTGCAGGAAATGGTTGCTGCGGGCGTAAGCCTGGTCAGTTTCTCCGGCGATAAACTGCTGGGCGGGCCGCAGGCGGGGATTATCGTCGGCAAGCGCGAGCTGATTGCGCAGCTACAGCAGCACCCACTGAAGCGTGCCCTGCGTGCCGATAAAATGACGCTGGCCGCGCTGGAAGCCACGCTGCGGCTCTATCTCCACCCGGAGAAACTGGCTGACCGCCTGCCCACGTTGCGTTTGCTGAGCCGTGATGAAGCCTCTGTTCGCGCGCGGGCGGAAGCGCTACTGCCGCAGGTTGCTCCCCATTACCCTGAGTTTGACGTTCGTATCGAGCCTTGCCTGTCGCAAATTGGCAGCGGCTCGCTGCCCGTGGACAGGTTACCGAGCGAAGCGCTGACGTTCACCCCGCGCGACGGACGCGGAAGCCAGCTTGAGGCGCTGTCGGCGCGCTGGCGTGCATTACCGACGCCAGTGATTGGCCGGATCGGTGATGGTCGTATGTGGCTGGATTTACGCTGCCTGGAAGATGAAGGGCGGTTTCTGGAGATGATGTTGAAATGATTATTGCCACCGCCGGTCACGTTGACCACGGCAAAACCACGTTATTGCAGGCCATTACGGGCGTGAATGCCGATCGCCTGCCGGAAGAGAAAAAGCGCGGCATGACCATTGACCTGGGTTACGCCTACTGGCCACAGCCCGACGGTCGCGTGCTGGGCTTTATCGACGTGCCCGGTCACGAGAAGTTTCTTTCCAATATGCTCGCGGGCGTGGGCGGGATCGATCACGCTCTGCTGGTTGTCGCATGCGATGACGGGGTGATGGCGCAAACGCGCGAGCATCTGGCGATCCTGCAACTGACGGGAAACCCGCAGTTGACCGTCGCCCTTACCAAAGCGGACCGTGTGGATGAGGCGCGTATCAACGAGGTGCGTGAAGAGGTACTGGCGGCGCTGAGTGAATATGGTTTTAAGGATGCCGCTCTGCTTGTCACCGTGGCGACAGAAGGCCGCGGTATCGACGCTCTTCGCGACCATTTGCAGCAGATCCCGTCTCGTGAGCATGCCAGCCATCACCGCTTCCGTCTGGCGATCGACAGGGCGTTTACCGTGAAAGGGGCTGGGCTGGTGGTGACCGGTACCGCGCTGAGTGGCGAAGTTAACGTGGGCGATACCCTGTGGCTGACGGGCGTGAACAAACCCATGCGCGTGCGCGGGCTTCACGCGCAAAACCAGCCGGTGGAACAGGCCCACGCCGGGCAGCGTATCGCCCTGAATATTGCTGGTGATGCCGAAAAAGACCAGCTTAACCGCGGCGACTGGCTGCTGGCCGACGCGCCGCCGGAGCCTTCTGAACGGATTATCGTTTCTCTACAGACCCACACGCCGCTGACCCAGTGGCAGCCGCTGCATATCCATCACGCGGCCAGCCACATCACCGGACGCGTGTCGCTGCTGGAAAACGATCTCGCCGAACTGGTGTTCGACTCCCCGCTCTGGCTGGCGGATAACGACCGCCTGGTTCTGCGCGACATCTCCGCGCGCGAAACCCTGGCGGGCGCCCGCGTGGTGATGCTGAATCCGCCCCGTCGCGGCAAGCGTAAGCCCGAGTATTTAGCGTGGCTGGCCTCGCTGGCCCAGGCCCGTGACGACAAGTCTGCGTTAGATATCCACCTTGAGCGTGGTGCGGTGGATCTGGCTGCGTTCGCCTGGGCGCGCCAGCTCAGCGGTGAAGGATTGCGTCTTCTGACGCAGGAGCCGGGTTTTATTCAGGCTGGCAACAGCCTGCTGAACGCGCCGGTGGCGGCGCGCTGGCAGCGTAAAGTGCTGAGCACGCTGGCGACCTACCATGAACAGCATCAGGATGAGCCTGGCCCGGGCCGTGAACGTCTGCGGCGCATGGCGTTGCCCATGGAAGACGACGCGCTGGTGCTGTTGCTGATTGAAAACATGCGTGAAAGCGGCGTGATTGCAAGTCATCACGGCTGGCTGCACCTGCCGGAACATAAGGCCGGTTTTACCGCTGAGCAGGACGCGGTCTGGCAAAAAGTGGCGGCGCTGTTTGGCGATGAACCCTGGTGGGTGCGCGATCTGGCGCGTGAAACCAATACCGATGAGCAGCTGATGCGTCAGGTACTGCGGCATGCGGCGCAGCAGGGCATGATTGTGGCGATCGTGAAAGATCGTTATTACCGCAACGATCGGATCGTGGCGTTTGCGAACCTGATCCGGGAGCTGGATCAGGCGCGCGGATCAACCTGCGCCGCAGACTTCCGCGATCGGCTGAACGTAGGACGCAAACTGGCGATTCAGATCCTGGAGTATTTCAACCGCATCGGGTTTACGCGTCGTCGTGGCAATGACCATGTGCTACGCGACGCGCAGTTATTTCCGTAAGCGTTAAGCGCTGCGCGCCTGCTTCTGCTTAGCCAGCCAGACCGCGCCCAGCCTTCCCGCCTGGTTACCCAGCTCGCAGGGAAGGATGGGCACCCGGAGCGCTTCCCACTCCTCGAATCGCTGTAGGTATTTATCCAGCAGGAGATAGATTTTCTCCTGCTCGCTAATGCCGCCGCCAATCAGCACCGCCTGCGGATCAAACATGGAGATCACGCTGTAAATACCGCGCGACAGACAATGCGCCCACGCTTCAATGGCTTCGCGCAGATGCACGTCGCTGTCCATGCGTTTAAACAGCTCCTCACCATCAGGCATCTCATCTTCCGACACGGCCAGCGCGCGGCGGCAGGCTTTCATCAGGCCACTGGCGGACGCCACTTCATGCATCGGTTCGCCCTCATTGCCTACGGGTAGCACGCCAAACTCACCCGCCCGGTAGTGCGACCCGCGGTAGAGATCGCCCTCCATGACGATACCGCCGCCGATGCCGGTGCCGATGGTGATGCAGACGAAATGCTCATAGTCCTTGCCCGCGCCCTGCCAGCGCTCGCCCAGCGCCGCGCAATTGGCATCGTTTTCGATTGTCACGGGGAGATCGGTCAGCTGTGCGAACAGTTCGCACAGGTTTTCGCCGTCAAGATAGTCCAGCGCCCCGGCTTTGGCCGCTTCGCCAGTATGGTGATTGATATGTCCTGGAAAACTCACGCCAATACTGGCGATCTCGTGCTCCTGGCAGTACTTATCCACTACCGCTTTCCACTTCTCTTTGAAGGTGCTTTCATCGTCCGGCGTATCATATTCATCGGATGTCAGTTCTTCGCCGTTTTCATTAATTACGCCGTGTTTGATGTGGGTTCCACCCACGTCAAAGCCGATAAATAGCTGCATTGCATCATTCCTCATGAGCCCTTGAGCTATTAAGTATGGCTGCGGCGGCAGAAACGAAACGTAAAGTACGGTAATCCGTGATGCGGCTCGTAAACCCGCTACCCGCTGGCGAGAAAATCACCAGCCGGAACTACCCTTGTTGTACAACAACAGCAAGGAGACGGTCATGACAAACAATCCTCCCTCATCGCGTATCCAGCCTGGCGAGTATGGTTTTCCCCTTAAGCTGAAGCCCCGCTATGACAACTTTATCGGCGGCGACTGGGTGGCGCCCGTTGACGGTGAATACTATTCCAACCTGACGCCCGTTACCGGCCAGCCGCTGTGTGAAATTGCCAGTTCGGGCAAACGGGATATCGATTTAGCGCTGGATGCGGCGCATAAGGCGAAAGATAAGTGGGGGCAAATGTCCGTTCAGGACAGAGCGGCCATTTTGTTCAAAATCGCCGATCGGATGGAGCAGAATCTGGAGCTGCTGGCGACCGCAGAAACGTGGGACAACGGCAAGCCGATCCGCGAAACCATGGCGGCGGACGTGCCGCTGGCGATCGACCATTTCCGCTATTTTGCGTCCTGCATCCGTGCCCAGGAGGGGGGAATAAGTGAAGTTGACAAAGATACCGTGGCGTATCACTTCCACGAGCCGCTCGGCGTGGTGGGGCAAATTATTCCGTGGAACTTCCCGCTGCTGATGGCGAGCTGGAAAATGGCGCCCGCGCTGGCGGCGGGTAACTGCGTTGTGCTGAAACCTGCACGCTTAACGCCGCTTTCGGTACTGCTGCTGATGGAGGTAATTGGCGACCTGTTGCCGCCGGGGGTCATTAACGTGGTCAACGGGGCCGGGGGAGAGATCGGCGAATATCTGGCCACTTCAAAGCGTATCGCCAAAGTGGCGTTTACCGGCTCAACGGAAGTGGGTCAGCAGATCATGCAGTACGCGACCCAGAATATCATTCCGGTCACCCTGGAGTTGGGCGGGAAATCGCCGAACATCTTCTTTGCCGACGTGATGGATGAAGAGGACGCCTTCTTCGACAAAGCGCTGGAAGGGTTTGCGCTGTTCGCGTTTAACCAGGGCGAAGTCTGCACCTGTCCGAGCCGCGCGCTGGTGCAGGAATCCATTTATGAGCGCTTTATGGAGCGGGCGATCCGGCGCGTGGAGTCGATTCGCAGCGGTAATCCGCTGGATAACGTTACCCAGATGGGGGCGCAGGTATCGCATGGCCAGCTGGAAACCATCCTCAACTATATTGATATCGGTAAAAAAGAGGGGGCCGATGTGTTGACCGGCGGTCGTCGTAAGGTGCTGGGCGGCGATTTGCAGGAGGGCTACTACCTTGAGCCGACTATCCTGTTCGGTAAGAACAACATGCGCGTTTTTCAGGAGGAAATTTTTGGACCGGTGCTGGCCGTCACCACGTTTAAAACCATGGACGAGGCGCTGGAGCTCGCGAACGACACGCAGTATGGCCTGGGGGCGGGCGTCTGGAGCCGTAACGGTAACCTTGCCTATAAAATGGGCCGCGGCATTCAGGCCGGACGCGTATGGACAAACTGCTATCACGCCTATCCGGCTCATGCGGCGTTTGGCGGCTACAAACAGTCGGGCATCGGGCGCGAAACCCATAAAATGATGCTGGAGCACTACCAGCAAACGAAATGTCTGTTAGTCAGCTACTCCGATAAACCGCTGGGGCTGTTTTAATCTCCCGGCTCAGGCCGTCCCGGGCGGCCTGAGCCGGGTTAAAACCGGGTGGCGGCTTCGCCTTACCCGGCCTACGAGAGTGCCCGCATTTTTATCTGCAACCTGAGATGCTTCCTTCTTTTTTCTCGACGCCTCTTCCTGTTTCGACAAAGCCTGGCTGCACTGCCGTTTTTAATGCGCTAATGTCATTCAACCCAGTAGTGGTGGTGTGTATCATGTGTATAATCAGGGAAGGGTTAGGATGTGAAAAGTGCGGATATCATTGCTGTTCTGGTTAGCCATGGCTGGAAATGTGTAAGAACGAAGGGAAGCCATCATCAGTTTCGCCATCCAGTGCAAAAAGGGTTGGTAACCGTTCCGCATCCTAAAAAGGACATTAAACCGGGCACTCTCGCGCAGATCTGGCGACAGGCGGGCATTAAACACTGATATCAGGAGTAGTTATGTTTTATCCGGCTTACATTCATTCTGATTCCGATGGTAGCGCCAGCGGTTTCTTCCCTGACGTTCCGGGATGTTTTTTTGCGGGAGATTCACTTGATGATGCTTTTCAGGATGCACGTGAAGCGCTCACAGCGCACTTCGAAGCGCTGTTTGAAATGGATGAGGCATTGCCTCTCCCGGGTAATGTCGAAGTGCACCTTGAAAATCATCCTGACGACTTCTCAGGCGGGCAATGGTTGCTGGTGGATATAAATATGAAGCAGTTCGACGGCAGAGCCGAACGCATCAACATCACGATGCCTCGACGGTTGCTGGTGAAGATTGATTCCTTTGTCAGCGAGCATCCTCAATTCGGCAATCGAAGCGCATTTCTGGCCGAGGCAGCACGTCGCGTGCTGCCTCGGTGAAGATTAGATGTAAAGAGCAGCAGTTGCTTTCAGGATATCTGCAAAGGAATAAATATCATCAACTGTAGAAATTGGGTGCCGTGTTTCATTTTTTTCGAGATCAAAGAGCCCGATGTATTTTTGAGTCCGATTAAAATGCAGCCGGCAAAGAGGCTTGCGGTTATTGTCGTCTACAAGAATGCCGCAATAGCTCTTTGTATCTCTATGGGTAATGCGAGGTGCCTCCAACACTGCTCGCGTGATTGCTTTAACAATATGAAAACCTTCCAACTCTTCTAAAGTCGTGATGATTTCACTCTCATCTTTTTGTTCATCATCTTCACTTTGCTGTGTTTCCGTTGGCGCTTCGACGACAGCCGGAGTAATACCTGTAATGGCAGACTTAAGCCTCTCATTAACTTGATCGTTTATGTACTGACTTGCTGCCTTTTTCGTGAGATTTTGAAAAGATTCTCTGACTTTTTGGGTTAGCATTCCGTCATATACTCGCGAAGCAAAAAACTTAACGAAATCGTCTTCTGGATTGTTAAGTTGAGTATGCAATATTCTCTTGATTTGACTAACGTATTTTAATTCTCCAGCCGCGTTTATGATGGATTCAAGATCAAAAGAAGATTTGGTGAGTTTTTTTAATTCAGGTATAACGTTTTCATCAATATCAAGCAGGTCTACTTCTAAAAAAGGTTTCTCATCCATTTTATTAGGAGCATCGAGGTCGGTATAAAATCTGTATATTTGCCCATTCGTTAAGATGGAGATCCTTGCATTTGTAACGTGAAAGTATCTGAAAAGTTGTGAAGCATGATTTATATGCAAAGGCTCACCAATTTTTTTACATTCGATGAGTATTTGCACATCGTTATTTTTCATTATCGCATAGTCAATTTTTTCACCTTTTTTTGTACCGATATCACAAACAAATTCAGGCGTAACCTCTGACGGATCAAATACGTCATAACCTAAAACATTATGAATAAAAGGCATTACAAATGCCGTTTTGGTTGCTTCTTCTGTATTAATTACTTCAATTTGCTGCCTAATTTTAGTAGATAACGCATTTAGTCTTTCTGTAAATTCCATGGGATATCCTTATTTCTTTGCTGTGTGCCTTGATGAAATATCATTAAAATGCATGCCATTCAATAAGCGCTTGTGGGTGGCACCAGTAAAAAAACGTTTCCGGGGTTTGGATCACAGAGTGATTAAAATCATTCAAAGAAAATAAACCCGACAACGCCGAGCTTATTGAGTATATTATATATATAACGATGTATTATTTTTTTAAATTATGCCCTCATCCATCCATATCCGCATTTCCCCTTCTCCCCGGTTTGCCCAGCTAAACCACGGAATAAAGGTCAGGGTCCGGGGCTGACGTTCTACCGGCGAGTGGTCGTACTGCCACAGGGCATCAGTGTCCTTCGCCTGACACCCGATCTCTTCCGCCTGTATCAGCATCTTGTGCGCGAAAATGCCTTTGCCTTCGAAGACCCGAAACGCGCTGTCCTGGGGCAAAGAAAGGTTATGCAGATTTGCGCCGTTATCGGCTTCTTCCAGGCAGTAAACCAGCGGTCCACGCTGCAATGCGACTTTCCTCGCCTGCTGGCGCACCTGCGGGTTGCCGTACACACGGCGGACCGGCATCGGTAACGTCAGCGTGGACTGCCCCTGTCCACTTCGCAGCTGGCAAAAGAGCTGCACTGCAACGCAGATTACCTGGGGCGAGTATTTTGTCGGACGTTTCATTTAACCCTGACGGAGGCAATTCACCGCCAGCGCGTCAGGGCCGCTGAAAAACTGCTGCTGAACGATGCGGCCTCATTAACTGAAGTGGCCGCCCGGTGCGGTTTTAATGACGTGGGTTATTTCCGGCAAATATTCTCAAAACATACCGGGTTAACGCCCGCCGTCTGGAAACGGCGGTACTGTAAAGAGCATATTAATTCCGGATGATTACTGGCCGTAATAGGCATTTGCGCCATGCTTGCGCAGGTAATGCTTATCCAGCAATTCCTGCTGCATAACCGGAAGCTGTGGTGCAAGCTGGCGCGAGAAAAGCCCCATATAGGCGCACTCTTCCAGCACCACGGCATTGTGTACCGCATCGGCAGCGTCTTTGCCCCAGGCAAACGGGCCGTGAGAGTGTACCAGCACCGCCGGGACCTGCATCGGGCTTATGTCGCGCTCCTCGAAGGTTTTGATAATGACTTCCCCCGTCTGGTATTCATATTCACCCGCGATTTCAGCCGTGGTCATCAGCCGCGTGCAGGGGATCGCACCGTAGAAATAGTCCGCGTGCGTCGTGCCCCATGCGGGTAAATCCTGCCCCGCCTGCGACCAGATGGTGGCGTGGCGGGAATGGGTATGCACAATGCCGCCAATTTCCGGGTAACGACGATACAGCGCGAGATGGGTCGGGGTGTCGGAGGAGGGTTTTTTACTCCCCTCGACCACTTTACCCGTGGCGATATTTACCACCACCATATCTTCTGCGGTCATCACGTCGTACTCCACGCCGGATGGTTTGATCACCATCATGCCGCTGTCACGGTCAACCGCGCTGACGTTGCCCCAGGTGAACGTCACCAGCTGGTGGGCGGGCAGGGCGAGATTTGCCGCCAGCACCTCGGCTTTGAGTTGTTCTAACATGTCATGCCTCCTTCCTGCATTCGGGCTTCAATCCAGCGGCGCGCCTGGATGATCTCCAGTACCGGCTCTTTGGCTTTCTCGGTCCACATTTCAATCAGAAATGCGCCGCGATAGTTAAGTTGATTTAGCGTGTTAAACACGCCAACGAAATCGACGCAGCCCTCGCCAAACGGCACATCGCGGAACTGGCCGGGGCTTTTTTCGGTTACGGGCCGGGTGTCTTTCAGATGGATAGCGGCGATGCGGTCAATGCCCAGCGTCAGCTCGGCGGTGACGTCGTTGCCCCACGCGCTCAGGTTGCCGACGTCCGGGTAAACGCTGAACCACGGCGAGGCGAGCATGTCGTCCCACTTTTTCCACTTGCTGATGGAGTTCATAAACGCGGTGTCCATGATCTCTACCGCCAGCATTACCTGCGCGGCAGCGGCCTGCTCTACGGCCCACGCCAGCCCTTCGGCAAAGCGCTGTTGCGTGCCCTCGTCATGCTCCTCGTAGTACACGTCATAACCCGCAAGCTGGATGGTGCGAATACCCAAATCACGGGCCAGCCGGATGGCTTTGGTCATGATCTCGCGGGCGCGTTCGCGCACGGTGTCATCGCGGCTGCCAAACGGGAAGCGACGATGGGCAGACAAGCACATCGACGGGATGGCCACGCCGGTCTCCAGCATCGCTTCCACCAGAGAGGCGCGCTGCGTGGTACTCCATTCAAGGCGCGATAAACGCTCGTCGGTCTCATCCACCGACATCTCCACAAAATCGAAGCCGCAGCTTTTTGCCAGAACCAGGCGCTCCGGCCAGGAGAGATCTTTTGGCAGCGCTTTTTCGTAAATGCCTAACGGATGCTGACGCATGGTTACTCTCCCCAGATGTCGCGGATTTGCGAATGGAATGCTTGTGCCACCTGCGGCGGATTGGCGGCGCCTGCCAGCGCGCGCCCGGCAATGAAGGCTTTGACGTTGATCTGCTTAAACAGCGGCAGGTCAGCGGGGGTGATACCGCCAGTGATGGAAAGCTGTAGCCCGATATCGGACAACGCCTTCATTTTGCTGAGATCCGCCTCGGCCCACTGCTGGCCGCTGGCCTGTGCGTCGCGTCCACGGTGGTATATCGCCTGCTTCACCCCGATGCGGTGCCACGCGCGCGCGTCGTCCAGCGTCCAGTTGCCAAACAGCTCCATCTGGATCTCGCCGCCGCCGCGCAGTGCGACCTCGTGGCCACGTTCAACGGTGGCCAGCGGGGCGGCACAGATGATGGTCATCCAGTTTGCGCCTGCGCCAAACGCCTGCTCAGCCAGCGTTTCTCCGGCATCGGCGACTTTCCAGTCCGCCACAATAATTTTATCCGGACACTGAGCGCGCAGGGCGCGAACGGCGTTTAGCCCTTCGGTCAGACACAGGATGGTGCCGGCTTCGACGATGTCGACGTGATCGGAAAGCGTCGCGACATCCCGCTGCGCGGCCTGAAGTGAGGTGTGGTCGAGCGCCAGCTGCAATAATGGTCGGCTCATAGGTCGTACTCCTTAACACGGGCGTGATAGCCCTGTAATGCTGAAATCAGTAGCTGGTAACGGTGATATTTGCGCTGGTAGGCGGCATGGGCACGCATGTCAGGTTCAATCATCCGGATGTCATGCCTGAGGGCGCGCTGAGCGGCGTAAAAATCGGGATAGAGACCTGTACCGACGAGCGCGGCCAGCGCCGCACCGGAACAGCCGGTCTCTTCCACCTGCGGGAGTTCAATCGCCAGGCCGCTGACGTCCGCGAGCATCTGCATCCACACGTCCGAATGGGTGGGGCCGCCCGTCACGCGCAGGGTCTGCACGTGGGGAAAGCGTTCGAGCATACGGTTGAGGTGGGTCATGTGGCTGAATACCACCCCTTCATAAACCGCCTGGAGGAGGTGCGCGCGGGTATGCAGCGCCTGCAAACCATAGAAGCCGCTGGTCATCTCCAGTCCGGCGTTGCTGCCGTAGAGGAAAGGCAGGAAGAACACATCGCTTTCAGCTTTTGGCAGGCTGGCCACGGCGTGGTTAATCTCATCGAATGACATTTCGCCCCATTGGGCCGTCAGCCATTCCAGGTTGCCGGACGAGGTGGGGCTGGCTTCGTGAACGATGAACTGCTGCGGATGGACATAGCGGCCATAGACGTAGGGGAACGGCTCGTTGTCGCGGATGCCGTGGGCAATCCCACTGGTCACGGCCCAGGTCCCCATTACGGCATTCAGCGTATTTTCGTCATGCAGCCCGGCGCAGATCGCGGTGGAAACCACATCAAACAGTCCACCAACGACGGGAGTACCCGCCGTGAGACCGGTCAGTGCGGCTGCCTGAGCGGTGATTTCCCCGCAAATTTCTGCTGAACCGATAATAGGCGGCAGGGCACCGTCAATGTCGCTGATGCCGAGCCAGCGCGTGAGCTGCTGATCGTACTGCCCGGTATTCATGTTGTAGAGATTGGATTCCGAGATGTTGCTCTCTTCGCAGCCTTTGACTCCGGTCAGACACCAGCGCAGGTAATCGTGCGCCATCATCACGCTGCCGATTTGCTGATACCGCTGCGGCTCGTTCTCTTTAACCCAGCGCAGGAGTGAGGCCGGATGCCCCGTCCACAGCGTCTGGCGAGTATGCGGATAGAGCTTTTCGGGTATACCGTCCTGCTGCCAGCGTTGCACGATCTCCAGCGTACGGCGATCGGAGGAGAGTATGGCGTTACCCAGGGGGCGATCCTGTTTATCGAGCAAAAATAGCCCCTTGCCCTGGGCTGAAATGCCAACGCCTTTAATCTGACCGCCGTCAGCGCCTGAATTTTTAAGCAGCAGGGCGACGGTTTTGTGGCAGTGCTGCCAGAGCTGGTGCATATCCCGCTCGGCGTAGCCAGCGCGTGGGCTGAGCGTGGCCACTGAGCGGCGTTCAATACAGACTTCTTTGCCCTGGCTGTTGTATAAACCGGCTTTCAGATAAGTACCGCCACAATCGATACCCAGCCAGAAGGGCTCTTTTTCACTCATCTTCTTCTCGCTTAATTGCCGGGTGGCGCTTCGCTTACCCGGCCTACGGTTTGGTTTAGTGAATCAGGTGAGGGCCTCAGGCCGCACGCTTATGCGAGTTCACCGTGGGGTTGGGCTCTGCTCCGGCATCGCATTTCGCCGGTAACATCAGGGCCAGCAGCGATGCCAGCGCCAGCGAAACCGCCAGGCAGTAAACGCCTGCGTCTTTGCTGTATAGGGTGATCAGTACGCCTACCGCATAAGGACCGCAGAACCCGCCGAGGTTGCCCAGGGCATTAATCACGCCGCGTGCGCCACCCGCCATCTCAGCGCTGAACAGACGCGCCGGGATGGTCCAGAACACGCCCGCTGCGGATTGCAGGAAGAAGCCACAGCCCACCAGCGCGGCATAGGCCAGCCAGGTGTGCTCTTTCAGCGCCACGGAGAGGAACATGCAGAGCGCAAAGCCAATCAATGGCAGGGAAACAAACAGCTTGCGCTTGCCGGTGCGGTCAGAGAGCGTAGAGAACAGGAACATGCCGGCAATGGCGCCGATGTAAGGCAGAATGGCGAGCATTCCCACCTGGCCGATGCTGGTGTGCGTCAGTTCTTTCAGAATGGTGGGCAGCCAGAAGGTGTAACCGTAAATGCCGGTCTGGTAGAAGAAGTTGAGGGCGATCAGCTGCCACATGGTTTTGTCAGACAGCACTGCGCTGAGCGAGGCGTTTTTCACCTCTTTACCCGCAATGGCCTGCTGCTCTGCCGCCAGTGTTTGTACCAGGTAGTTTTTCTCGGCCTCAGAGATCCAGCGCGCTTCCTGCGGCCGGTCGTAGACGGTGAACGCCCACAGCACCAGCACAACAACGGACATCAGACCTTCAATAATGAACAGCCAACGCCAGTCGAGAGCGGTGATAATCCAGCCCGACAGTGGGGCGGTGATGATCCCGGCGATGGGCACGAACATGATCACAATCGCGTTGGCGCGGCCGCGCTCGGCATCCGGAAACCAGTTACTGATCATCGTGAGCACAACGGGCAGCATCCCGCCTTCCGCCACGCCGAGTAAGAAGCGCAGCACCAGCAGCTGATACTGGTTGGTTACAAGCCCGGTCAGAACCGAGATCACCGCCCAGGCAACCAGCGACCAGCCGATAAACTTCTTACCGCTGCCGTGCACGGCAATTTTGCCGCCGGGAACTTGCAGGAACAAATAGCCAATAAAAAAGATCCCCCCCGCCAGGCCCGCCATCGTGGCGGAAATGCCCAGTTCTTCGTCCATACCGCCGGGCATCGCAAAAGCTATATTAACGCGGTCCATATAGGAAATAATGCAGGCGATAAGAATAGGGGGAATGATCCTTAGCCAGCGCTGGCGCGGAATGTCCGCGTGTAGAGCATTAGAAGAAATATTCATAGTTAATATCTCAGTGAAGGTAACCGGAAAATGTATTCTTTATTTTTATTGTGATGCTTTATTCATAGCGCTAATGCCGTCGCGCAAAATAGCGATGCGATGGCTGACGTCAGCATTAGCATTTATTTCCAGTAATTTAATACCGGAGAATTTCAATGTTGCGGCGCTCGCCGCAGTAAACAGCGTTTTTACATGTTCAGTGGACATGAGACTGTCGGCGCAGAACGAAGAAAACGGCGCGTGCAGATCCTGCCATTCTCCGTACTCACCGCGAGGGGTCGTGCCCGAAAACATCAGCGCCCCCAGTTTCCCGGCAGCGAGTGCCGCCTGAACATGTTCCAGCGGAAGGGCGGTGTTGCGACCTTCGATGGCCGAACGTGCCCAGTTGATACAGACGCTGATATCGGTCTCTCTCACTACCTCCAGCACCTGCTCTAAGGGCAAGAACCCTTTACGCGGCGCCGGGCTATTCATCGCATCACAGTGTTCCAGCACCAGATCGCAGCCCCAGTCCCAGCTCGCGATTTCCCTTACCGAGCGGGAGAATGCTTCTGTCGCTTGCTCGACAGAATCATTACCCGCCTGTGGTGCGGCCTGCATTTCCAGAGCGACCACTTTCCCGGGAAAGCGGGTGTTAACGGCA
Organism: Enterobacter cloacae complex sp. S2; assembly: GCF_015159675.1. NCBI lineage: Bacteria > Pseudomonadati > Pseudomonadota > Gammaproteobacteria > Enterobacterales > Enterobacteriaceae > Enterobacter > Enterobacter cloacae complex sp. S2. Next base: position 43,896 of record NZ_JADDTS010000035.1, read on the forward strand.
TCAATCTTTTGATGCAGATGGCGGTAATATTCAATGCACGCTTTACGTTGTTCTTCGTCCGCGGACGCCAGGCCAAACGCGCCGTTGCTGCCGCGGCGGCGCATGGTTTCCATAACGGCTGTGACAACGATCTGCCAGTTGCCCGGCGTATGACGAAACAGCCATTCATCACCAAACGGATGGAGATTTTCAAGGCAAGGTTGTTCCAGCCCGCGAATATTTGGCGTGTCGGAAAGTTCCCGCCAGAAGGCGTGTTCTTCCTGCTCCCCTTTCTGGTGAAACGAGGGTGCGCAGGGGTACGCACCAATAATAAAACCGGTGTTGGTCATTTCGCATTCCTGTATTTATCAGAAAATTAATCTAATTCGCTGATGGCCACTTTCACCACAATTTTACGAATTGCGGATCCCTTGTTTTTAATACAGGCAGGACGGTGAACATCCTGCGGGAAAAATATGGCGTAACTGCCAGGGATCATTTCGATAAACGACTCGTGTTCGCTGTCGTGATAAAAAATAATATCCCGTTGCTCCAGCAATGATTCGCTGATTTTGTTATTCCCGGTATCAATAGCAATACCGATTTTTTCTTCGCCCCAGGCCAAAAACTGGATATCCAGATAGCGGCGATGGACTTCAGGGCGGTTCTCGTGCTGTTCCTTTGTGGTGAGGTCGAGAACCTGGGCAAAAATGTTGCGGCCTTCAATTTCGATCACGCCCGGCGCCAGGGTGGTGAAATCCGTGGTACGCAGAAAATTAAGCGCCTTTTCAATCGCCAGCGGCAGGCGACATGGATTTGGCTGTGTAATATGTCCGAATATCATGACCCACTCCTTACAGAGACTGGATTTTCGCCCACACGCTGTCGTCAATCGTGATGCCGTTGCGGCGGTTCTCCTCCAGCAGGCGTGTGAACTCATGGCCTGGCAGACGGACGGCGACGTTTTCATCAGCGCGTTCTGCGGTGGTGATGAAGTCCATGATGCGCTGTAGTTTGGCATCGCGGGTTGGGCCGTCGATCAGGCGATTCACTTCGATGGCGATAAAGATCTGCGATACGCCGTATTCGTCGCTGTTGTCCTGGGTCACTTCCGCAACGGATGCGCCGTCAGAGAGCAAGGTGGCGATCATGTCGAGCACAATCGATAAGCCAGAACCTTTCCAGTAGCCCATGGGCAGAATGCGGCGGTTTTTCTCAATCACGCCCGGCTCTCTGGTTAGATTGCCCTCATCGTCAAAGCCGCCGTCGACCGGTAATTCGCGTCCGGCCAGGCGATTCACCTCCAGCATGCCGTAGGAGAACATCGACATCGACATATCGACCATGGTGATTGGATTCGACGGAATGGCAACGATCAGGGGGTTTGTGCCGATGCAGCATTCTTTTGATCCCCACGCGGGCATCACGGCAATAGAGTTGGTCCAGCAGATGCCGATATAGCCTTTCTCCGCCGCCTGCCAGCCGTAGCTACCGCCGCGCATCCAGTGGTTAGCATTACGCAGCGCCACCACGCCGATCCCGTGATCGGACGCCAGCTCGGTAGCACGGTCCATCATCTTCTTCGCCGTCAGGTTGCCGATGGAACGCTGCGCATCCCACTGTTCGATGGCGCCTAATGTCGTTACGCGTTTCGGCTAGGCGTCAGGGAGGATGTCGCCTGCGTCAAGCTGCTGAATAAATCGCGGGAAGCGGTTGACGCCGTGTGAATAAACGCCGGACTCCGTGGTGCGGGCGAACATCTCGGCGCAGGCGTCTGCGGTATCCGCTTTTACACCGCGATCGAGCAGAACCCGATTGAACGCCGCTTTCAACTCTTCGAAGGTCACTTTCATCCCTGTTCTCCTGTTTTTTTAGGGGCAAGTGCGAGTGCTTTTTTATCGCTAAATTTCACTATGCGAAATCTGATTTCAAATATAGCGATCAAATTTTGTCAGATCAACGACATTCACGTTTTTCAAAATCGATTAAAATCAAATGGTTGTGTTTTTTCTGTTGAGATCGTGAACTAAACCACACTTTGCGCTACCATCAGGGCGCGATAAACAGGAGCCATTTGATGAGCATAAAAGAGAGCGAAATGACGCAAGAAAAAGAGAGGCCAGCAGGTAGCCAGAGCTTGTTTCGCGGCCTGATGCTGATTGAAATCCTCAGTAACTATCCAAACGGGTGTCCGCTTGCGCATTTATCAGAACTGGCGGGGCTGAATAAAAGCACCGTGCACCGGTTATTGCAGGGGTTGCAGTCGTGCGGGTACGTGACGCCGGCGCCGGCGGCAGGGAGCTATCGTCTGACCACCAAATTTATCGCCGTCGGGCAAAAGGCGCTTTCATCGCTCAATATTATTCACGTGGCGGCGCCGCACCTCGAGGCGCTGAACATTGCCACCGGCGAAACGGTCAACTTCTCCAGCCGTGAAGATGATCATGCGATCCTGATTTATAAGCTTGAGCCGACAACCGGTATGCTGCGCACGCGCGCATATATCGGCCAGCATATGCCGCTCTATTGTTCTGCGATGGGCAAAATCTATATGGCGTTTGGTCATCAGGATTACGTGGCGAGCTACTGGGAAAGCCACCAGGAACAGATCCAACCTTTGACCCGCAACACCATCACCGAACTGAGCGCGATGTATGATGAGCTGGCGGAAATTCGCGATCACAGTATGGCGATGGATAAAGAAGAGAACGAGCTGGGTGTGTCATGTATCGCTGTGCCGGTCTTTGATATTCACGGGCGCGTGCCCTATGCCATCTCCATTTCGCTGTCGACGTCGCGCATGAAGCAGGTGGGCGAGAAAAACTTGTTAAAACCGCTGCGTGACACGGCGGAAGCTATCTCGAAAGAACTGGGGTTTAACGTGCGCGAGGCGTAACTGATGAACCGATTTATTCTGACGGATCCTGAAAAATGTATCGGGTGCCGCACCTGTGAGGTGGCGTGCATGATGTCGCATCAAAGCAGCGCCACGCCAGAAGCGTTTACGTCACGTATCCGCGTGGTTAAGGGGGGAACCTTCACCACGGCCGTGGGCTGCCACCAGTGTGAAGATGCGCCCTGCGCGAATGTCTGCCCGACGGGGGCCATTTACCGTGCTGCGGGAGCCTGGCTCGTTGAGCAGGCTCGCTGTATCGGCTGCAAAAGCTGTACGGTGGCGTGCCCGTTCGGGGCAATGCAGGTTCGGGTTGTGGGAGATCGCGTTCAGGCGCTGAAATGTGATTTGTGCATGCATCGCGAGGGCGGTCCCGCCTGCGTCGAAGCCTGTCCCACCCACGCGCTGCGCTGCATAGAACCCGCCAGACTACGCGCGGAACGGCTGCGTAATCTGGCCTGAGGTTTTATTAACCGGCCTCGCGCCAGGCGTTCTCAATCTCTTCGGCGAGAATTTTCACACCCGCTTCGATTTTTTCCGGGTCCGGGACGTAGTTCATGCGCATGCACTGGTGCGTATGCGGCCACGGCTTATCCAGACCCGGGAAGAAGTAATCCCCCGGGACCATCAGCACGCCACGCTTTTTCAGACGCTGATAAAGCAGCTCTGTCGTAATGGGCAGATCCTTAAACCACAGCCACAGGAAAATTGCCCCTTCCGGTTTATGGATCAGGCAGCGTTCCTCCGGTAAGTAGCGGCGAAGGATGGCGATAGTTTCCTGAACGCGCTGAGAGTAAAACGGCTTAATCACCTCATTCGACAGGCGCAGCAGGTCGTTACGCCTGATCATCTCGCACATCATCGCCGGGCCGATGCCGCCAGGCGAAAGGCTGATAATGCCGTTCATGTTGGTAATGGCGGTGATGATTTTCTCGTTAGCAATGATAATGCCGCAGCGGCTGCCCGGCAGGCCCAGCTTGGAGAGGCTCATGCAGAGGATGATGTTCGGGTTCCACAGCGGACGCGCTTCGCTGAAGATGATACCCGGGAACGGTACGCCATAGGCGTTATCGATCACCAGCGGGATGCCGTGCTGATTCGCCAGCGCATCCAGCTTCATCAGCTCGTCGTCGGTGATCACGTTCCCCGTCGGGTTGGTGGGACGAGATACGCAGATCATGCCCGTCTCTTCACCGATATGCAGATGTTCAAAATCGACGTGATATTTGAACTGGCCCTCTGGCAACAACTCGATATTCGGACGTGCGGAAACAAACAGGTCTTCTTCGAGGCCGGCATCGGCATAGCCGATATACTCCGGTGCCAGCGGGAACAGCACTTTTTTCGTGGTGCCGTCGGCGCGGCGTCCGGCGAACAGATTGAATAAGTAGAAAAACGCGCTCTGACTGCCGTTTGTCAGTGCAATGTTCTGTGGTTCGATATCCCAACCCAGCGCTTCCCGCAGCATTGTCGCCAGAAGCGTCAGTAGTTCTGTTTTACCCTGAGGGCCGTCGTAATTACATAGCGCATCGGTTGCTTTACCGTTTTCCAGCATGTCTGCCAGCAGCGTCTGGAAGTAGGTGTTCATCTCCGGAATTTGAGCCGGGTTTCCACCGCCAAGCATGATAGCGCCTGGGGTGCGCAGCCCGTCGTTGAGGTCCTCCATCAGGCGGGTAATGCCTGAATGGCGGGTAAATTTGTCGCCGAATTGTGAAAACGTCATAGCAGGTGATCTGTCGGGCTTAATATGAAAGGCAGTAACCATAACGCCAGCACCGTGTTGGTGCAAATCGGCGGATGTGGTCGGATTTGTTGTTTTGTATGGTGGAGAGGGATTATTGCAGTGAATCGTTCTGATGAATGTCTCCTCACCCCGGCCCTCTCCCCAAAGGGGCGAGGGTGAAAGACCGCACCGTGCAATCCCCTTGCCCCTTAGGGGAGAGGATTAGGGTGAGGGGGCTGTTCTACTGATTACCCGCCCACACCACCATCACCTTATCGCCCTTGTGCTCGCGCACAAAGCCGTAGCCTTCTTTCATTGACAGCGTTGTTTGCTTGCCTTCACCCACCGCCGGATGACGGGCGCGGAACTGCCCCAGAAGCTGCCAGTGGGCGACAGTTAACGCCTGTTTACCCGTGACGTCCTGCCAGTTCATATCCGAACGGGTTCCCTGTAGCGGATCGGAGCCTGTCGGGCCAAATGGACGCTCTGATTCATCGCCGTAATAGATCTGCACGCTTCCCGGCGCCAGCAGCAGTAACTCAGCGGCGCGCTGACCCCCTTCACGGAACAGACGCGTATCGTGGGAGGAGAGATAGCTCAGCACGTTAAAACTTTGCAGCTTTTCTGCCATTTGCTGCCAGGTCAAATCCATATCTGCCAGACAGTCCACTGCTTTCGCCGCCTGCTCCTGATAGTCAAAGTTGATCATCGCATCGAAGCCGTGGCGGTAATAATCGCTCTGCATCACGCCGTGGCCCCAGGATTCACCGGTCATCCAGAACGGCGCATCGTCGAGTTTTTTGTCCGGGTTGGCTGCCTTCCACGCGGCCAGCGCCTGGCTGGCCTGGTCTTTCAGTTGCTGCCAGGCTTCATGCTCAACGTGTTTGGCGGTATCGACCCGGAAACCGTCGATGCCGTAGTCACGTACCCACTGGCTAAGCCAGTGGGTCAGGTAATCTCGCGGCGTGAAATTCGTCATCACTTTCGCGTTGGTGTCGGGCTTGTGTTGATAAAAGTTCGGCAAACCTGACGGGGTTTTTGATTCCGTTTTCAGATCCGGCAGGAAGGCCAGGGACATGGTCAAGTCGTCAAAGCCCGGGTTGTCGTAATCACCGATATCGGTACGGATCCATTTTTTACCCCACCATTTTTCCCATGCGGCTTTGTCACTGAAGTTGATGTAATCGTTGAAGCTGTGCCAGCTTTGACCCGCGCCTGGTTTCCAGTCAGTCCAGCGTTCGCCGAGCGTTTTTTTCAGCTCATCTCCCTGTAAATAGAGTGCGCCAAATTGATATTCCTGCATATCTGCAAGCGTCGCATAGCCCGCGTGGTTCATGACAACGTCAAACAGGACGCGGATACCACGCCTGTGTGCGTCGTCGACAAGCTGGCGTAAATCATCTTCGTTGCCCATGTTGGCGTCGAGTTTCGTCCAGTCCTGGGTGTAATAACCGTGATACGCGTAGTGGGGGAAATCCCCTTTGGTGCCGCCGCCAACCCAGCCGTGGATCTGCTCCAGCGGGGAGCTTATCCAGAGCGCATTCACGCCCAGTTGCTGAAGGTAATCCAGTTTGCTGGTAAGCCCTTTCAGATCGCCGCCGTGGAAAGTACCTATCTCCTGCATACCATCTTTATGGCGGCCATAGCTGTTGTCGTTGGTGGGGTCGCCATTCACGAAGCGATCGGTCAGCACGAAATAGACGGTGGCGTTTTGCCAGCTGAACGGCGCGGGTTTGTCCGTTTCGGCGCGCTCAAGCAGCAGCAGGCCATTGCTGTTGGCGGCTGGCTGAAGAGTCACTTTGCCATTTTGAACGGTCGCGGTCTGTTTGCTGTAAAAATCACGCACCACCGTGCCTTCCGGGAACGTGTTAACGACGTCGATCGTGAGCGGTTTGCCGTGCCACTTCGGGCACTGGCGGGTAACGTTTGCGACAGGCTGTGGCGCCGCACTTTGTACCGTCAGCATCAGCGTCGGCGTTCCAGAGCGCGTATCAATACGCATCTGATAAACGCCGTCACGGAATAATCGCCACTGCGGTGGCGTGCCTTCGCACGGTTTGAGCGACAGCATCTCGTTGAGCTTAATGGCCTTTGTCGGCTGCCAGCACGCGTTGTCAAGACTCAACGTCAGTGGACGGGTACCCTTCGCAAGCGTTGCCTGGCTGGTAAAGACGCCGGTACCTTCAGCGTTGAATGCGTCAAATCCCGGCGATGACCAGTCGGCATGCGCGAATGCGGGTAACATCAGAACAGCTAATGCAGTGCGTTTCATTCCATTTTCCTGTCGCGGCATTTTTGACCAGTGTGCCATTCGGCTCAGGGGAAAAACTCCTCCTCTGAGGCTTTCTGCCAGGAGGACGCGTAGGGATGAGTGATCCCGCGCAAAATTAGGCAGTTATCTGCGATATCGCGCACATTTTTCCAGTGTTGGTGCTTTAATGAGCATGTTCCGGATGACATAGTTTCGGAATTGGACTATTTATAGACGTGCTCTTGAAGACTATTTTTGGTACGATTTGAGATTCCGCTCTCAAATTTTGAAGAAAATAAGGTGTTGGAATGCTTATATCCGACCAGGAGACCTAATGATATCGACTCCCATTCGACGATATGGGGCCGCGATACTCATGTTACTCACCATGGCATTTTCAGGTGAGGTGCTTGCAAAGACGCACACGGATACAACGAGTAAGAAAGCCCACGTAATAAAGACGACAAGCAGTAAGGTTAGCAGTAAACAAGAGTATTCTCGCAATAGTGCAAAGAGTAGTTCACTTCCTGATTTGCGAAAATACCCTTCCGGGACACCAAGGAAAAAAGCGTTTCTCCGGACGGTAATGCCTTACATTAAAAGTCAAAATGCCGCGATTACTGCGGATCGTAACTGGCTGATCGCCAAACAGTACGATAGCCGCTGGTCGCCGTCTGAGCGCACTCGCCTGAAAGACATCGCCAAACGCTATAAAGTGAAGTGGAGCGGGAACACGCGTCGTGTGCCGTGGAACACTCTGTTAGAGCGTGTGGACATTATTCCAGGCAGTATGGTCGCGACAATGGCCGCCGCCGAAAGCGGTTGGGGCACCTCGAAGCTGGCGCGCAACAACAACAATCTGTTTGGCATGAAATGCGCAAAAGGTCGTTGCACTAATGCACCCGGCAAGGTGAAGGGCTATTCACAGTTTGAATCGGTGAAAGATTCCGTGAATGCCTATGTGGTGAATCTGAACACCCACCCGGCCTACTCTTCGTTCCGTAAGTCACGCGCGCAGCTGCGTAAGGCGGATCAGGAAGTGACGGCCACGGCGATGATCCACAAGCTGAAAGGTTATTCCACCCAGGGACAGCGCTACAACAACTACCTGTTCTCCATGTACCAGGATAACCAGCGTCTGATTGCCGCACATATGTAATAAAAAACGCCTTCCACTGGAAGGCGTTCTTTTTTCTAGAGCAGGACTTCACTGTACCGTTCCCGGTACTCCTTCGGCGTGGTGTCATACTCTTTCCTGAACACCGAATAGAAATACTGAAGCGACGGATAGCCGCACATCTGTGAAATCTCGTTGATCGACAGCGAGGTGGAGATCAGCAGACTGCGCGCTTTCTCCAGCTTTTCCGCATGGATCACGGCGTGGATCGTCTCACCGACTTCCTCTTTAAACCGCTTCTCCAGATTCGAACGTGAAATGCCGACCGAATCCAGCACCTGATCGACCTTAATCCCTTTGCAGGCATGATTGCGAATGTAGTGCATCGCCTGAATCACGGCCGGATCGTTTAAGGAACGGTAGTCAGTTGAGCGACGCTCGACCACGCGAACGGGCGGAACCAGCAGACGCTGGAGCGGCAGGGATTCGTTGTCTAACAGTCTGTGCAGCAGCTTTGCGGCCTGATAGCCCATCTGACGGGTACCCTGCGCCACGGATGAGAGCGCCACGCGCGACAGATAGCGCGTAAGCTCTTCGTTATCAATACCAATCACGCACAGCTTTTCAGGCACAGGAATATGCAAATGTTCGCACACCTGTAATACGTGGCGGGCGCGGGCGTCCGTCACGGCGATAATCCCTGTCTGGGGCGGCAGCGTTTGCAGCCAGTCAGCCAGGCGATTCTGTGCGTGCTGCCAGTTTTCTGGCGCGGTTTCCAGCCCCTGATAAACGACGCCGCGATACTTCTCCTGGGCAACCAACTGGCAGAAGGCATACTCACGCTCCATCGCCCAGCGCTTTCCGCTGGTGGCGGGCAATCCGTAAAACGCAAAACGATGGACGCCTTTCTCCTTTAAATGGAGGAAGGCGGTCTCAACCAGGGCATGGTTATCCGTGGCGATGTAGTGAACGGGGGGGTAATGTTCCGCTGAATGGTAAGAGCCGCCAACGCCCACGATAGGTACGTCGACGCCACTCAGCAACTGTTCAATCACGGGGTCGTCAAAGTCAGCGATAACCCCGTCTCCCAGCCAGTCTTTGATGTTCTCCAGACGGGTACGGAAATCTTCTTCGATGAAAATATCCCATTCGGATTGCGACGCCTGCAAATATTCACCAACCCCCTCAACCACCTGACGGTCATAGGCTTTGTTGGCATTGAATAACAACGTAATGCGGTGACGCTTTTCAAACATGGCTCACTTTCCCAAATTAGTCACGATACGGTTCTCAGGCGCGCCGCTTGGTGGCAGAGTCCATCCAGACTGCCAGCAAAAGAATGGCCCCTTTGACGATATACTGCCAAAACGTCGGCACGTCCATCATACTCATCCCGTTATCCAGCGAAGCCATAATAAATGCGCCCATCACCGCACCCGCCACGCTGCCAATGCCTCCGGCGAGGCTGGTCCCGCCAATCACGCAGGCGGCGATGGCGTCCAGCTCGGCAATATTACCGGCAGACGGGGAACCCGCACCCAGTCGCGAGCTGAGGATCAGCCCCGCGATGGCTACCATCAGGCCGTTGATGGCAAAGACGGCGAGTTTGGTGCGCTCGACGTTGATACCAGATAAACGCGCGGCTTCAAGATTGCCGCCGATAGCATAAATACGGCGACCGAATGCGGTACGTGTGGCCATAAACATCCCACCTAACAGCAACAGCGCCAGCAGCAGAACGGGCGTTGGGACACCGCGATAATCGTTTAGCAGCCAGATGGCCCCCAGCACAATCACCGCAGTAAGCGCCTGACGGCCGACAACCGAGGTTGAGGCAGGCGAGGCCAGCCCCAGCGCCTGGCGACGCATGCGTCCTCGCCATTGCCACGCGACAAACGCCATCAGCCCAACCACACCGATCGTAAAACCGACGCCATCAGAGAGGTAGCTTTGGCCAATCTGGGACATCGAGGCGCTGGTCGGGGATACGGTAGTGCCGTTGGTGATCCCAATCAGAATACCGCGGAAGGCCAGCATCCCTGCTAAGGTGACAATAAACGACGGGACTTTACGGTAGGCCACCCACCAGCCGTTCCACGCACCCAGCAGCAGACCCAGTACCAGCGTGACCGCAATCGTCAGCGGCAGCGGCCAGCCGAGCCAGACGTCAAAAATTGCCGCCACGCCGCCGAGCAGACCCATCATCGACCCTACCGACAGGTCAATTTCCGCTGAGATAATCACAAAGACCATCCCCACCGCCAGGATCCCGGTGATGGCGGTCTGACGCAGCAGGTTAGAGACGTTACGTGCGCTCAAATAGGAGCCATCGGTCATCCAGGTAAAGAACAACATGATGACGATAATGGCGGCAATCATTACAAAAACTTGCAGATTCAGCGATTTAAGTCCTGCGAACGCACCGGGCGTCGGAACAGCGACTTTGATATCAGACGGGTTGCTTTTCGACATGGCGTTCGCTCCTTAAGGCAGCTTCCATCACCTGCTCTTGCGTCAGGTTCTGGTTGTTCAGGTTGGCTTTGAGTTTCCCTTCATGCATGACCAGCACGCGGTCGCTCAGCCCCAGCACTTCAGGCAATTCGGACGAGATAACAATGACGGCAATCCCTTGCTGCACAAGCTGGTTGATCAGCTTGTAGATTTCATACTTCGCGCCGATATCGATCCCGCGCGTGGGTTCGTCCAGAATTAAAATGCGCGGATTAAGCAACAGGCAGCGCGCCAGAATCGCTTTCTGCTGGTTGCCGCCGCTCAGGCGACCTATCGCCAGTTCCGGCGAGGAGGTTTTCACCTTGAGCCTGGCAAGTGACTGAAGAATACACTGCTGTTCTGCGGCATCATCCAGGCTGCTCAGCGCGCCGGAAAACTGGCTGAGCGCCGCCAGCGTGATATTTTTTCCCACCGCCATGACCGGCACGATGCCGTCTTTTTTGCGGTCTTCGGGCACCATGGCAATGCCTTTGGCAATGGCCTGCTGGCAGTTGTCGATTTTTACCGGCTGACCGTCGATATAAATTTTGCCTTCCCAGCGCCCCGGCCAGACGCCAAACAGACACTGCACGGCCTCGGTTCTTCCGGCACCCACTAAACCCGCAATACCGAGAATTTCGCCGCGGTGCAGCGAGAAGGAGAGGTTATCCACGCGCTTGATGTGGCGGTTAACGGGATGCCACGCCGTCAGGTTTTCCACGCGCAGGTGTTCTTCGCCTATGGTGTGTGGTTCGTTGGGATACAGTGCGGTGAGCTCGCGACCCACCATCATGGTGATGATGTCATCTTCGCTCATGCCTTCTGCTTCACGCGTGCCAATGTGCTGCCCGTCGCGGATGACGCAGATGGTGTCGGAAATAGCTTTCACCTCATTGAGCTTGTGCGAAATATAGATGCAGGCGATACCGTGGTTTTGCAGGTCGCGGATGATATTGAGCAGAACGGCGGTTTCCTGTTCGGTGAGCGAGGCGGTTGGCTCGTCGAGGATCAGCAGGCGTACCTGTTTATTTAGCGCCTTGGCGATCTCCACCAGCTGCTGCTGGCCCAAACCTAAGTCGCCCACGCGCGTATGCGGTGAGATAGCGAGACTCACCTGGGCCAGCAGTTTTTCGCAGCGCAGCGTCATGGTGTCGTAATCCAGTACGCCGTGGCGCGAGAGTTCGACCCCAAGAAAGATATTTTCCAGCACGGTAAGGTGCTTCACCAGCGCCAGCTCCTGGTGAATGATAGCGATGCCTTTACGTTCGGTATCACGAATGTGCGTGGCCTGAAGCACCTCACCGGCAAAGACGATTTCGCCCTCGTAGCTGCCGTGCGGATAGATCCCGCACAGCACCTTCATCAGCGTGGATTTCCCCGAGCCGTTTTCGCCGCACAGCGACATCACTTCGCCGGGGTTCAGCCGCAGGCTTACGTTGTCGACCGCTTTCACCGCCCCGAAGGCTTTGGTGATGCTTTTCATTTCAAGTAAATAAGACATAACTGCTCCGCATAGCCCGACAGATGAACAGGGCAGGTCGATGCGCCCCCGCCGGGCAGGGGCTGCGCTGGATTACAGTTCACTCTTCTTATGGAAACCGTCTTTCACCACCGTGGCGTCAATATTCTCTTTGTTGACTTCGATAGGGGTAAGCAGGCGAGCTGGCACGTCTTTCAGGCCGTTATTTAACGTCGCGTCTGCTTTAGGTTGCTGGCCATTTCCCAGCTCAACGGCAATTTCGGCGGCCGTATTGGCAAGCTCGGTAATGGGCTTATAGACCGTCATAGTCTGGGTACCCGCGATAATGCGTTTTACACCCGCAAGGTCGGCGTCCTGTCCGGAAATAGCGACTTTCCCGGCCAGACCCTGCGCGCTCAGCGCCTGAATGGCGCCCCCCGCAGTGGCGTCGTTAGAGGCCACCACTGCATCGATTTTGTTGTTATTTGCGGTCAACGCGTTTTCCATAATTTTCAGCGCGTTTTCCGGTAACCAGCCGTCAGCCCACTGGTCGCCGACGACTTTAATTTTGCCCTCGTCGATATACGGCTTCAGCACTTTCATTTGTCCCTGACGGAACAGTTTGGCGTTGTTATCCACAGGCGAGCCGCCCATCAGGAAATAATTCCCTTGAGGCACTTTTGCGATCAAGCTTTTAGCCTGTAATTCACCCACCTTTTCATTGTCGAACGAAATATAATAATCAATATCCGCATTATTAATCATGCGGTCATAAGCCAGGACTTTTATGCCTTCCTGTTTTGCTTCTTTCACCACGTTGCTTAATACCTGGCCGTTATACGGGATAATGACCAGCACATCGACGCCACGGTTGATCATATTCTCAATTTGCGACATTTGCGTCTCTTCGTTGCCGTTAGCGGACTGAACGAACACCTCCGCACCGAGAGATTCCGCTTTTTTAACAAAGATATCGCGATCTTTTTGCCAGCGCTCCAGGCGTAAGTCATCAATCGCCATGCCGATTTTGACTTCTTTGGCGTGGCCGGCAAAGCTTGCAAGCAGGAGAGTAGTGCAGAGCGTTAGGGTCAGGTTCTTTATCTTCATAATTATTAGGCCTTTTTGTAGGGGTATGTGTAGCTGAGATAAAAGAAACATTCACTGCTGAGACGCAGCAAATTTTTAACGTGGAAAGGCCTGCTGGCAATTACAGATTTTTATCTTCTCATTACGATATTTGGTTTATTTCTGAATTTATGACCGCGATCGGATTTTAAAAAGCGTAACCTATTAATTACATTTGATTCTGGAATGCGCGCCGAAAAATAGTTTGTCTGCACATTATTTTGCGAGCCAGCGCACAATTGCGCATTCTCTCAATAGCAGTGTGAAATAACGTAATTGAGCAACCTCCAATGTCTATTCACTATTACTCCAGAAGCAAGACCACGCCGCATACCCTGATTATGGAGCTCAATATGCAAGCTTATTTCGACCAACTCGATCGCGTTCGTTTCGAAGGCACGAAAACGACCAATCCTTTAGCATTTCGTCACTACAACCCGGATGAGCTGGTGCTGGGTAAGCGCATGGAAGATCACTTGCGCTTTGCCGCCTGCTACTGGCACACCTTCTGCTGGAACGGTGCCGATATGTTCGGCGTGGGCTCTTTTGACCGTCCATGGCAACAGCCGGGCGAGGCCATTGAGCTGGCGAAGCGTAAAGCCGACGTCGCGTTCGAGTTCTTCCATAAGCTGAACGTGCCGTACTACTGTTTCCACGATGTGGACGTGTCGCCGGAAGGGGCGTCGCTGAAAGAGTATCTGAACAATTTTGCGCAGATGGTCGACGTGCTGGCTGAAAAACAGCAGCAAAGCGGCGTGAAGCTGCTCTGGGGTACGGCTAACTGCTTTACCAACCCTCGCTATGGCGCGGGCGCGGCAACCAACCCGGACCCGGAAGTCTTCAGCTGGGCGGCAACCCAGGTCGTGACTGCGATGAACGCCACGCATCAGCTGGGCGGTGAGAACTACGTTCTCTGGGGCGGTCGTGAAGGCTATGAAACGCTGCTGAATACTGACCTGCGCCAGGAGCGTGAGCAGATTGGGCGCTTTATGCAGATGGTTGTGGACCACAAGCACAAAATCGGCTTCCGCGGTACGCTGCTGATTGAGCCAAAACCACAGGAGCCAACCAAGCATCAGTACGACTACGATGTCGCCACCGTGTATGGCTTCCTGAAGCAGTTTGGTCTGGAAAAAGAGATCAAAGTGAACATTGAGGCTAACCACGCCACGCTGGCGGGCCACTCGTTCCATCACGAAATCGCCTCTGCGATTGCGCTGGGCATCTTCGGATCGGTGGATGCGAACCGCGGCGATCCGCAGCTGGGCTGGGATACCGACCAGTTCCCGAACAGCGTCGAAGAGAATGCGCTGGTGATGTACGAAATCATCAAAGCGGGCGGTTTCACCACCGGCGGCCTGAACTTCGACGCCAAAGTGCGTCGCCAGAGCACCGATAAATACGATTTGTTCTACGGGCATATTGGCGCGATGGACACCATGGCGCTGGCGCTGAAGGTGGCGGCCCGTATGATTGAAGACGGTGAGCTGGATAAGCGCGTGGCGAAGCGCTACAGCGGCTGGAACAGTGAGCTGGGCCAGCAAATTTTGAAAGGTCAGTTATCGCTTGCGGAGATCGCGAAGTACGCTGAACAGCATCAGTTGGCACCGCAGCATCAGAGCGGCCATCAGGAACTGCTGGAAAACCTGGTCAATCACTACCTGTTCGATAAATAACAGCATTCATGCCCGGTAAGCGCAGCGCCGCCGGGCATTTCTGTCAAAGGAGTCACCACATGTATATCGGGATCGATCTTGGCACGTCGGGGGTGAAAGCCATCCTGTTAAGCGAGCAGGGCGATGTGTTAGCCACGCAGACTGAAAAGTTGCAGGTTTCACGCCCGCAGCCACTTTGGTCGGAACAAGATCCGGAGCAGTGGTGGCAGGCGACGGACCGCGCGATGAAAGCCTTAGGTGAGCAGCACAGCCTGCGCGACGTGAAAGCGCTGGGCATTGCCGGGCAAATGCATGGCGCCACGCTGCTGGATAGCCAGCATCGCGTTCTGCGCCCGGCTATTCTCTGGAACGATGGCCGCTGTGCGGAAGAGTGCGCGATCCTTGAGGAGCGTGTGCCTGCGTCCCGCGAGATTACGGGCAATCTGATGATGCCCGGTTTTACCGCGCCAAAACTCCTGTGGGTGCAGCTCCATGAGCCTGAGATTTTTCGTCAGGTGGCGAAGGTTCTGTTGCCGAAAGACTACCTGCGTTTTCGCATGACGGGGGATTTTGCCAGCGACATGTCTGACGCCGCGGGCACGATGTGGCTCGACGTGGCGAAACGGGACTGGAGCGAAGCGATGCTGGATGCCTGCCAGCTGACGCGCGATCATATGCCTGCGCTGTTTGAAGGCAGTGATATCACGGGCGCTTTGCAGCCTTCTGTTGCTGAACGCTGGAATATGCCAGCCGTACCTGTCGTTGCCGGCGGCGGCGATAATGCGGCGGGTGCGGTCGGCGTGGGGATGGTGGAGACAGGACAGGCCATGCTCTCGCTCGGCACTTCCGGCGTCTATTTTGCGGTCAGTGACGGCTATCGTAGTAACCCTGAAAGCGCCGTACACAGCTTCTGCCACGCGTTGCCGGATAAATGGCATTTGATGTCGGTGATGCTGAGCGCGGCATCCTGCCTCGACTGGGCGGCAAAGCTGACCGGAATGGCGGACGTCCCGGCGCTTATCGCAGCGGCACAGCAGGCGGATGATACTGTCGGTGCGGTCTGGTTTTTACCGTACCTTTCAGGCGAGCGGACGCCGCATAACAACCCGGAAGCGAAAGGGGTCTTCTTCGGCCTTACCCATCAGCACGGCCCGGCAGAGCTGGCACGCGCGGTGCTTGAAGGGGTCGGCTATGCGCTGGCGGACGGCATGGATGTCGTGCATGACTGTGGCTTGACGCCATCCAGCATTACGTTAATTGGCGGCGGGGCACGAAGCAGCTACTGGCGGCAAATGCTTTCTGATATCAGCGGGTTGCAGCTGGACTATCGTACTGGGGGAGATGTTGGTCCGGCGCTCGGTGCGGCACGGCTGGCGCAAATTGCGCTGAACCGGGATAAACCACTGCCCCAGCTTTTGCCCCAGTTGCCGCTTGAACAGCAGCATCGTCCTGATGCGAAAAATCATGCTCGCTACGCTGAAAGACGAGACGTTTTCCGCAAAATCTATCAGCAGCTTTTACCGCTAATGTCATAAACAGGAGCCGGGTGGCGCTAACGCTTACCCGGCCTGCCAGCCTTCAACCGGGTTAGCTCACAAACCTGCGTGTATCGATGCGTTGCAGCAGCATTGAGAGCAGCAGGCTGACAACCAGCGTAACGGTAAATATCCAGACAATATCCAGCACCGGCCAGCTTTTAAGCTCAACGCCGCGGGTGCGCAGGGCGTGGATCACCAGCGCGTGAAAACCGTAAATGCCCAGCGAGTGGCGAGAGATAAACCCCAGCACCGGAAGCGGGCGGGTATTCAGGGTGTTTTTAACCAGAGTCAGCAGCGAAACCGCGCAGATAAAGACCATCGGCCCGCAGTAGAGATACCAGGTATCGGCAAAGTTTCCGCGCCATTGCAGCTCGTGCAGCGTCCCTCGAGAGATAATAAACACACCGGCGATAAATGCTGCCGCGCAAAGCCAGTTTATTCCTCTCTTTTGCGTCTCCATCATGCCGATGGCGCGCCCCAGCATGCCGTACAGCACGTAATAAAACGTATCGCCGTTGATATAGAGGTTAACGGGCAGCCATTCAAAGCCATCAATTTTCTGTGAGACGGTATTCGGGTTTGCCACGATCCCGATTATTACCATCAAGGCCAGCAGCATTTTACCGCTAACGTTTTTTACCTGAATTAACGGCGAAACCAGATAGATAACCATTATCGCGAAGAAAAACCACAGATGATAGAACACTGGTTTTTGCAACAAATTGAGCAGGGAACGTTCAGCATTAATTGAAGTGAACAGGATGATATAGAGCAGCGAAATGGCGCTGTAAAACAGCAAACAGGAGACAATACGGATGAAATGTCTCGGCTGCGCGCTACGCTCGCCAAAAAAGAGAAAACCGGAAATCATAAAGAACAGCGGGACGCTCACGCGTGAGGCTGAGTTCAGAATATTGGCGACATCCCAGTTAACAGGGCTGATACTGTGCGCGTTCGTGACATACCAGGTCGTAGTGTGGATCATCACCACCATCAGACAGGCTATTCCCCGCAGGTTATCAATCCAGTTAATTTTTGACTGCATCAGTTCCTCTGTATTCCTGATAAAGAAAGTGTGACTGCGATTGCGTAAAACTTTTCCCTTGGAAAATTCTGAGTTTAGCCAGGCTGTCTTGTCGGGAGCTGGCGAGATTCGCAGAATGTTGAACATTAATCTATAAACGTGTTGCTACTAAAAATAACAGCCACTGACCAGGGCGGTAATAAAAATGATGATGAAGCGTGGGGCGTCACTCTTTCTGCTGCTTTTATTAGCAGGGTGCAGTGCTTCTCAGGAGGCTCCAGTCCAAAAAGCGCAGCAGGGGAAAATGAGCCCGGAGCGTTCCCTGAATATGGAACAGCTGTGCAGGGATCAGGCGGCTCACCGCTATAATTCCGAAGCACAGAAAATTCATATTAACGGCTTCGAGCGCTTTCAGGGCAGCTATGAACTGAAAGGCTATACGGCGCGTAAAGAGGGCTTTGTCTGCTCTTTTGATGCAGACGGCCAGTTTTTACATCTCTCAATGCGCTAAATTGCTCGTATAAGCAGCAACCAGAGCCTTCGCAGGTTCTGGCTGTAGGGCTTATTCCCCAATTTTCCCTAAACAACCCCGTTTCGTACTGTATATCTTGCAGCCAGCGGGTATACTGATCCCTTCCATTTAAAACCACACGTATCCAGCACGAAATACTATGCAAAAGTTTGATACCAAGACCTTCCAGGGCCTGATCCTGACCTTACAGGATTACTGGGCTCGTCAGGGCTGCACCATTGTTCAACCTTTGGACATGGAAGTTGGCGCAGGCACCTCACACCCGATGACCAGCCTGCGCGCGTTAGGGCCAGAGCCAATGGCGACCGCCTATGTTCAGCCATCCCGTCGTCCGACCGATGGCCGTTACGGCGAAAACCCGAACCGTTTGCAGCACTACTATCAGTTCCAGGTGGTGATTAAGCCATCACCTGACAATATTCAGGAACTGTACCTCGGGTCACTGAAAGAGCTGGGTATGGATCCGACCATTCACGACATTCGTTTCGTGGAAGATAACTGGGAAAACCCAACGCTGGGTGCCTGGGGTCTGGGTTGGGAAGTGTGGCTGAACGGCATGGAAGTGACCCAGTTCACCTACTTCCAGCAGGTTGGCGGTCTGGAATGTAAACCGATCACCGGCGAAATCACCTATGGTCTGGAACGTCTGGCCATGTACATTCAGGGCGTAGACAGCGTTTACGACCTGGTCTGGAGTGACGGCCCGCTGGGTAAAACCACCTACGGCGACGTGTTCCATCAGAACGAAGTGGAGCAATCCACCTATAACTTCGAATACGCGGACGTGGACTTCCTGTTCACCTGCTTCGAGCAGTACGAGAAAGAAGCCCAGCAGCTGCTGGCGCTGGAGACTCCGCTGCCTCTGCCTGCCTACGAGCGTATTCTGAAGGCTGCCCACAGCTTCAACCTGCTGGATGCCCGCAAAGCGATCTCCGTGACTGAACGTCAGCGCTACATTCTGCGTATTCGTACCCTGACCAAAGCCGTTGCTGAAGCTTACTACGCGTCCCGTGAAGCCCTTGGCTTCCCGATGTGCAACCGAAACAAATAAGAGGCGGCCATGTCTGAGAAAACTTTCCTGGTGGAAATCGGCACTGAAGAGCTGCCACCAAAAGCCCTGCGCAGCCTGGCTGAATCTTTCGCTGCGAACGTCACTGCTGAGCTGGATAACGCTGGCCTGGCGCACGGTAAAATTGAGTGGTTTGCTGCGCCGCGTCGTCTGGCGCTGAAAGTGGCAAACCTGGCGGCGTCCCAGCCGGATCGCGAAGTTGAAAAACGTGGCCCGGCCATTGCCCAGGCGTTCGACGCGGAAGGCAAGCCGAGCAAAGCGGCTGAAGGCTGGGCGCGCGGCTGCGGTATCACCGTCGATCAGGCCGAACGTCTGACCACCGACAAAGGTGAATGGCTGCTGTATCGTGCCCATGTGAAAGGCGAAAGCGCGGAAGCGCTGCTGCCAGATATGATTGCGACCTCGCTGGCTAAGCTGCCGATTCCTAAGCTGATGCGCTGGGGCGCGTCTGACGTTCACTTTGTGCGTCCGGTTCACACCGTGACCCTGCTGCTGGGCGATACCGTTATTCCGGCGACCATTCTGGGCGTGGCGTCCGATCGCGTGATCCGCGGCCACCGCTTTATGGGCGAGCCGGAGTTCACCATCGACAATGCTGATCAGTACCCGCAGATCCTGCTGGAGCGCGGTAAGGTCATTGCTGACTACGAACAGCGTAAAGCCAAAATCAAAGCTGACGCCGAAGAAGCGGCGCGCAAAATTGGCGGTAATGCCGATCTGAGCGATAGCCTGCTGGAAGAAGTGACCTCTCTGGTCGAATGGCCGGTTGTGCTGACCGCGAAATTCGAAGAGAAATTCCTGGCCGTTCCGGCTGAAGCGCTGGTGTACACCATGAAGGGTGACCAAAAGTACTTCCCGGTTTACGCCAACGACGGCCAGCTGCTGCCAAACTTCATCTTCGTCGCGAACATCGAATCGAAAGATCCGAGCCAGATTATCTCCGGTAACGAGAAAGTGGTGCGTCCACGTCTGGCGGACGCCGAGTTCTTCTTCAACACCGACCGTAAAAAACGTCTGGAAGATAACCTGCCGCGTCTGCAAACCGTACTCTTCCAGCAGCAGCTGGGTACGCTGCGCGACAAGACTGACCGTATCGCGGAGCTGTCCGGCTGGATTGCCCGTGAAATTGGCGCCGACGTTAACCACGCTACCCGCGCGGGCCTGCTCTCCAAGTGCGACCTGATGACCAACATGGTGTTCGAATTTACCGACACCCAGGGCGTGATGGGCATGCACTACGCGCGTCATGACGGCGAAGCGGAAGACGTGGCTGTGGCCCTGAACGAGCAGTATCAGCCGCGCTTTGCCGGTGACGATCTGCCGTCTAACCCGGTTGCCTGCGCCGTGGCGATTGCCGATAAGATGGACACCCTGGCGGGTATCTTCGGTATCGGTCAGCATCCGAAAGGCGACAAAGACCCGTTTGCGCTGCGTCGTGCTGCGCTGGGCGTGCTGCGCATCATCGTAGAGAAGAACCTCAATCTCGATCTGCAAACGCTGACCGAAGAAGCGGTCCGTCTGTACGGCGATAAGCTGACCAACGCGAAGGTTGTGGATGATGTTATCGACTTTATGCTCGGTCGTTTCCGTGCGTGGTATCAGGACGAAGGTTACTCCGTTGATACCATTCAGGCGGTGCTGGCGCGTCGTCCGACCCGTCCGGCAGATTTCGATGCGCGTATGAAGGCGGTATCCCACTTCCGTACGCTGGAAGCGGCGTCTGCGCTGGCCGCGGCCAACAAGCGTGTATCCAACATCCTCGCGAAATCCGACGAGACGCTGAACGAACGCGTAAACGCTGCAACCCTGAAAGAGCCGGAAGAGATTTCTCTGGCGATGCAGGTTGTGGTGCTACGCGACAAGCTGGAGCCGTATTTCGCGGAAGGTCGCTACCAGGAAGCACTGGTGGAGCTGGCGGAGCTACGTGATGTCATCGATGCCTTCTTCGAGAAGGTGATGGTGAATGTGGAAGATAAAGAGCTGCGTATTAACCGTCTCTCGATGCTTGAGAAACTGCGTGAGCTGTTCCTGCGCGTGGCGGATATTTCGCTGCTGCAATAATGTAAAAAACCCGCCCCTGACAGGCGGGAAGAACGGCAACTAAACTGTCTCTCTTCGCCAATGGCGCCATAACTGCGTTGGCTGCGCTCGTTCACCCGAATCACTTACTAATGTAAGCTCATCGGGATTCGCTCGCTTGCCGCCTTGTTCTGACGTCATTGGCTTTAAGATACTTTTCCTTATTTACATTTACACTCTCTCAAACACCGTCGCGATCCCCTGACCCAACCCGATACACATCGTCGCCAGTCCGAACTGGGCATCTTTGCGTTCCATCAGGTTGATCAGCGTGGTGCTGATACGCGCCCCGGAGCAGCCCAGCGGGTGACCGAGGGCTATCGCGCCGCCATTGAGGTTAATCTTCTCGTCGATCTGATCCATCAGCCCCAGATCTTTAATGCACGGCAGGATCTGCGCGGCGAACGCTTCGTTCATCTCAAAGAGGTCGATATCACTTGCGCTCAGCCCCGCTTTTTTCAGCGCCAGTTTTGACGCCGGGACCGGACCGTAACCCATGATGGAAGGATCGCAGCCCACGACTGCCATCGAACGCACGCGGGCGCGTGGCGTCAGGCCTAATTCGCGGGCGCGGCTTTCGCTCATCACTAACATGGCGGCGGCACCGTCGGACAGGGCAGACGAGGTGCCCGCCGTTACCGTGCCGGTGACCGGATCAAACGCCGGACGCAGGGTAGAAAGCGCTTCAACAGTGGTTTCAGGACGGATAACTTCGTCGTAGCTGAACTGCTTCAGTACGCCGTCTGCGTCGTGACCGCCGGTTGGGATGATCTCATTTTTAAAGGCACCAGACTGCGTGGCGGCCCAGGCGCGGGCATGCGAGCGCGCGGCAAAGGCATCCTGCATTTCACGGCTGATGCCGTGCAGACGGGAGAGCATCTCGGCGGTCAGGCCCATCATACCGGCGGCTTTCGCCACGTTGCGGCTCATGCCCGGATGGAAATCGACCCCGTGGCTCATCGGCACGTGGCCCATGTGCTCCACGCCGCCCACCAGACAGGCCTGCGCATCGCCGGTCATGATCATCCGTGCCGCGTCGTGCAGCGCCTGCATCGACGAGCCGCAAAGACGGTTGACGGTGACCGCTGGAACCGAATGCGGGATCTCCGCCAGCAGAGACGCGTTACGGGCGATGTTGAAACCCTGCTCCAGCGTCTGCTGGACGCAGCCCCAGTAAATATCGTCCAGCGCAGCAGGGTCCAGCGCCGGGTTACGCGCCAGCAGGCTACGCATCAGGTGCGCCGAGAGATCTTCCGCACGCACGTTACGGAATGCACCGCCTTTTGAACGGCCCATCGGGGTGCGAATCGCATCAACAATGACAACCTTTTCCATTGTGACTCCTTAAGCCGTTTTCAGCGTGCCAACCGGACGGGCTGGCTCAACTGCTGGATAGTAGGGTTCGTTATGGCGCGCTTTGTTACGCAGACCTTCCGGCACCTCATAAAGCGGACCGAGGTGCTGATATTGCTGAGCCATATCGAGATAGCGAGCGCTGCCGAGCGTATCCAGCCAACGGAACGCGCCGCCGTGGAACGGAGGGAAGCCGAGGCCGTACACCAGCGCCATATCCGCTTCTGCCGGGCTGGCGATAATGCCTTCTTCGAGGCAACGTACCACTTCGTTGATCATCGGGATCATCATCCGGGCGATGATCTCATCGTCAGTGAAGTCGCGTTTTGGCTGACTGACGTCGGCCAGCAGGCCATCCACCGCCGGATCTTCTTCTTTCTTCGGTTTGCCTTTGCTGTCTTCTTTATAGCGCCAGAAGCCCAGACCGTTTTTCTGCCCAAAGCGGTTGGCGTCGAACAGGGCGTCAATGGCGTCGCGATAATCTTTCTGCATGCGCTGCGGGAAGCCCGCCGCCATCACCGCCTGCGCGTGATGGGCAGTGTCGATGCCGACAACGTCCAGCAGATACGCCGGGCCCATCGGCCAGCCGAACTGTTTTTCCATCACTTTGTCGATTTTGCGGAAGTCTGCGCCGTCGCGCAGCAGCTGGCTGAAACCGGCGAAGTACGGGAACAGCACGCGGTTAACGAAGAAGCCCGGGCAGTCGTTAACGACGATTGGCGTTTTGCCCATCTTGCTCGCCCACGCCACCACTTTGGCGATGGTTTCGTCGGAGGTTTTTTCCCCACGGATCACTTCGACCAGCGGCATGCGATGCACCGGGTTAAAGAAGTGCATCCCGCAGAAGTTTTCCGGACGCTTCAGCACGCTCGCCAGTTCGCTGATAGGAATGGTGGAGGTGTTAGAGGCCAGTACGGTCTCAGGACGCACCTTCTCTTCCGTTTCGGCCAGCACTGCTTTTTTGACTTTCGGATTCTCAACGACCGCTTCAACCACCACGTCCACGCGCTCAAAGCCGCTGTATTCCAGCGTTGGCTGGATGGTGGAGATCACGCCTGCAAGCTTCAGGCCGTCAATTTTGCCGCGCTCAAGCTGTTTATTCAGCAGCTTGGCCGCTTCGGTCATGCCCAGCGTCAGGGATTTCTCGTTGATGTCTTTCATCACTACCGGCACGCCTTTCCATGCAGACTGGTAGGCGATGCCGCCACCCATAATGCCCGCGCCGAGTACCGCCGCGTGTTTTGGCGTTTCAACGTTTTTGGTGAGTTGTTTGGCTTTGCCCTTCACGAACTGATCGTTAAGGAAGATACCAACCAGCGCGCGGGCTTCGTTGGTGTGCGCCAGCGGGACAAAGCTCTGGTTTTCCAGCTTCAGGGCTTCATCACGGCCCAGACGGGCTGCCGCTTCAATGGTTTTCACCGCCGTGATCGGCGCCGGGTAGTGTTTACCCGCCGTCTGCATCACCATGCCCTTGGCGATGGTGAAGCTCATGGTGGCTTCAATTTTGCTGAGCTTCAACGGCTCCAGCTTTGGCTGACGTTTGGCTTTCCAGTCGAGATCGCCGTTAATCGCCTGACGCAGTATGGCGACAGCGCCTTCAATCAGTTTTTCAGGCTTAACCACGCCGTCCACCAGACCGATTTTCTGCGCCTGTTCCGCGCCGACATCTTTACCTGCGGCAATGATTTCCAGCGCGCTGTCGGCACCCAACATGCGCGGCATACGCACCGAGCCACCAAAGCCCGGCATAATGCCCAGTTTGGTTTCCGGCAGGCCGATGCGCAGGTCTGAGGTCGCCAGACGGTAATCAGTGGCTAACACGCATTCGCAGCCGCCGCCCAGCGCGTAACCGTTAACGGCAGAAAGGGTCGGGACAGGCAGATCTTCCAGACGATTAAAGACGCTGTTCGCAAAGTGCAGCCACTGGCTCAGCTGCTCTTCGGGCACCAGGAACAGCGACAGGAATTCGGTGATATCCGCGCCAACGATAAAGGCCGCTTTGTTGGAGCGCAGCAGCAGCCCTTTTAAATCTGATTGCTTTTCAAGTATATCCAGCGCCTGGCCAAGACTGGCCACCGTCGCGGTATCAAGCTTGTTCACTGAGCCGGGGGCATCGAACACCAGTTCGGCAATGCCATCTTCCAGCCAGTCTACGTACAGGGTGTCGCCTTTGTAGAGCATGTCGGTCTCCTGAATCCAGCAATTGGATCTGGTCATACCAGATGAAACGGAGTGTGGAATTTATGTTAATAAAATGCAAATTAGTCATTAAGAAATTGCTGCGCTGATCACGGTCGGTGGAAATCACGCAGCCGGAGTGAGGTGTGCTAAGATGCGATGACTTGAGGTCAAAAAAACGAAAGGAAGAATGATGGACTCACTGGCTTCGCTTTATAAAAATCATATCGTTACCCTACAGGAACGTACCCGCGATGTACTGGCCCGCTTCAAGCTGGATGCCCTGCTGATCCACTCCGGCGAGCTGATGAATACTTTTCTTGATGACCACGCTTATCCCTTCAAGGTTAACCCGCAGTTTAAAGCCTGGGTGCCTGTCACGCAGGTTCCAAATTGCTGGCTGCTGGTGGATGGCGTGAACAAGCCGAAACTGTGGTTCTACCTGCCGGTCGATTACTGGCACAACGTGGAGCCGCTGCCGACCTCATTCTGGACCGAAGAAATTGACGTGATTGCGCTGCCAAAAGCAGACGGCATTGGCAGCCAGTTGCCAGCGGCGCGTGGGAACATCGGCTACATTGGTCCGGTTCCTGAGCGTGCGCTGGGTCTGGATATTCCGGCAGATAAACTCAACCCGAAAGGCGTGCTGGATTATCTGCACTACTATCGCGCCTACAAGACCGACTACGAACTTTACTGCATGCGTGAAGCGCAAAAAACGGCGGTGAATGGCCACCGTGCGGCGCACGAAGCGTTCCAGTCCGGTATGAGCGAGTTCGATATCAATCAGGCCTACCTGACGGCGACCGGCCACCGCGATACCGACGTGCCGTACAGCAACATCGTGGCGCTGAATGAACATGCCTCGGTTCTGCACTACACCAAACTGGATCATCAGGTTCCGGCTGAGATGCGCAGCTTCCTGCTGGACGCGGGGGCTGAGTACAATGGCTATGCGGCAGACCTGACCCGTACCTGGGCGGCGAATGCGGATACTGATTTTGCGCAATTGATCAAAGACGTGAACGACGAACAGCTGGCGCTGATTGGCACCATGAAGGCCGGAACCAGCTACGTGGATTATCACATCCAGTTCCATCAGCGCATCGCTAAACTGCTGCGTAAGCATCAGATTGTCAAAGACATGAGCGAAGAGGCGATGGTTGAGAACGATTTGACCGGGCCATTTATGCCGCACGGTATCGGCCACCCGCTGGGTTTACAGGTTCATGACGTCGCGGGCTTTATGCAGGATGATACCGGTACGCACCTGGCGGCACCGTCTAAATATCCTTATCTGCGCTGCACCCGCGTTCTGGCGCCGCGTATGGTATTGACCATCGAGCCGGGTATCTACTTTATTGAATCCCTGCTGGCGCCGTGGCGCGAAGGGCAGTTCAGCAAGCACTTCAACTGGGAGAAAATTGAAGCGTTGAAGCCGTATGGCGGCATTCGTATCGAAGATAACGTGGTTATTCACGAGAACAGCATCGAGAACATGACGCGAGATCTGAAGCTGGCCTGATGGAAAGCTGGCTGATACCGGCCGAGCCGGTCACCTTTGTTGAGGAAATCAAGAAAAGCCGCTTTATCACGCTGTTGGCGCATACTGACGGCGTGGAGGCGGCGAAGGCGTTCGTCGAGTCCGTCCGCGCGCAGCACCCCGATGCCCGCCATCACTGTGTGGCGTGGGTCGCAGGGCCGCCAGACGACTCACAGCAGCTCGGGTTTTCTGACGACGGTGAACCGGCGGGTACGGCCGGAAAACCGATGCTATCCCAGTTGATGGGCAGCGGCGTGGGTGAAATCACCGCCGTCGTGGTCCGCTACTACGGGGGCATTTTGTTAGGCACCGGAGGGCTGGTTAAAGCCTACGGAGGGGGTGTCCAGCAGGCGCTTAATCTGCTGATAACAACCCGCAAAACGCCACTTACGGAATATACTTTGTTATGCGATTACGCCCAGCTATCGGGTATCGAAGCACTGCTTAAACAGTTTAACGGCGTCATCGCACACAGTGATTATCAGGCAATGGTGCAATTACGCGTGGCGCTTCCTCAGGCGGAACTGGCTGCTTTTTCAGCAAAACTCGCTGATTTTAGTCGCGGTTCATTGCAATTACTGCCGATTGAAGAATAATCCCCACCTCACAATTTTGAATACCTAAGGAAGCGGCAGAGATGCATTTTCGTGCCATTACCCGAATCGTTGGATTGCTGGTCATACTTTTCTCCGGGACAATGATCATTCCCGGACTGGTGGCGCTCATCTACCGGGACGGCGCGGGGCGTGCATTTACGCAAACCTTTTTTGTCGCGCTGACGATTGGCTCCCTGCTGTGGTGGCCAAACCGCCGTGAGAAAGGTGAACTGAAATCCCGGGAGGGTTTTCTGATCGTGGTCCTGTTCTGGACGGTACTGGGAAGCGTGGGTGCGCTGCCGTTTATCTTCTCTGAACAACCGAATCTCACCGTCACGGATGCGTTTTTTGAATCGTTCTCCGGATTAACGACCACCGGGGCCACCACGCTTGTGGGGCTGGATTCACTCCCGCATGCAATTCTCTTTTACCGGCAGATGCTCCAGTGGTTCGGCGGTATGGGGATCATCGTGCTGGCGGTGGCTATCCTGCCGATTCTGGGCGTCGGGGGGATGCAGCTTTACCGGGCTGAAATGCCTGGCCCGTTGAAAGATAACAAGATGCGCCCGCGTATTGCGGAGACGGCGAAAACCCTTTGGCTTATTTATGTCCTGCTGACGGTGGCCTGCGCGCTGGCGCTGTGGTTTGCCGGGATGCCTGCGTTTGATGCCATCGGGCACAGCTTTGCCACTATCGCTATCGGCGGGTTCTCCACCCACGATGCCAGCGTCGGGTACTTCGACAGCCCGACGATCAATACCATCATTGCCATCTTTTTGCTGATCTCAGGCTGTAACTACGGTCTACACTTCTCGTTGCTTAGCGGCCGGAGCCTGAAGGTGTACTGGCGCGACCCGGAATTCCGGATGTTTATTGGCGTCCAGTTGACCCTGGTGATCATCTGTACCCTGGTACTATGGTTCCACGATGTCTATAACTCGGCGGTCACGACCCTGAACCAGGCCTTCTTCCAGGTGGTATCGATGGCGACAACCGCCGGTTTCACCACGGACAGTATTGCGCGTTGGCCGCTGTTCCTGCCGGTGCTGCTGTTGTGCTCTGCGTTTATCGGCGGCTGTGCCGGGTCGACGGGCGGCGGCCTGAAGGTGATCCGTATTCTGCTGCTGTTCAAGCAGGGGAACCGTGAACTTAAACGTCTCGTCCACCCGAATGCGGTTTACAGCATCAAGCTGGGCAATCGTGCACTGCCGGAGCGTATCCTCGAAGCGGTGTGGGGATTCTTCTCCGCTTATGCGCTGGTCTTTATTGTCAGTATGCTGGCGATTATCGCCACGGGCGTGGATGATTTCTCTGCCTTCGCCTCTGTGGTGGCAACGTTAAACAACCTGGGGCCGGGGCTGGGTGTCGTGGCGGATAATTTCGCCAGTATGAACCCGGTGGCAAAGTGGATCTTAATCGCCAATATGCTGTTTGGTCGTCTTGAGGTCTTTACGCTGCTGGTGCTGTTTACCCCAACATTCTGGCGTGAGTAAGGAGACATTGGTGAAAACGTTAATTCTTTTCTCAACGCGTGATGGGCAAACGCGTGAGATTGCTTCATATCTGGCTTCTGAACTCAAAGAGCTGGGCATTTATTCTGATGTGGTGAACCTGAATCGCACTGAACAGATTGCCTGGCAGGATTACGACCGTGTGGTCATTGGCGCTTCAATTCGTTACGGTCATTTCCATCCGGCGCTGGATCGCTTTGTGAAAAAGCATACGGCGGAGCTCGCTAAGCTGCCCGGCGCGTTTTACTCGGTCAACCTGGTTGCCCGTAAAGCAGAGAAGCGTACACCGCAGACTAACAGCTATACGCGCAAGTTTTTGCTGAGCTCGCCATGGCAGCCCGATATCTGTTCTGTCTTTGCGGGCGCGCTGCGTTACCCGCGTTACCGCTGGTATGACCGCTTTATGATCCGCCTGATCATGAAGATGACGGGCGGGGAAACGGATACGCGTAAAGAAGTGGTTTATACCGACTGGGATCAAGTGGCCAGTTTTGCCCGTGAAATTGCACGTTTAACGGACGATTCGCGGGTTAAATAAGCGTTGAGTTTGAAAAGTGAGCGAACGAAAAGTATTTTGTATTTAGTGCTTGTCACTTCAGAAGAACTCCCTATAATGCGCCTCCACTGACACGGAACAACGGCACACACGCCGCCGGGTCAGCAGAGAAAAGCAAAATAAACGCTTGACTCTGAAGCGGGAAAGCGTAATATGCACACCCCGCGCCGCAGCGAAAACGTAGCGGCACTGCTCTTTAACAATTTATCAGACAATCTGTATGGGCA